>CACJSX010000001.1 GCA_902596185.1 uncultured Pelagibacteraceae bacterium
AATCTTGATCTTACTGCATATTTATTCCCAGTTTCATTTTTGTATTGTATCCAGGTACCTTTTACAGCTTGAGAATAACCAAAAGAACTTGATGGTCTTTTATAGGGAATAACTTTAAAAAGCTTTTGCCTTGGTGGTTTTGCTAACCAATCAAAGCTAGATTCCATTTTAATAATTGCAAGCTGCAAATAGACTGGTGTGCCCCATTTTTTTTCAGACTTTTTCGCATGTTTATACCAAAAATATCTTTCTTCAAATATTGAGCAACTGCTTGCTGTATTTTTAGGAACTGATGAACAGGCTGAAATAAATAATATTATTAAGAATAAAAAATTAAGTTTTAAAATTTTCATTTTTTTTAAAAAAGTAAAATAAGATTAATATTATTAATACACCCGATAAATTTCCAAATAAATCTGAAAATTGAAAAGTTCTCTGAGGAATAAATAAATGCAAAATCTCAAGTATTATAGATAAAAATACTAAATAAATACTCAATAGCTTTAATTGATTTAATTTTTTATAACTTAAAAAACCAATTATTGAGAAAACAAAAAAAGCATAAAGATGATTAGTTGAAATTTTTAAATTTGAAAAATAAAAATCAGAAGTAATTTGAGGTTGTTGGCTGAGATTGCTATAAAATAACCAACCTAAAATACTACCTGGAAATAGGTATAAAAAAATTAAAATAAAATTGCAAAAATAAAAAATAAATTTATATTTTGAAAAAAAATTATTCATTAATAATATAGTTTTATTTACCAAATTGATCTAAAAGATAAACAAATGAGTTATTTAATTTTAGTTAGGCATGGTCAAAGTGTTTGGAATCTCGAAAAAAAATTTACTGGATGGGTAGATGTAGATTTAACAAAAAATGGGCAATCAGAAGCAAAAAAAGCTGGCCAACTAATAAAACAAGAAAATATTGAAATTAACCTTTATTATTCATCTTTTCAATTAAGAGCTAAAAATACCCTAAAAATTATTCAGGAAGAACTGCAAGATTTTAAAGAAGTAAAGAATGTATGGGAATTAAACGAAAGACATTATGGTGCTCTCACAGGATTAAATAAAGATGAAATGAAAGTAAAACTCGGAGAAGAAAAAGTTCATCAATTTAGACGTTCTTGGGATCTTAGACCTGACCCTCTAGATAAAAAAAATCCATATCATCCACTAAATATTGAAACTTACAAAGAAATTCCTTTAGAAAAAATTCCTGACACTGAGTCACTAAAAGATACATATGAAAGAGTAATAAAATTTTATAGCAAAGATATAGAAAGCCAAGTAAGCGAAAATATTCTCATTTCTGCTCATGGAAACTCTATTAGAGCTCTTTGTAAATATTTGTTTAATTTAGATGACAATCAAATTTCTAAACTTGAAATACCTACAGGAAACCCTCTTTTTATTGAATTAGAAAACAACAAGGTTTCTAATTGTAAATATCTTGATCAAGAGAGAGCTAAAGATCTTTTAGTTTTTTAAAAATATCTAGATCGGTTAAATGATAAAAGTCTCTTTGGCTCTCATAACCATATAATTTTTTTTGATCTAACAAATTATTCCAAATTTCTAAAATAGAGAAATTTTCGATTTTATTTCTCACAAACAATTTTTTGCTAATAATTTGACAACCAATGTAAATTAATTCTTTTTCAGCCTCTTTATTAATTAAATTATTTTTTAAATTGAAATCTCCTTTTAGGTTTTTATCAAAACTTAATTTTTTGTTTGCTAGAAGAAGAATATTTTCTAATTTTTTAGAAAAATATATTTTTTCCATTTTTAATATCTCGTCTTTATATTCATTGCCCCAGATTGTATCTGGATTAAAAATTATAAAATCATTTTCATTAGAGTTTTTAATCATATTTTGAATACCTCCTCCTGTATCTAAAATATGCGCACCATCCTCAATTATTTTAATATCTATATTAAAATTTTTACTTTTTAAAAAAGCTGAAAATTGATTTTTTAAATAAAAAGTATTTATTAAAATTTTTTCAATACCTAGTTTTTCGATTAAATTAATGCATCTATCCAAAATACTTACATCTTTAATTTCTAATAGGGGCTTTGGTGTATTTAAAGTAATTGGATTTAATCTTTTACCAAATCCTGCGCATAAAATTAATGCTGTATTTATTTTCACAACTCTACCTTATAAATTTAGGAAAATTATTTTTTAACAGTAACATCAAATTTTTAAATTCACTCTGATTTTTAATTCTATGATCAATCATTTCCCAAGCATAGGGAATTAATTTAAGATATTTTTTTTTATTATCTCTAGCAGCTAAACGCATAAATATACCAATTATTTTTAAGTTCCTTAAAACAGATAATATTTCAAAATCTTTTTTAAATTTTTCTAAATCAATTTTTTGATTTGTTTTGACGTAAAACTTAAATACTTTTTCTTTTAATTCATTGGTTGTTTTTAATCTTACGTCGTCAATTAAGGATGCTAAATCATAAGCTCTATTGCCAATTAGTGCATCTTGACTATCTATTACCGCAATTTTTTTATTGTGATACATCAAATTTGAAACATGAAAATCTCTATGAACAAATGTAACATTTTTATAATTTAATTTTGATAATAATTTTTTTATCTCTAATCTAAATTTTTTTTTAAATTGAATACTTTTGGATTTAGGCAATTTCTTTGGAGCATACCAGTCACAAAAAAGTTTAGTTTCAACAAACAAAATTTTGTTATTATATTCTTGAACTTTATATAATTTGTTTTTAAAATTTTTTACTTTTTTATCTTTTATTAATTGTATTTTATTTAAAATTTTTATTATCTTTTTAAAAATGACATATTTATTATTCTTTTTGTTTTTTAAAATTTGAAACAAGGTTTGATCTCCAAAGTCATTTATTTCTATATAATTATTAATGTAATTTTCACTTAATAGAGTTGGTGCTAAAATTTTATTTTTAATTAGAATTTTATTAATCGCATCATAAATTAAAAGATTTTTTAACTTTTCTTTTTTAGATATTACTACAATTGATTTATTTTCTTTGTTTCTGTAAAATTCTCTAAAAGATGCGTCACCTTTTATTTTTTTTAATTTTGTTAGGCTTTTCATTAAAATAAGTTTTAGTTCAAATTTTTATATCTACAGTTCTATCATTTAATTGATTAAAATAATTAAAAGTTAAAGTTATAAATTTTATATCTTGTTTATCAGCAATCGATTGTGGCCATTCGATAAGTGTTATTAATTTATTATCTTTTTCAAAAATATCTAAATTATTGATATCTTCTTTCTTATTAATTCTAAATAAATCATAATGTTTTATTCTCATATCTTTCACCTGATACTCATTTAATAAACTAAAAGTAGGGCTTGTAATTTCTGTTTTTATTAAATTATTTATTTTTTGATACTCATTTATTAAATATTTAACAAAAGTTGTTTTGCCGACGCCCATTTCTCCATATAAAAAAACAAACTCGCCACCTTTAAGATATTTTGTAAATTCTTTAGCTAATTCTTTAGTTAACTTCTCTGAAGTGATATTGATTGTGCTATCTTTAATAGCGATAGGCATCTGGTTTGAAAGGACCTTCTGTTCCAACACTTATATAATCTGCTTGTTCTTTTGATAATTTTGTTAGTTTTGCCCCAACTTTTTTTAAATGCAAAGTTGCTACTTTTTCATCTAAATGTTTTGGAAGTACGTAAACTTTATTTTCATAATTTTTATGATTATGCCAAAGTTCTATTTGAGCAATAACTTGATTAGTAAATGATGCGCTCATTACAAAACTTGGATGTCCGGTTGCACAACCAAGATTAACTAATCTTCCTTCAGCTAAAAGAATAATTCTTTTACCACTAGGTAGCTCTATTTCATGCACTTGAGGTTTTACTTCAGTCCATTTATAATTTCTAAGAGCTTCAACTTGTATTTCATTATCAAAGTGACCAATATTACATAAGATGGCTCTATCCTTCATATCTCTCATATGATCTGCAGTAACAATATCTTTGTTACCTGTTGCTGTTACAACTATATCAGCTCTACTTATAGCCTCCTCCATTAATACCACTTCATAACCTTCCATTGCAGCTTGTAGAGCACAAATTGGATCTGCTTCTGTAACTAAAACTCTAGCTCCACTTTGTCTTAAAGATGCAGCACTTCCTTTTCCAACGTCTCCAAAACCAGCAACAATAGCAATTTTTCCAGACATCATTACATCAGTAGCTCTTCTTATCCCGTCTACTAAACTTTCTCTACATCCATATAAATTATCAAATTTTGATTTTGTGACTGAGTCATTCACGTTTATTGCTGGAACTAAAAGCGATTTATCTTTTTCCATTTTATTAAGTGCTTTAATTCCAGTGGTAGTCTCTTCTGAAACTCCCTTAATATCTTTCATTAAATCCTTATATTCATTGTGCATGATAGCTGTTAAATCACCACCATCATCTAATAACATGTTAGGTTTCCATTCAGGTTTTCCAACTATAGTTTGTTTAATGCACCATAAATATTCCTCTTCTGTTTCACCTTTCCAAGCATAAACAGGGATCCCAGCCTTTGCAATTGCAGCAGCTGCATGATCTTGTGTTGAAAAAATATTACATGAAGACCAACGAACTTCAGCGCCTAATGCAACTAAGGTTTCGATTAGTACTGCAGTTTGAATTGTCATATGAAGACATCCTATAATCCTTGCACTCTTTAATGGTTTTTCTTTTGAATACTCTTCTCTTAAAGCCATTAAACCAGGCATTTCACTTTCAGCTATTGATATTTCTTTTCTACCAAATTCAGCTTGAGCAATGTCTTTTACTTTATAATCTTCCATGGCAAGCTTTATACAGCTAAGTATTTATTTATCAAGAAATGATTCAACATTGGGAAATCTTATCTCTATCATTGCTCCTTCTTTATCAATACGATTAGATGCTACAATTTCACCATCATGGAGTTCAACCAAGTTTTTTACTATATTTAAACCTAAGCCTGAATGTTCTCCAAATTTTTCAGGTCTATTACTATAAAATCTTTTAAATATTCTTGATGTATCTTTTTCTTTAAATCCTTGTCCTTCATCAACAATTTTGATTGATATTTGATTTTTTTCATTAACAGAAACATCAACAAAAACATTAGCACCGTCTTTACTAAATGATATTGAATTATCCAATAAATTTGCAATGATTTGTTCAATTCTGTTTTCTATACCATTTATTAAATATTTATTTTTTCCATCATTTTTATATTCAATTTTAATTCCTTTTTTCACTTGATGAATATTATTATAATCATCAACAACAGATTGAATGATAGGTTCAATATCAATTTTTTTCATTTTTTCTTTACTTAAAGCAACTTCATCCTTTAACATTTGAGAGTAATCGGTAATTAATCTTTCTATTCTTTGAACGTCATGACTTAGTATATTCAATAATCTATTTCTTTGTTCGCTATCATTTGTGTCTTGTAAAATTTCTGATGCACTTTTTAAAGATGCTAATGGATTTCTTATTTCATGAACTAAATCTGTCGAAAAGTTTTCTGCGTGTGTAACTCTATTTTGAAGCTCATTTGTCATATCTTCTAAAGAATTAGATAAAAGTCCTAATTCGTCATTTCTTTTTTTTAAATTTTCAATACCTGGTTTAACTTGACTTTTTTCTTTGATACGAATTGTATATCCAACAAGATTTTGTATTGGTTTAATGAAATATCTGCTTAAAACAAAAGAAAAAATTAATATTACAAATCCTACAGATATAGCTGTTCTTATTACAAATGCTTTTCTCTCATCTATCGCTGTCTTTATTTCATTAGCATTTTCTGTAATAGCTACATAACCAAGATTAATTCCATTCTTTGTAACATTCTTAATTGTTGTTACATTAAATTGATTAAAATCTTCTTGGGTAAATGTATAAGGAGCTCCTAAATTTTCAGAATTAGAATAATTGTTTAATATATCTTTGAATGAAACAGGTTTTTTTTCATCAATTTTTATATTTTTTTCCTCAATAGTTTTTTCTATTTCCTCATTATCTAAACTTTCAAATTCAATTTTATCAAGTCTTGTAGAGAATGATCTTGGATCAAGATCTAAAGTATCAGTGTCTCCAATAAGGTTAAGTTGATCATCAAAAAATATTACTCTATCTAAATTTTGAAAAATAAACCTTGTAGAAAATAAAAATCTTCTAATATCGTCAGATTGGAATTTTACATCTAGCCTTAAAATATTATCAATAGTGTTGTTAATAATGTTTGTATGATTTTGAGATTTTTTTTTTATTAAACTTGGCTGAATATTATTAAGATATATGAACGTAAATAGTCCAATAATTGTAAAAATTACAAAATTTATAAATAAAAATTTCTTTAATATAGAAAGAGTTTTTAAGTATTTACTAAACATTAGCTAACATTCCATCTATATCCACTACCATACCTAGTTTCAATAGCTGAAAAATCAGGATCTACTTTTTTAAATTTTTTTCTAATTCGTTTTACATGACTATCAATAGTTCTATCCTCAATATCTGTATCCTCTCGGTAAGCAATATCCATAAGCTGAGCTCTTTCTTTAATTATACCAGGTCTCTTTGCTAATTCTTTAACAATTAAAAACTCAGTTGTTGTCAATTTATCAGGCAGCTGTTTTCCATTCCATTCACACTCGAGTTGTGATGGATCTAATTTTAATCTTCCATGAGATATCAGGCTTTTATTTTCCTCTAGAATATTATTTGAATCTTTTTTTCTTAGCTGCACTCTAATTCTTTCAATCAAAACTTTTATGGAAAAACCTCCTGATTTTTTTACAAAATCATCTGCGCCTAGCTTTAGACCTAACAACTCATCAATTTCATCATCTTTAGATGTTAAAAAAATTACTGGTAAGGAAGTTTTTTTTCGAAGTTTTTTTAGTAATTCTTCTCCATCCATCTTAGGCATCTTTATATCAATGACTGCTAAGTCAGGTGGCATTCTGGTTAAACCGATTAATGCACTTTCACCATCAATGTATGTTTGAACTTTAAAACCCTCTTTTTCTAATGCGATACTCAAACTTGTTAAAATATTTCTATCGTCATCTATCAAAGCTATTGTTTGTTTTTGCATAAAGTAGTTTAAAAATACTAAATTGTCCTAATTTGGGCAATGTTATAAATTTAATGTAACATACCCCAATTGTCTCCAACATTAATATCAACTGTTAAAGGAGTTGAAAAAGAATGATAATCACTCTTAGCCACACTGGTCATTTCTTTCTCAATTAATTTAATCATTGCTTTTTCATCTTTTTTTGGAATTTCAAAAATTAATTCATCATGAATTTGCAAGAGCATTTTTGAATTAGAATTTTTTTCCTCTGATAATTTCTTATCTAATCTTATCATAGCTAATCTCATTACTTCAGAAGCAGAACCTTGAATGGGAGCATTAATTGCAGCACGTTCTTGAAAATTTCTGACATTAAAGTTTTTGTCATTTATTCCATTAAAGTGAGATCTTCGTCCAAAAATATTGTTAACATATCCACTTTTCCTACAAAATTTAATTGTATTATCCATATAAACTTTAATTTCTGGAAACTTAGCAAAATATGAATTTAAAAATTCCTCTGCTTCATAATTAGAAACATTTATTTGCTTAGCTAATCCATATTGTGAAATTCCATAAATAATTCCAAAATTAATAGCTTTAGCCTTTCGTCTGTGATCTTGATTAACTTTTTTAATATCAATATTAAATATTTGGCTAGCTGTTAAAGAGTGAATATCTTCTTTATTTTTAAAAGCTTTTTTCAGTTCTTTTACATCTGCCAGGTCTGCTAAAATTCTCATCTCAATTTGATTGTAATCCGCAGAAATTAATAGGTGCCCTTTTTTTGCAGTGAAAGCTTTTCTTATATCTTTTCCATCTTCTGATTTAATTGGTATGTTTTGTAAGTTAGGATCGCTAGATGCTAGTCTTCCAGTCGTCGTAGCAGCGAGCAAAAACGAAGTATGAACTCTTTTTGTATTTGGGTTTAAATGTTCAGGTAAAGCATCTGAATAGGTATTTTTTAATTTTGAAACTTGTCTCCAGTCTAAAATTAATTTTGGAAACTCATGACCTTTAAAAGCTAAATCCTCTAAAACACTTGCACTTGTTGCGAAACTTCCTTTTTTAGTTTTTTTTAATCCAGCTATTTTCAATTCATTATAAATTATTTCACCTAATTGCTTTGGAGATGCAATATTGAACTCTTTTTTAGAAATTTTAAATACTTCTTTTTCAAGTTTTTGGATTTTTTTTTCAAATTTAGATGAAAGAGATTTTAAAAACTTACTATCAATTTCAACTCCCTCTATTTCCATAAATGCAAGAATTTTAATTAATGGCTTTTCAAAAATTTCATAGATATTTATCATTTTTTCTGATTTTAAATTTTTGATAAATTTCTTGTATAATCTAAAAGTAACATCGGCATCTTCAGCAGCGTAATCTTTTGCTTTATCTAATTCTACTTCGCTAAAGTTAATTTCTTTCTTGCCTGTTCCTACCATATCTTTAAAAGAAATAGTTTTATGTCCTAGATGAATTTCTGATAAAGTATCCATATTATGTCTATTTTTTCCTGCATCTAAGACATAAGACATCAGCATTGTATCTTCCATTGAAGAAAGCGTTATTCCGCACTTATAAAGTATGATAAAATCAAATTTTATGTTTTGACCTATTTTTTTTATACTAGGATCTTCTAATATTTTTTTTAATTTTTTAATTACTGCGTCTTTTTTAAGACACTTAGGTGACTTGTGACCAACTGGTATGTAGCATGCTTTTCCAAATTTAGAACAGAGAGAAATACCCACTAAATCTGCTTGATGAGGATCTAATGAAGTGGTTTCTGTATCTACAGCAACTTCACCAACTTCTTCTGCTTCCTCTATCCATTTATCAATTTCATCTAAGCTATTGATTAAGTAATAATTTTTATTATTTATCGTTTGTTGTTTTTCTAAATTTTGAGTTTCAATCTTGTTACTTTCTAGTTCAGGTTCTCCATAAGCAGAAATTGCAGAGCTTAACAACCTGTTAAATTCCATTTCTCTTAAAAATTTATATAATTTATCTTTGTCTATATTTTGCAATTTAAATTCACTTAACTCTCTATTAACGGGAGAGTTATGATCTAGTGTTACAAGTTTTTTACTTATTAATGCTTTATCCTTGTTCTCTATTAATGTTTCTCTTCTTTTATTTTGCTTAATCTCATGAGCAGATTTTAGTAAATTTTCTAAAGTACCATATTTGTTAATGAGCTCTGCAGCTGTCTTAACACCTATACCTGGAACACCAGGAACATTATCACTACTATCTCCTGCTAAAGATTGCACATCAATGACTTTTAAGGCATCTACTCCAAATTTTTTTACGACATCATCATCAGTTATAAATTTGTTTTTCATGGGGTCAAAAATTCGAACTCCTTTTTTGTAAAGCTGCATTAAATCTTTATCTGATGAGACAATTGTAACCTTTGCACCTTTTTTAAGGATTTGATCAACATACGTGGCTATTAAATCATCTGCTTCATAATTAGGAAGATCCACAGATGGTAAATTGAATGCTAGAACTGATTTTCTTATATATTCAAATTGAGGGGCCAAATCATCAGGCGCCTCTGACCTATTAGCTTTGTAATCACTATAAATTTCATTTCTGAAAGTTTTTCTTGCTGAGTCGAATATTACTGCAAAATGTGTTGGTTTTTGCAAATTTTGATCAGATTTTGAGTCTTCTAATAATTTAAATAACATGCTGCAAAAACCACTTACAGCGCCTGTTGGAAGTCCATCACTTTTTCTAGTCAATGGAGGCAAAGCATAATAAGCTCTAAAAATATAACCAGAGCCATCAATTAAATAAAAATGATCTGTTTTTTGAATTTTATTCATGAAGTAATATTATTATTATAATGATAACATATTCTGTATATAAAAAAATTTACTTTCAATTATTATAACAATTATAAGTAGATTATTTTTTATATTTTGAGTATTATTTAATTATGGAATTAACAAAAAATCTCACTCAAGCTAAACTATTTAAATCTCTGGTTGTTATTGTTCTTGGTTCAATAGCACTAACTATATCAGCAAAGATCAAAATTCCTTTCTATCCAGTGCCTATGACTATGCAAACATTTGTTGTATTGTTTTTAGGAATAAGTTTAGGGCACAAAATTGCACTAGCTACAATTGGTCTATATTTAATTGAAGGAATTGTAGGACTTCCTGTTTTTTCAAATTCTCCTGAAAAAGGTGTTGGATTAGTTTATTTTACAGGCCCAACTATGGGTTACTTAATTGGTTTTTTAACGGCTTGTTACTTAGCTTCTAAAATAAAGGCTGATGATAATTTTTTCGTTGTTTTATTTAAGTTAATTATCGCAACTTCAACAATCTATATTTTGGGTCTAATTTGGCTTGGAACATTGATTGGATGGGATAAGCCAATTTTTGCTTTAGGTGCAAAACCATTTCTATTAGCTGAGATTTTTAAAATAATGCTTTTAGCTCTTTTGACTAAGCAAATAATTAAAATTAAAAAATTTATCTAGGTGATCTTTTAGAAAGAATTCTTTGAAGAGTTCTTCTATGCATTTTAAGTCTTCTGGCTGTTTCTGAAACATTCCTATTACATAGCTCGAAAACTCTATGTATATGTTCCCATTTAACTCTGTCAGCCGACATGGGGTTTTCAGGTGGGGCTGCTTTTTTTGAAGGATCTGCCAATAATGCTTTCTCTACATCTTCTGCATCAGCAGGTTTTGCCAAATAATCTATAGCACCTTCTTTGATAGCAGCTACTGCCGTTGGAATATTTCCATATCCAGTTAACATGATAATCCTACTATCACTATTTGAAGACTGAATTTCTTTTACAACCTCAAGTCCATTACCATCTGCAAGCCTTAAGTCTACAACAGCAAAACCAGGTTTTTTAGTTTTTACAGATTCAACTCCCTTTTGCACACTCTCAGCTTGAAAAACCTCAAATCCTTTTTTTTCCATCGCTCTTGCTAAACGCTCTCGAAAAGGATTATCATCATCGACGATTAATAATGACTTATTCTCAAAATCGCTAAGATTCTGTAGTTTTGCTTCTTCTTTCATAGGCCTTATATGGGGTCTCTACAAGATATTACAATATATGAATTTTACGCATTTCTGGCTTGAATTATTTGCTTTACATTGGTGTTGTTTACTTTATATGCCAAAAAATATTAAAGTTTTTTTAAAAAAGACTTTTTTTTATTAAATTTTTTTTGGAGGCATTTACAATGCAAAAATTTAAATCAGTTGAAGAATTAGTTAATCAGCTGAAACCTGAAAAACCAATTTACTGTATAAGAAAGAATTCCATAAAATCTGCTGTTAAATTTTTCCTAAACAAATTCCCAGGAAAAATATTATATGCAGTCAAAACTAATCCACATCCTGAAGTAATCAAAACAATCATAGAAAGTGGAGTTGAGCAATTTGATGTTGCGTCAATTGAGGAAATTAAAAATATTAGAACTTTTAGCAAAACAGCTAAATGCTCTTATATGCATACTGTTAAAAGTAGAGAAAGTATAAAAGAGGCATATTTTAATTATGGTGTAAAAACTTTTTCATTAGATACTAAAGATGAACTGATTAAAATAATTGAAAGTACAAATAATGCTAAAGATTTAGAATTATTTGTAAGAGTTGCTGTTTCAAATGAACATGCAGAAATTGATTTATCTAAAAAATTTGGTGCCTTAACATCAGAAGCAATAGGTTTGTTAAGACTTATAAAACAACATGCTAAAAAGATTGGTTTAAGTTTTCATGTTGGTTCACAATGTATGCATCCAATTTCTTATTCAAAAGGAATTAGTGAAATTGGAAATATAATTAAAAAAACAAAAATTATTCCAGATTACATTAATGTAGGTGGAGGTTTCCCTACAATCTATCCTGACTTAATTCCACAATCTTTAAGTAGTTATTTTAATGAAATAAATAAGAGTTTAGAAAATTTAAAGCTTGGAAAACTTCCTGAAATTATTTGTGAACCTGGTAGAGCTATAGTCGCAGAAAGTGGTTCAACAGTTGTAAGGATTAATTTAAGAAAAAAACAAAAGCTTTATATTAACGATGGTACTTATGGTACTCTTTTTGATGCAGGTACACCAAACATTGTATTCCCATCTAGAATGATTAAAGAAAATTCTAATAAAATAATTTCAAAAAAATTAACTGCTTTTGATTTCTTTGGACCAACATGTGATAGCATGGATTATATGAAGGGTCCTTTTTTGCTTCCAAATAATATTAAAGAAAATGATTATATTGAACTTGGTCAACTTGGGGCATACGGATTGACATTTAGAACTCAGTTCAATGGTTATTACTCAAATGAAATTTACGAAGTTGAAGATAATCCAATAATGACAATGTATGATAAAGACATTAACAAAGCTAACATGGTAGCTTAATGTCAGGTCAAAAAAATCCAGGTCATAACAGTAAAAGAAATTTCTTAAAAAATCCCGTTGAGCACATCGATATAACTTCTTTTGATAGTAGAAAAATTATATCCTCAATGGAAAAAATGTCATTTGTTTCCAGAGAAACAGCAAATGCTGCTAATATTTATAATGATATGCTTAAAGATAAAGATTGTACAATTTTCCTTACTTTAGCAGGCTCTACTTCAGCAGCTGGATGTATGAATATTTATAAAGATTTAGTTAAATATAACATGGTAGATGCAATTGTTGCAACTGGCGCCTCAATAGTAGATATGGACTTTTTTGAAGCTCTTGGTTTTAAACATTATCAAGGTTCACAATTTCAAGATGATACTGAGTTGAGGAATAACTATATAGATAGAATTTACGATACCTATATAGATGAAGAAGAGCTTCAAATGTGTGATAAAATCATATGTGAAATCGCAAATAACTTAGAAGCGAGAAGCTACACTTCAAGAGAGTTCATTTATGAAATGGGAAAATATTTAAAAAATAACTCAAAGAAAAAGCACTCTTTAATTGAAACCGCTTTTGATAACAATGTTCCTATCTTCTGCCCTGCTTTTACTGACTCAAGCGCAGGATTCGGCTTAGTTATGCATCAAGAACAAAATCCAAAAAAACATATGACAATAGACTCCGTTAGAGAATTTAGAGAACTAACAGAAATTAAAATCAAATCTAAAGGTTCTGGATTATTTATGATTGGTGGTGGTGTGCCTAAAAACTTTATTCAAGATACTGTTATTTGTGCTGAACTATTAGGAAAAGATGTAGACATGCATAAATATGCTGTTCAAATTACTGTTGCTGATAGTAGAGACGGTGCTTGTAGCAGCTCCACTTTAAAAGAAGCAAGTTCATGGGGAAAAGTAGATATTACGAAAGAACAAATGGTGTTTGCAGAAGCAACTAGTGTTTTGCCATTAATTGCTAGTGATGCTTATCATAAAGGTGAGTGGAAAAACAGAACAAGAAAAAACTATACAAAAATTTTCGAATAAAATTGAAATATCTCTCAAATAAAAATGGATTTTTAGGAATTGATAATAAATTTAGCTTTAAAGAAAAAGCTGTAATTGTTCCATTTGGTTTAGAAAAAACTGTCAGTTATGGGGGAGGAACAAGAAATGGACCTAAAGAAATTATAAAAGCATCTCATCAAGTTGAGTTATATGATGAAGAACTAAACTGCGAACCTTATAAAAAAATTGGTATTAAAACCTTAAAACCATTTAAAATAGACAAAAATATTAAAAAAGCCCTGAATAAAATCTCAAAGATTAATAAAGAGATTTTAGATAAAAAGCTTTTCCCAATGACTTTGGGTGGAGAGCATTCAATAACACCTGGATGTATTGTCCCTTTTACTAAAAAATATAAAAATATTTGCCTCTTGCATTTTGATGCCCATGCAGATTTACGTCAAAGTTATAATGGAGAAAAATTTTCACATGCCTCAGCAATTAGAAGATGTTTGGATTATAAAAATGTTTCTTTAATTTCATTTGGGATAAGAAACATCTCGGAAAGTGAAATCCCGTTTTTAAAAAAGAATTCTTCACGAATAAATATTTTTTGGGCAAAAGATAAAAAAAAATGGAATTTGTCTAAATTTAAAAAACTGATTAAAAACAAAACTGTTTACCTTACATTCGATGTAGATGGACTAGATTCAAGTATTATGCCTGCAACTGGTACACCTGAACCAGGAGGACTTTTGTGGGACGAAACATTAGATATAATAAGAATTGCAGCTAAAAACTCAAAAATTGTTGGTGCAGATATTAATGAACTGTCTCCAATTAAAGGATTTAATTCTTATAATTTTCTTGTTGCAAAATTAGCTTATAAGATTTTGTCTTATAAATTTTTATATTAAACTTTAATTGGTTTAATAATTTTCAATAATATTCTGAATGGTATCAACATTATTACAGCAACTAAAATTTTAACCGCTAAATCTCCAAGAGATAAAGTAACCCAGGGCACTCCTGTTGCATAAAATGATATTGAGAAAAATAAAAATGTATCGACTGTTGATCCAATCAAAGATGAAGTAAGTGGAGCTACAAACCACTCTTTTTTTCTTAATCTATCAAAAATTTGAATGTCTAACAATTGAGCGGTAATAAAAGCTACCCCTGATCCTATTGCAATTCTAACAGAGATTAAATCTGCAAAATCAGTTGAGAATAGCAATGTAAATATAATTCCAATTAAAAAGCCCAAATATACAATTTGCCTTGCTAATAATTTTCCATATGACCTATTTGCTAAATCTGTTATTAAAAAAGCTATTGGGTAACTAAAAGCTCCATAAGTTAAAATCTCATTTAATCCAAAATAGTTTATTGGGAACTGAACTAAATAATTAGAAGATAGTACAACAACCCCCATCATTATCGACAGGGTGATAAATAATTTGTTCATTAAGCTGATTTAGCTACAGGTTTCTTTTTAAAAGGAGATTTAATTAAAACTACTTTTTTTAACTTTTTTAACCTAGGAGATAAATTTTTATTTTTTACAGTTTTTAAAAATTCATCAAAACTGCCTTTTTTGTCAACTGACCTTACACCTGAGTTGCTTACAGTAAGTTTTAAACTTCTTCCAGTGAGCTCACTTGTAAATTTTACTTTTTTAAGATTAGGTAAAAATCTTCTTTTAGTCTTATTGTTAGCATGACTAACATTATGACCTTTCATAGGAATTTTACCGGTAAGTTCGCATTTTTTTGACATAATAACAATGCCTATATAAGGGGAGATATTGAAGGCGTCAAGTTTAATACATTTAAGAAAAAGTTTTATTTCCCACAATTTCTGTGAAATTTTTGACACCATCTCTTATAAGTAATTCTTTTAGGTCTTTTTTAATGATGCCAGCAATATTGGGTCCTTGAAATACCATACCGGTGTACAACTGAACATAATCTGCTCCTAATAAAAACTTATCATAAGCTGCTTTACCTGAGTCAACGCCACCTACTCCAATTATTTTAATTTTACCCTTAATTAAATTGTAGAATTTACTTATTAAAAAATTTGATTTTTTTTCAATAGGTTTTCCAGATAAACCACCTTTTTGATGTCTCTGTATATTTTGAAGTGTTTCCCTAGAAGCTTCTGAAGTATTTGAAATTATTATTGCGCTTATTTCATTTTCCAAAAGTATTTCTGAAATTAAATCTATTTGATTTTCATTTATATCTGGTGAAATCTTTACAGCTATAGGAATTTCAGTTTTTAATTGTTTTTTTTTCTCTGAGACAGATTTTAATAACTCTTTTAATTTATTCTCTTCATGAAAATTTCTAAGATTTTCAGTATTTGGTGAAGAAATATTAATTGTAATATAATCTGCAACCTCAGAAAATTTTTCTAATCCAATTAAATAATCATTCAATCTATCATTAGAGTCTTTGTTTGGACCTACATTTACACCTAGTACACCTAGTTTTTTATTAGATTTTATTCTGTTTAATATCCTATCTGATCCATGGTTGTTAAAACCTAACCTATTAATTAATGCTTGATCTTCTACCAATCTAAATACTCTCGGTTTTTCATTTCCATATTGTTTTATTGGTGTAACCGTACCTACTTCAACAAATCCAAAACCCAATTTAAATAAAGGGTTGTATACCTCTGCATTCTTATCAAAACCTGCCGCAATACCGATAGGATTATCAAGATCTTGATTAAATAATTTGGTTTTTAAAAGGGGTTCATTTTTGTTTTCATCAAATATATTTGATACTAAATTGAGTTTAAGAGATTGAATTGCTAAAAAATGTGCTCTTTCAGGATCTATTTTAAATATTAAAGATCTTAAATTTGAATACATTATTTTAATTTACTAATTATCAACTCTTTTGTTTCGTTAACACCAAAAAAACTTATAAAAAAACCCATTCTAGGTCCATTTTCATCTCCAAACACCACTTCATAAATTAATTTAAACCAATCTCTTAAGTTTTCTGCATACCCATTCTCTTTACCTGTTGAATAAATTAATGTTTGTATATCCTCTGGAGACATCTGATCATTACATCGTTCTAAAGTCTTAACTAAAGCTTGTAGCGCTAATTTTTCATTATCAGATGGATTTTTATATTTTTTTTGAGCTTTAATAACATCATTAAAATACTTGATTGCATAACCAACTAGTCCATCAAAAATTAGAAAGTTTTTTTCATGAATGTTAGATTTATATTTTTTAACAAACTTCCATAATAAATCTTTGTTATCAGCATTGCTTGTTTCAACTAAATTCAACAACATAGAAAAAGACATAATCATTTCTTCCTTTGGAATATTGCCATTATGAACATGCCAAACAGGATTCATTACTAATTGTTGTTCAGTTTGTTTTTTTGATTTTTCAATATTATCAAGGTACTCATCTACAGCTTTAGGCACTATTTCTTTATAAAGCTTTTTTGCTCTTTTTGGATTTTGATACATGTATAAAGATAAGCTTTCAGGTGAGGCATATTTTAACCACTGGTCGATAGTGATACCGTTTCCTTTTGATTTTGAAATTTTTTCACCCTTTTCATCAAGAAATAATTCATAAGCAAATCCAGATGGGTGTTTTTTACCAATTAAATTTATAATTTTAGTTGATAAAATTGCACTCTCAATAAGGTCTTTTCCATACATTTCAAAATCTATATCTAGAGCATACCATCTCATTGCCCAATCAACTTTCCATTGTAATTTGCAATTTCCATCCAAAATACTAGATTCTAGTTTTTTACCTTTGTTATCAAAAATTATTTTAGAATTTTTTTTATCAATTTCTATAACTGGAATTTCGAGAACATGACCTGTATCTGGACAAATGGGTAAAAAAGGACAGTAAGTTTGTTGACGTTCTTTGCCTAAAGTTGGAAGTATAATATTCATTATACTATCATAATTTTCTAAAATAATTTTCAAAGTTGGGTTGAAAAAACCACCTTTATATAAAGATGTCGAACTTTTAAAACTGTATTTAAAATTAAAACTATTTAAAAAATCTTTTAACATTTCATTATTATGTTCTCCAAAACTTGCAAATTTTTCAAATGGATCTGGAACTTGTGTTAATGGTTTATGTAAGTTTTCGTTTAGTAATTCCTGATTAGGAACATTATCAGGAACTTTTCTTAAACCATCCATATCATCGGAAAAAGTAATTATTTCCGTTGGTAGATCTGTAAGTTGCTTTAAGGCATTAACCATCATTGAAGTCCTTGCAACTTCACCAAATGTTCCGATATGCGGAAGGCCACTTGGACCATATCCTGTTTGAAGAGTAATTTTCCCTTTTTTATCAATAAATGATTTTCTCTCACGAAGCATTTTTTTTGCTTCAACGAAAGGCCAAGCACTTGTTTTGTCTAAAATTTCTTTTTTAATCACGAATATATCATTTATAAAAATCTTAAATTGGCGATTTTATTAATTCTTATAGAGTTGAAATTTATTTACCATAAAATAATGTTCTTTCAAAATGTCTAATTATAAAACTGTTTTTTTTACACTGGGAATTTTACAAATAATTTTAGGGGTCTCAATGTTCATCCCTATAATTGCTCAATTTATTTATTCTGAAATAGATTCATCATTTTTTGGCGCATCTATTGTTACTATAATTTTTGGATCATTATTTTTTCTTTCAAATCTTGACCACGACAAAAAGTTAAATTTACAACAAGCATTTTTATTAACTGCTTTGTCGTGGTTAAGTATTGCTATTTTTGGATCTTTACCATTTATATTTTCGACTATGGAGCTTTCAATTACTGATGCTTTTTTTGAGAGTATGTCTGGTATTACAACAACTGGATCTACAATTATTTCAAACTTAGAGAATACACCAAAAGGCATTCTATTATGGAGAGCAATACTTCAGTGGTTGGGTGGCATTGGTATAATTGTAATGGCAATCACCCTAATGCCTATAATGAATGTAGGTGGTATGCAATTATTTAAAATTTCTAGCAACGACTCATCTGAAAAAATTCTTCCTAAATCGAAACAAATAGCTTTGAGACTTATTTATATTTATTCAGGTCTAACTGCTCTTTGTGCATTATCATATTGGATATTTGGAATGGGAAAATTTGATAGTTTAACTCATTCTATGACTACTATAGCTACAGGTGGATTTTCTAATTATAATCAATCTATCGGATATTTTGACAGTGTTTCTATAGAAATATCATCAATGATCTTTATAATTTTAGGAAGCATTCCATTTATTGCATATATTAAATTTATTAATGGTAATAAAAGAATATTTTTAAACGATATTCAAATCAGAACATTTATTAAAATAATAATTATAAGCATTATTATATTATCAATTTATTTATTATTTAATAATAACGAAAACTTTAGTTTAAGATCTATTTTTTTTAATACAATTTCAATATTAACTGGAACAGGTTATGTAAATGCTGAATTTGATGGTTGGGGAAGTTTTCCTATAACAATATTTCTTGCATTAATGTTTATTGGGGGCTGTGCTGGATCAACTACTTGTGGTGTCAAAATTTTTAGAATTCAAATTCTATATTTATTTATATTAAATCAATTAAAAAAAATTATATATCCCAAGGGAATATTTATAATTAAATACGATCAAGGATCTGTTGATGATAAATTTATTGCATCAATAATTTCATTTATTTATTTTTACTTTGTTATTTTTTTTATATTGGCTGCATTATTATCATTAACAGGTCTCGATTTTATAACTGCTATCTCTGGAGCAGCAACATCAATTTCAAATGTTGGTCCAGGTTTAGGTCCTATAATTGGGCCTAATGGAGATTTTTCAGCTTTACCTGATATTTCTAAATGGATCTTAACTGTAGGTATGATTTTAGGTAGACTTGAGTTGTTTGCAATATTAGTATTGTTCTTACCATCTTTTTGGAGAAATTAATTATGTCTGAAACAAAGAAACAAACATGGCTTGACTCTCTTGTAGTTTATAAAGATATTCGAATGGTAAGAATTCTTTTATTGGGTGCAATAAGTGGTTTCCCTTGGGTATTGATTGCAAGCAGCTTGAGTCTTTGGCTTAAAGAAGAAGGTCTTAGTAGATCAACAATTGGATGGGCAGGTTTAATTTTTGGAGTATACGCTTTCAATTATTTGTGGGCCCCCATTATAGATAGAATTCAAATTCCAATACTTACAAAAAAATTAGGTCATAGAAGAGGCTGGATAGTTTTGATGCAGTTAATTATTTTATTAAGTCTTGTTGTTTGGAGTGTCATTAATCCAACTGAAAATTTGGCTTTATTAATTACTGTAGGTTTAATTATTGCTATCGCATCAGCAACCCAAGACATAACTGTAGATGCATTAAGAATTGAACAGATAAATGAAAATGAAGGAAAATCAATGGCTGCAGGTGCGGCCATGGCTGTTGTTGGTTGGTGGACAGGTTATAAATTAGGTGGAGTTGTTGCTTTATTTACGGCAGAATTTTTTGAAAACCTAGGGGTAGCTGACTACTGGCAAGCTACTTTTTTAATTTTAGGTATTTTAATAATTTTAATGAATATTGGATTAATGTTTGTTCATGAACCTATAGAAACAAATAGACAAGCAAAACAAAGAGAAACAGACAAATTGATTGAAGGAAAACTTGGATCTAGCAATATAATTACAAACTTTATTGCATATATTACAGGAACTATAGGCGGACCTATTATTAGTTTTTTTAAAAAAAATGGTTTTGCCATTGCGGCTGGAATTCTAGGATTTGTTTTCTTGTTTAAGATAGGTGAGGCTTTTATGGGAAGAATGTCTATTGTCTTTTATAAAGAAATTGGTTTCTCCAAAGGTCAAATTGCAATTTATTCAAAAGGACTTGGTTGGATAACAACAGTTGTATTTACTTTGTTGGGTGGAGTAATGGCCATGAGAGCTGGAACAATTAAAACTATGTTCTTTGCTGGTGGGTTAATGGCTATAACAAATCTTTTATTTGCAGTTTTAGCATGGACTGGAAAATCAGAAATTTTATTTGCAATTGCAGTTATAGCTGATGATATCACAGCAGCTTTTGCAACTGTAGCATTTGTTGCGTTTATATCATTACTAGTTGATAGAACTTATACAGCCACACAATATGCATTACTTGCTTCAATTGGTACTGCTGGTCGTACTACCCTGGCTTCATCATCGGGAGCTTTGGTTGACTGGTTGAACGGAGATTGGGGAACATTTTTTGTTTTAACGACTATAATGGTGATACCATCATTAGTTTGTTTATGGTTAATAAAAAACAATATTAAAATTGGTGAAAAATAATTTTTATTTCACAGGTAATTTTTCGAACATTTATAAAAAACCTTCCATAAAATCTGAAGTAACTTCACAAATCATATATGGTGAAAAATTCAAAATTTTAGCAAAAAATAAAAATTGGATAAAAATTAAAACTTTGTTTGATAACTATAAGGGGTTTATAAAAAATTCAAAATATGTGGAAAAATTTAGTCCTAACTATAAAGTCAATTCATTAAAAGCAAGAATTTTTAAAAAACCTGGAATTGGAACTAATAGTTGGCTTCCTCTTGCATCCAAATTGTCTGTATTAGAGCAAAATAATAATTATGTAAAAATTGAGAAAAACAAATGGATTAAAAAAGCAGATATTAAAAAAGTAAACCATAAAGAAAACAATTTTACAAAAATATTTAAAAAATTTTTAAATGTAAAATATGTTTGGGGTGGTAAAACATTTCGAGGTATTGATTGCTCAGCCTTATTACAAATATTTTTTTGTTATAATAATTCCTTTTATCCAAGAGATACAAAAGATCAAATCAAATATACAAAAAAAAATTCAAAAAAAAGACAATTTAAAAAAGGAGATATTATTTTTTGGAAAGGTCATGTTGCTATATGTTTAAATTCTAAACAACTAATTCATGCTTATGGTCCAGAAAGAAAAGTAATTATTATGCCAATTGTAGAATCAATTAATAGAATTCAAAAAACTGCCCAGCTGAAAGTAAAAAAAGTATCTAGAATAAAATACTAATTTCTTCCAAAGTCAGGCTTATCAATATCTTGTTTCAATTTAATGATTTTTGACCTTACTTTTTTAGTCTGGATAAGTTTCTTTACAATAGATTTATTATTTTTTGAATTAATATCTTTTTTAAATTGATTTAAATTTTTAATAAATAAATCAATCGCTTTTGAAATATTATTTTTATTATTAAAGAAAATATCTCTCCACATAATTTCATTTGATGCTGCAATCCTAGAAAAATCTCTTAGTCCACCAGCACTGTATTTGATTAGCTCATAATTTTGTTTTTTCTCAAAATCTTGAGCAGATTTCACCAGATTATATGCAATTAAGTGTGGTAAATGACTGGTAATAGAAAAAATTTTGTCATGTTTTTCAGAGCTCATAAGAACTACTTTTGCTCCAATTTTTTTCCAAAATTTAGTCAGAATATTTATATTATTTTTTTTAATATTTTTTTCTTTAATTATTATACACCATCTATCAGTAAACATACTTTCTTTACCATGCTCTGGTCCACTCACCTCTGATCCTGCTATTGGATGACTTTGAATCCAGTGAATTCCTTTCTTTAAAAATTTTTTTATAATTTTAGAAGTCTCAGTTTTCGAAGAACCAATATCTGTAATCAATGTTTTTGGTGGTATAAACTTATTAATTTTTAAAATAATATTTTTGTATTCACTCATTGGTGTACAAAAGATGATTAGATCAGAATTACTCACACCTTCTTTTAATGATTTAACTATTTTTCCAGGTAATTTTAATCTTTTTATCTTAGCAACATTAGATTTTGATTTTTCGTAAATAAAAATTTTTTTTGCAATTTTTTTTTTACTAATACGCCTTAATAAAGATGAACCTAATAGTCCACAGCCAATAATTAAAATATTTTTCATTTTTTCAATACTTGCTTAATAACACTCATAAACTTTAAGTTTTCCTTTTTAGATCCAATAGTTAATCTTAATTTATTCTTTATATGATAACCATCTTCTGTTAATCTTAAAATAATTCCCTTATTTTTTAGTTTTTCATACAAAAATTTTGCCGAATACCTACATTTTTCAAAATTAAGTAACAAAAAATTTGCTGAAACCGAGTTTGAAAAAATATTATATGTCTCAAGAAATTTCTTAATTTTTCTAGAATATAATAAATTATGTCTAATCGATTTATTTATGAAAGCTTTATCCTTCAGTGACTCAGCGGCAGCTAATTGAGCAATACCATTTACATTGAATGGTGGTTTAATAATATTTAATGCATCAACTATTTTTTTAGATCCGTATCCCCAACCTACTCTTAAAGAGGCTAAGCCAAACATTTTTGAAAAAGTTCTAAGAATGAAAACATTTTCTTTGTCTTTAAACAAATCTAACCCAGATGAATAATCTTTGTTTTTCATATATTCTGCATAGGCATCATCTATAACTAGTAAAATTTTTTTATTTAATCTTTTTCTTAATTCCAAAACCTCTTTTTTAGTTAAGTAAGTTCCTGTTGGATTGTTAGGGTTGGCTATAAAGACAATTTTAGTTTTTTTTGTAATTTTTTTTAAAATTTCTTTTACTGAAACTTTAAAATTAATTTCTTTTGCAAATACAACTTTTGCACCAACAATTTTTGAATAAATTCTGTACATTAAAAAACTAAACTCGGGTACTACAACTTCATCTTTTGGGTTTAAAAACAACTGACATATCATTTGAATCACTTCATCTGAACCTGCTCCACAAATAATTTTCTCAGAATTACATTTATAAGCTTTAGATATTGTTTTTCTTAAATTTTGAGATTTTCCATCCGGATATTTATCTAAATTTAAATTTTTATTTGATATTATTTTCTTTGCTTTAGGACTCATGCCTAAAGCAGATTCATTTGCGGAAAGCTTAATTACGTTCTTAAGTTTCTTAACTTTTGATTTACCGGGCTTATAAGCCTCAATATTAAATTTTTTAAAATTTGGAGTTGTCATTTTTTTTAATTTATGTGCTCTTTATAGATAAAATTACAAAATTTTATAGAGAATAAGAGGATTTTTTAAAAAATTGACATAATAAATAAGTTCTAGTAAAAAAATTATGCGCTGATTTAACTGAATTGCGAGCGCTTAAAAAAAACCGCTAAAATAGTTTTTTTTCTCACAATTCGAAACAGTCTAAAACTATGAATACTGAGAAAAACATAAAAACTTTAATTGTAAAGAAACCACTAAAATTAGACTGTGGAAAGACCATAAAAGATTTTCCGATAGCCTATGAAACTTACGGTTCGCTTAATTCAAAAAAAGATAATGCAATATTAGTTTTTCATGCTCTAACAGGAGATCAATTTGTAACTGGGATAAACCCTATGACTAACAAAGAGGGTTGGTGGAGTTATGCAGTAGGTCCTGATAAGGCTATCGATACAAATAAATATTTTGTAATTTGCTCTAACGTAATTGGTGGGTGTATGGGATCATACGGACCAAGTCATAAAGATCCTGATCAAAAAATTTTTGGAACAAATTTTCCAGTTATCACTATTAACGATATGGTGAATGCTCAATATAATTTACTTGATCATTTTGGTATTGATAAACTATTTTCTATAACTGGAGGTTCAATGGGAGGTATGCAGGTCCTTCAGTTTATCAGCAACTTTCCTGATAAATCTAAAACAGTGATACCAATAGCAACCACATCTAGTCATTCAGCACAAAATATTGCTTTTAACGAATTAGGCAGACAAGCCATTACAGCTGATAGTAACTGGAAAGATGGAAACTATACATCAAACGAAACTAATCCTGGGAAAGGATTGGCAGTAGCTAGAATGGCAGCTCATATTACTTATTTATCTAAAAAAGGTTTGCAGGAAAAATTTGGAAGAAAGTTACAAGAAAGAGAAGATCTTAAATTTGGATTTGATGCTGATTTTCAAATAGAAAGTTATTTAAGATATCAAGGGTCAGTTTTTGTAGATAGATTTGATGCAAATAGTTATCTGTATATTACTAGAGCTATGGATTATTTTGATTTAGCTAAGCAATTCAATGGTAATCTTTCAGAAGCATTTATAAATACAAATGCGAAATTTTTTATAATTTCATTTACTTCAGATTGGCTTTATCCAACACAAGAAAACAAAGATATTGTGATTGCTTTAAACTCAATAGGAGCTGATGTTGGATTTGTAGAAATTGAGTCAGATAAAGGTCACGACTCCTTTTTACTAGACGTTCCTGATTTCTTAAATGCACTTAAAAACTTTTTAGATAAATCTTACGAAGAAAATTAATTATGAAAAACGAATTTCAGGTAATAGCAGATTTAATTGAAAAAGATAAGAAAGTCTTAGATGTAGGTTGTGCTGATGGAACTTTGATGAAATTTTTAAAGGATAATAAAAACATAAATATAAGAGGATTAGAGATTTCAAAAGAAAAAGTACAAGAATGTATTGCAAAAGGCTTAACTGTAATTGAAGGAAATGCTGAAAAGGATTTAAAGCAATTTCCAGACAAATCATTTGATTATGTTGTTTTAAGTCAAACCCTTCAAGCTTTTCTTAATCCTGAATTAGTTTTAGATGAACTTTTAAGAGTTGGAAAAAAAGCAATAGTTACAATTCCTAATTTTGGATACTGGAAAGTTCGATTTCATTTACTATTAAAAGGTACAATGCCGATTACAAAAACATTACCAGATGAATGGTATAACACACCAAATTTACATATGTGCACAATCAAAGATTTTTTTCACTTTGTAAAATCAAAAGATATTAAAATTTTTAAATCACTCGCTTTAAATAATCTTAATTCATCAGTAATAAATAAGAGTAATTTAGGAGTTAAAAATTTGTTTGCAGACCTAGGTATATTTTTGATAGAAAAATAAAATGCGTATTGAAATTATACCCTGTCTTCAAGATAACTATAGCTATTTAATAATTGACGAAAGTAAAAATTTTGCGTGTGTTGTAGATCCTAGTGAGTCTCAACCAATAATAAGTTTCCTAGGAAATAAAAATATAAAATTAAAATATATTCTTAATACTCATCATCATCATGATCACATCGGAGGAAATCAAGAATTAAAAAAAAAATATGGGTCAATTGTTGCGGGTTTTAAAGGGGACTCGGAACGAATACCAGGGATAGACATATTGTTAGAAGATAATCAAATATGGAAAGCAGAAAACTTTGAAGCAAAAATTATGCATATACCTGGACATACTTCAGGACATATTTGTTTTAATTTTTTTAAAGAAAAATTAATTTTTACTGGAGATACACTTTTCTCACTTGGTTGTGGAAGAATATTTGAAGGCTCTTATGAAGAAATGTTTGAATCTTTGAACAAAATTAAATTATTACCAAAAGAAACAAAAATTTATTGTGGTCATGAATACACGCTTAATAATGCAAAATTTTGTAAAAAATATGATTCTGAGAACAAAGATTTACAAAAAAAAATAAAAAAAATAGAAAAATTAAGAGAAAATGGAATTCCTACCATACCCTCAACTTTAAAAGAGGAGTTGGATTGTAATATATTTTTAAGAGCAAAAGATGTAAAAACCTTTTCAAAATTAAGAGATTTTAAGGATAATTTCTAATTAATTCGACTTGACTAAAGGCTGACTACAACTATATTGCGTTAACTTTAAATTAAATCATAGTATGTCATACGCAGTAATAAAAACAGGTGGAAAACAGTATAAAGTAAAATCTGGAGAAATTCTAAAGATTGAAAAACTTCCAGATTCTAAACCTGAAACCAAAATAGAGTTTAATGAAATTTTGGCATACGGTGATGACAAATCAATTGAAATTGGAACTCCAAATGTTGAGGGTGCAAGAGTAGAGGCCGATTTAATTAAAAATAGCAAAAATAGAACTATTTTAATTTTTAAAAAAAGAAGAAGACAAAATTCAAGAAGAAAAAATGGGCATAGACAAGAATATTCTATGATAAGAATTAACAAAATTTTTTCAAAAGATGGTAAAGTGTTATCAGAAGCTGAAAAAATTTCTAAAACTTCAAAAAAAGAAGAAGTCAAGAAAGCAGTAAACAAATAGTTATTAGGTAAATTATGGCAACAAAAAAAGCAGGTGGATCATCACGAAACGGACGAGATAGTGCCGGTAGAAGACTTGGTGTAAAAAAGTATGGTGGTGAAACAGTAATTCCTGGAAACATAATTGTTAGACAAAGAGGAACTAAGATTTTTCCGGGTGAAAATGTTGGTATGGGTAAAGATCATTCAATATTTTCAGTTGTTAAAGGGAAAGTTGTCTTCAAAAAATCTAAATCAGATAGAACTTTCGTTTCTGTAAAGCCCAATTAATAGTACAACCAATTAAAATAAATGTTGTATTATGAAATTTCTCGATCAAGTTAAAATTTATATTAAAGCTGGAAACGGTGGAGATGGATCTCCTAGTTTTAGAAGAGAGAAATATGTTGAGTTTGGTGGACCAGATGGTGGGGACGGTGGAAAAGGTGGATCTATTATTTTAAAGTCAGAGGAAAATTTAAATACCCTTATTGATTATCGATATCAACAACACCACAAAGCCGAACGTGGAGAAAATGGTTCTGGTCAAAACCGAACAGGAAAAGGTGGTGAAAATTTAATTTTAAAAGTTCCTCTAGGTACACAGGTATTTGAAGAAGATAACAAAACTCTTCTTTTCGATTTTAATAAAAAAGGTGAAGAATATGTTGCAGCTACTGGTGGAAAAGGAGGTTTAGGAAACACAAGATTTAAAAGTTCTACAAATAGAGCTCCAAAAAAATTTACTAAAGGCACCATCGGAGAAGAATTTACAATATGGCTTCAATTAAAAACAATTGCTGATATCGGTATTATTGGATTGCCAAATGCAGGAAAATCAAGTTTGTTAGCAGCATTAACAAATGCAAATCCAAAAATTGCAAATTACAAATTTACAACTATTAATCCAAATCTTGGCGTGGCTTCTTACGATGATAAAGAAATTACCATTGCAGATATTCCAGGATTAGTTGAAGGAGCTCACGAAGGTATAGGGTTAGGAATACAATTTTTAAAACATATAGAGAGATGTAAGTCTTTACTGCACTTAATTGATGTTACCAACTTAGATCTGAATGAGTCTTATAATCAAGTGAAAAATGAATTAAAAAGCTACAGTGCAAAGTTATTAGAAAAAAAAGAACTAATTGTGCTTAATAAAATTGATTTGATTGATGAAGAAACAGTAAATGAAGTTATAGATCATTTTTCAAAGGGTAAAAATTGTGAGATTATAACAATGACAACTCTGGAAAAAAAATCTGTATCAAAAATTAAAGCAAAACTTTTGTCTTATGTATCTTAAAAACTCCAAAATAATTGTTGTCAAAATTGGATCATCTCTCCTAGTTGATCAAAATAAAAAAATTAGGAAAGAATGGTTATCTAGTTTTGCAAAAGATATTAAAATATTAAGAGATAAAAATCAAAAAGTAGTTATTGTTAGCTCTGGTGCTATAGCTTTGGGTTGCAAGAAAATGAATTATAACAAAAAAAATATCAAATTAGATAAAAGTCAAGCTATTGCTTCTATTGGTCAAATAGAGCTGATGAATTTATTTTCACAAACTTTCGCAAAATATAAATTAAATATTTCTCAGATTTTGCTTACATTAGAAGATACTGAGGAAAGAAGAAGATCTCTCAATGCAAAACGAACTTTTGATAATCTTTTTGAACTTGGTTTTATTCCTGTGGTCAATGAAAATGACACTATTGCAACGAGTGAAATAAAATATGGGGATAATGATAGATTGGCATCTAGAGTTGCGCAAATTACAAACGCAGATACCTTAATTTTATTATCTGATGTTGATGGTTTATATACAAAAAATCCTAAAATTTTTAAGGATGCTAGACTAATAAAGAAGATTGATGATCTAAAAAAAGATCTAAAAAAAATTTCTATTAAAGGTGTAAATGAATATGGAAGTGGTGGTATGCATACAAAAATTGAAGCAGCAAAAATATGTCAGCTTGCTGGTACTAGTATGGTTATTGCAAATGGACTATATTCAAATCCTATTTCAAAAATAATTGAAAAAAATAACTGCACCTGGTTTGGTCCAAAAATTTCAAAGTTAGATGCTAGAAAAAAATGGATAATAAGTTCTGTAGCACCTAAAGGAGCTTTAATAATCGATGATGGTGCAAAAAAAGCATTAAAATCTGGAAAAAGTTTATTAGCAGCAGGAATTAAAAAAGTTTCAGGAAGATTTAACAAAGGTGATCATATTAAAGTATTAGATAAAAAAAATAATGAATGTGCTAGAGGGTTAAGTTCCTTTACTTCTGATGAGGTCACTAAAATTATGGGTCATCACTCTAATGAAATTGAAAAATTATTAGGCTATGTTGCAAAATCAGAAGTTATCCATAAAGATGATATGGTGGAAATTTAAATGTTTAAATATATGAATTTAATTGGAATAAAAGCTCGAAAAGCTAGTGAATATAAAATCACAACTGAAGTAAAAAATAAAGTCTTAAATGATTACGCAAAATTAATTAAGAAAGAAAAAAAATTTATTATTAATCAAAATTCAAAAGATATTAATTACGCAAGAAAAAAAGGGTTTAAAGAGAACTTAATCAAAAGACTTCAATTAAATGAAAATAAATTAAATGGAATTATAAATTCTATTTTAAAAATATCTAAATTAAGGGACCCTATAGACAACACTTTGGACAAATGGAAAAGACCAAATGGTTTGAATATAAAAAGAGTATCAATACCAATTGGAGTTATTGGTGTTATTTATGAAAGTAGACCAAATGTAACTTCAGATGTTGCTAGTCTTTGTTTTAAATCTGGAAATGTAGTGATTTTGAAAGGGGGCTCTGAGGCCATAAATTCAAATAAAGCTTTAGCTAAGTTGTTTAGAAAAGCACTTAAAAAAAATAAAGTTGATAAAAACTTTATACAATTTATCGATTCAAAACAAAGAAGGCTTGTGGATATCATGCTTTCTAAAATGAAAAAATATATCGATGTCATCATACCTCGTGGTGGAAAAAATTTAGTTAAAAAAGTTTTAGAATTATCCAAAGTACCAATAATTGGCCACTTAGAGGGGCTTTGTCATACTTATATAGATAAAGATGCTGAATTAAAAATGGCTAAGGAAATTGTCTATAACGCTAAATTAAGAAATACAAGTATTTGTGGTGCGACTGAAACTATTCTTATTCATAAAAATATAGTCAAAAAATTTAGTAATCCTATTTTGCAGGCACTTGAAAATAGTGGTTGTAAAATAATTGGCGATAAGATTTTAAAGAGTTATTACAAAGGTCAAGTATATCCTGCAAAAGAAAAAGATTGGTCAACTGAATATTTAGCATCAATTGTATCTGTTAAAGTTGTTAAAAATTCTGAAGAGGCAATTAAGCATATTAATAGATACGGAACTATGCACACTGACTCCATCATTACAAAAAATATAAAAACAGCAAAATATTTCTTAAAAAATGTTAAAAGCTCAATTGCAATGCATAATACCTCAACTCAATTTGCTGATGGGGGTGAATTTGGATTTGGTGGTGAAGTTGGAATTTCTACTAATACACTACCACCAAGAGGTCCTGTAGGTTTAAATCAATTGATTTCATATAAATATGAAATCACTAGTAATGGTAAAATAAGAAATTAAATTGAATAATACAAAAATAAAAATTGGTGTATTGGGTGGGTCGTTTGATCCTGCTCACAAAGGACATTTGGCAATTTCGAAAGAAGCAAAAAAAAGATTTAAACTCAAAAAAGTTATTTGGGCAATTACAAAAAAAAATCCATTTAAAATAGAGAGCAAAATATCTGTAGCTGACAGAATTAAATATTGTAAAAAAATTATTGGTACAAACTCATTTATTAAGGTTAAATTTTATGAAAAAATTATTAAATCAAATAAAACTATAAATTTAATCAATCATTTAAAAAAAGATAAAAACATTAAAATTTATTTTTTAATGGGTGCTGACAACCTTGTTAATTTTCATAAATGGCATAAATCTAAATTAATTTCACAAAAATGTAATATTCTAGTTTTTGACAGACATGGGTATAAAAAAAATTCTTTAAAATCAAAGACATTTAAGCAACTTAGTAAGGCCAATCTAGAGTTTATTGAGTTTAATAAAGTCAACATTTCATCTTCTCAATTAAGAAAAATTTGATAATCTAAAATCAATCAATGGACAAAATTTCAGACTTAAAAGAAATTGTAATCAACACACTAGATCTCAATAAAGCTCAAGACATTGTAACTATTGATCTTAAAGACAAAAGTTCTATGGCTGATTACATGATCATAGCAAGTGGAACCTCATCTAGACATATCCAATCTTTATCAGAACAAGTTTTAGAAAAACTTAAAAATAACGGAGTAAAAGATTCTAAAATTGAAGGTAAAGAAAGTACAGAATGGAAACTTGTTGATGGAATTGACTTGATTGTTCATATTTTTCATCCAGAAAAAAGAAAGTTTTATGAATTAGAGAAAATTTGGTCAGAGCTAATTCCAAAAGAAAAAGTGATGATATGAAAAAAATTAAATTTTTATTATTAATTTTTTTCTCCATTTTTTGCTTAAATAAAACAGTTATTTCAGCTGAAATTGATATTTATAAAAAAATTGATCTTTTTGGTGAGGTTCTAGAAAAAATTAATAAAGAATATGTTGATGAGATCGATCAGTCTGAAAGCATGGATTCTGCGATTAATGGTCTTTTACAATCACTCGATCCATATTCAGCATATATGCCTCCTAAAATTTTTGAAGAAATGCAAACTGAGACTAGTGGAGAGTTTGGAGGGCTTGGAATAGAAGTAAGTATGGAAGCTGGTGTGGTGAAGGTTATTTCTCCTATAGACGATACTCCAGCATCTAGAGCTGGATTAAAAGCTGGAGACTACATTGTAAAAATTGACAATATTCAAGTTCAAGGAAAGTCGTTAAGCGAAGCTGTTGATATTATGAGAGGTCCAGTAGGAACTTCCATTGAGCTTATTGTGAGAAGAAGGGGTGTTAAAAAAGCATTAACATTTAATATCGTAAGAGAGGTTATTCAGGTGCAATCAGTCAAATCTGAAATTATAGATGAAAATATTGGCTACATAAGACTCACATCATTTAATGACAATAGTAGTGATCAAATTAAAAAACAAATAAATGAGTTAAAAAAAAATAAAAAGTTAAATTCATTTATTCTAGATCTAAGAAACAATCCTGGTGGACTTTTATCTCAAGCAATTAAAATCTCTGATTTTTTTCTAGAGAATGGTGAAATAGTTTCAACAAAAAGCAGAAAAAAATCTGAAAATAGAAAGTGGTTTGCGCGAAAAGGTGATATTACAGATGGAAAGACTTTGTTAGTTTTAATTAATTATGGATCAGCGTCAGCATCCGAAATAGTAGCTGGAGCTTTAAAGGATCATAAGAGAGCTATTATTGTTGGTGAAAATAGCTTTGGAAAAGGCTCAGTTCAATCAATAATTCCTCTTAGAAATCGTGGTGCAATACGTCTTACTGTATCAAAATATTATTTACCTTCAGGAAAATCTATTTCTGAAGTAGGTGTTAGACCTGATATCGAAGTTAATGAAGAAGGTGATGATTTTAGAATAAAAACTGATACCGATAATCAGCTAAATTACGCTATTAAATTACTCAACGGATAATATGAAAAAAAATTTTAAAGATTTACCACTAAGAAGTGGAGTCGGAATAGTGTTATTGAATAACCAAAATAAAGTATTCGTGGCAAAAAGAATAGATAATCCTAAAAATTTCTGGCAAATGCCTCAGGGTGGTGTCGATGAGGGAGAGGATAATTTAAAAGCTGCATTTAGAGAACTAGAGGAAGAAACAAGTATCAAAAGTGTAGAACTTATAAAAGAATTAGATGGTACATTAACCTATGATTTACCTGATAGATTGCTAGGTATTATTTGGAAAGGTAAATACAAAGGTCAGAAACAAAAATGGTTTTTAATGCGATTTATTGGCAATGATAATGAAATAAATATTAATACATCTAATCCAGAGTTTTTGGATTGGAAGTGGATTGATATAGATTTAATTACCGATGTTGTGGTTGATTTTAAACATCATGTTTACAAAGAACTTAAAGAAAAAGTAAAAAAATTAATTTAGAGTTTTTAAAACTTCAACTTTTTGATCTGCTAAATATTTAGATTGATCGTTAATATCTGTTTTATTAGCCTCTTCTTCTGCCTGTTTAAGTAAATCTTGTTGCTTTGATTTATCCATATCAGCAAGATTAAAAATTGTACTTGTTAAAATAGATAGATTGTTATTTTTGAATTCAACGATTCCATCTTCAACATAATAATTTTCATCACCTGATTTTGATAAAATCTTAATTATCCCAGGTTTCAAAAACGAAATAATAGAAATGTGATCCTTTAATATTCCCATCTCTCCTTCAAAAGCGGGGACCACAACTTCTGAAACATCATCTTTTACTAAAAAAGATTTTTCAGGATTTACTATTTCAACTTTAAACTCTTCGCTCATTAAGCAGCAGCTTCTTGTTCCATTTTTTTAGCTTTTTCTATAGCTTCTTCAATTGTACCAACCATATAAAATGCAGCTTCGGGTAAGTGATCATATTCACCTTTACATATTGCATCAAAACCTTTGATAGTTGAGTCAAGATCAACAAGTTTTCCTGGTGAACCAGTAAATACTTCTGCAACGAAGAATGGTTGAGATAAAAATCTCTGGATTTTTCTAGCTCTTGCTACAACTAGTTTATCTTCTTCAGATAATTCATCCATACCAAGAATAGCTATAATATCTTGTAGTGATTTATATGATTGTAGAATTCTTTGAACATCTCTTGCTACTCTATAATGCTCATCTCCAACTATTCTTGGATCTAAAATTCTTGATGTAGAATCAAGTGGATCTACTGCGGGATAAATTCCAATTTCTGCAATTTGCCTTGAAAGTACAGTAGTTGCATCTAAGTGAGCAAACGATGTCGCTGGAGCAGGATCTGTTAAGTCATCAGCTGGTACATAAATTGCTTGTACTGATGTAATTGACCCTTTGTTTGTAGTCGTAATTCTTTCTTGTAGGTTACCCATGTCAGTAGCTAATGTCGGTTGATATCCAACAGCAGACGGAATTCTTCCTAACAAAGCTGAAACTTCTGATCCTGCCTGAGTAAATCTAAAAATATTATCTACGAAGAAAAGTACGTCCTGACCTTCCTGATCTCTAAAGTATTCAGCTACAGTTAACCCTGTAAGTGCAACTCTTGCTCTTGCTCCAGGAGGTTCATTCATCTGTCCATAAACTAAAGCAGCTTTTGAACCAGTTCCCTCTTTTTTAATTACTCCAGATTCAATCATTTCATGATAAAGATCATTACCTTCCCTGGTTCTCTCTCCAACTCCTGCAAAAACTGAAAAACCACCATGAGCTTTTGCAACGTTATTAATTAATTCCATAATTAAAACTGTTTTTCCTACTCCTGCTCCACCAAATAATCCGATCTTTCCACCTTTTGCATACGGTGCAAGCAAATCAATTACTTTAATACCTGTTACAAGAATTTCGGTTTCTGTTGATTGGTCATTAAATTCAGGTGCAGCTCTATGAATTGGCCAACTTTCCTTAGTTTTAACTTCACCTCTTTCGTCAATTGGTTCACCAATTACATTAATAATTCTTCCAAGAGTTTCAGGCCCAACCGGCACTTGAATAGGAGCATTGGTATTAACAACTTCATCACCTCTTTTTAATCCTTCAGTAGCGTCCATAGCAATTGTTCTAACAGTAGTTTCACCTAAGTGTTGTGCTACCTCTAAAACTAGTCTGTTATCACCGTTTTTACATTCCAGTGCTGTTAAAATTTCTGGTAGTTCGCCATCAAATTTTACGTCAACTACCGCTCCAATAACTTGTGTGATTATTCCTTTACTCATAATTATAAACTTTCTGCTCCTGATATGATTTCTATTAGTTCTTTTGTAATTGCTGCCTGACGACTTCTATTATATTCGATAGTAAGTTTGTCAACCATTTCACCTGCGTTTCGGGTTGCATTATCCATTGCACTCATTCTAGACCCTTGCTCGCTAGCTGAATTCTCTAACATTGCTTTAAATATTTGCGTAGAAATATTCTTTGGCAATAAATTACTTAAAATTTCATCTTCATCTGGTTCAAATTCGTAACTTTCTTCTGGACTACTTTCTTCTCCCTCATTATTTAAAGGGATAATTTGCTGTGCTTGAGGAATTTGAGTAATTACATTTTTAAATTGGTTATAAAAAATTGTACAAACATCAAATTCACCTGCCTCGAATTTTTCAATTACCAATTTCCCAACTTTGTCAGCATCGAAATAATTTGCATTTTTAGACTCTTTGAAAGAAATATTTTCAATTATTTTGTCACCATAAACTCTTTTTAGTTGATCATTTCCCTTTGAGCCTACTGTAATAATTTTAATTTCTTTACCTTCATCTAAAATTTTTGCAAAATAGCTTTTAGCTTTTTTAATAATATTAGAATTAAATCCACCACATAAACCTCTATCAGATGTCATCACCACACAAAGATGAGTTTTTTCCTGACCAGTACCTGACAACAACTTTGGTGCATTCTCTTTGTCAGATATGCCATTTGATAAATTTAAAATAACATTATTCATTTTTTCAGAATAAGGTCTTCCCTTCTCAGCGCTTTCTTGGGCTCTTCTTAATTTAGCTGCTGCAACCATTTTCATAGCTTTAGTAATTTTTTGTGTAGACTTTACACTAGCTATTCTTTTTTTTAGGTCGTCTAAACTTGCCATAAATTATTAAGATTTAAAATTTCCTTTTAATTGAGTGATTACCTCAACAAGTAATTTTTCTTTATCTTCCTCAAGTTTTCCTGAACTTAAAATTGACTCGATAATTTCAGGCTTATCTGATTTACATTTTTCAATAATCTTGCTCTCAAATTCAGCAACGTCTTTTAAATCAATATCATCCAGATAACCTTTTACTCCACAAAATACTGAAATAACTTGTTCTGCAACAGTCATGGGTGAATATTGTTTTTGTTTTAAAAGTTCAGTTAGTTTAGAGCCTCTATTCAAAAGTTGCTGAGTAGATGCATCTAAATCAGATCCAAATTGAGCAAAAGCTGCCATTTCCCTGTATTGTGCTAGCTCTAATTTCATTGAACCAGAAACTTTTTTCATCGCTTTTGTTTGAGCTGATGAACCAACCCTAGACACTGATAAACCTACGTTAATTGCAGGTCTTATACCTTGGTTAAATAGCTCTGTTTCAAGGAAAATTTGTCCGTCTGTAATTGAAATAACGTTAGTTGGAATGAACGCAGATACGTCTCCACCTTGTGTTTCAATAATTGGCAGTGCTGTAAGTGATCCACCACCATGTTCATCACTTAATTTAGCTGCTCTTTCAAGTAATCTACTATGAAGATAAAATACATCTCCAGGATAAGCCTCACGTCCCGGCGGTCTTCTTAATAGCAATGACATTTGTCTATAAGCAACTGCTTGTTTAGACAAATCATCATAAATTATTAACGCATGCATTCCATTATCTCTAAAATACTCACCCATAGTACAACCTGTATATGGTGCTAAGAATTGTAAAGGAGCAGAGTCAGATGCAGTAGCAGCAACGATTGTTGTGTACTCCATAGCTCCAGCTTCTTCTAATGTTTTTTGAATTTGTCTTACTGTTGATCTTTTTTGTCCAACTGCAACGTATATACAATACAGTTTTTGTTTTTCATCACCAGATTCATTAATTTTTTTTTGATTGATAATTGCATCTACTGCAACTGCTGTTTTACCAGTTTGTCTATCACCGATAATTAATTCCCTTTGCCCTCTTCCTATCGGAACTAGACTATCAATTGATTTAAGACCAGTTTGCATTGGTTCACTTACTGATTGTCGTGGAATAATACCAGGAGCTTTTACTTCAACCCTGCTTTTTTTAATTCCTTTATCTAATGGTCCTTTTCCATCAATAGGATTTCCTAAACCATCCACTACTCTTCCTAATAATTCTTTTCCAACTGGAGTATCAACAATATTACCAGTTCTTTTTACTACATCCCCTTCTTTAACATTTCTGTCATCACCAAAAATTACGACACCAACATTTTCACTTTCTAAGTTTAGAGCCATACCTTTTGAACCATCTGCAAACTCTACCATTTCACCAGCTTGAACATTATCCAAACCATAAATCCTAGCAATACCATCTCCAACTGATAAAACTTGACCAACTTCTGTGACTTCTGCTTTATCACCAAAATTTTTAATTTGTTCTTTTAATATTTTTGTAACTTCTGAAGGATTTATTTCCATTTATGCCTCTATCATTCTATTTTCGATTTGTTGTAATTTATTTTTAATTGAGGTATCGACCATAGTACTTCCTACTTGTACTACCAAACCTCCTATTAAACTTTCGTCATGTTTGTAGTTTAATTTTATTTTTGAGCTAAAATTTTTTGTTAATTCCTCTGTAATTTTTGCAATTTCTTCATTAGATAATTCTTTTGCTGATTTTAATTCTGCCTTAAGTTCACCTCTTTTTCTTGAACAAATTTCAATAAAGCTTTTAAGTATACGCTCTACAAAAAAGAAACGTCTTTTTTGAATTAAGAAACTTAAAAAATTTTTAAATAAAGACTCAAATTTATTATTTTCAGAGATTGTATTGATTACTTTTAGTAAATCTTCTTGGCTTGTAGTTGGGTCTTTAATCAAATTAGAAAAATCTTCACTTTGATCAATTAAATTAAGAATAGATGAAGATTGATCTTCGATCTGATTTAAAAGATTGTTTTCCTCTGAAAGTTCAAAAAGCGCAAGAGAATACCTTTCAGCTGAAGTTATTGAAAATCCGGTGTCTTTACTCAACTTGGTTCCTCTATAATGTTGAAGATTATTTAAAAATCACGCCCTAAATAGCATATGACCCTTATGTCTTCAAGTAGCGGATTCGTAAAAAAGGCCTCTTTTTTGCGGTTAATTGAAGTTAATTGGATCAACATCAACTGAAAGTTTTATTCCAGAAGAAAATTTATATTTTGGAATAATTTTTGCAAGAGAGCTTTGTAGTTTCATAGATTTTAAGCCTCTTATCAAAAATCTTATTCTAAATTTTCTTTTTAATCTAAATAATGGGGCATTAACTGGACCTAGTATTTTTCCTTCTATTTTGTTTTCAATAAAATTTTTAAAATTAATAGCTTCTTTTTCTAATTTAATTTCATTATCTCCCGTTAAGATTAAAGAAATAAACCTTTGAAATGGAGGTAGTTTATTTTTTTTTCTTATCTGCAGTTCTCTTTCTAAAAAAATATCTGGATTTTTACTTGTAATTTCTGAAATCATCTTAGTATTATTTTCATAGGTTTGAAAATATACGGTTGCTGGTTTTCCAGTTCTTCCTGCACGTCCTGAGAGTTGATGATAAAGCTGCAAATTTTTTTCTGCACCTCTTAAATCATGTCCTTGAGATGAAAGATCGATATCAACAACTACAATACAATTTAAGCTTGGAAAATGAAAACCTTTTGAAATTAATTGGGTTCCAACTAAAATATGTGTTTCATTATTTATAATTTTATCTATTTTTTCTTTAGAATCTTTTTTATTCATTGTGTCACTTGAAAAAATCTCAATTTTTTTTCCAGGAAATTTTCTTTTTACCTCTTCTGAAATTCTCTCAACACCAGGACCACTAAAAATAAATTCACAATTACCTTCCTTTGTACAATTCCTTTTAAGATCAGATTTGTATCCACAATAATGACATAATAAATTATTTTTATTTTTATGATAAACTAAATTGATACTACAATTTGGACATGTAAAACTTGTAAAACATTTATTGCATAAAGCATTTGGAGAAAAACCTCTTCTATTTAAAAAAAACAAAACTTGATCTTTTTTTTCCAAATGTAAATTTACTTTTTCAATAATTTTATTTGATAGCCATGATTGTTTTTCAAGTTTGGTGTTATTTAAATTAATAATTTCATAATTAGGTAATGCTGCGTTTTGGTACCTTTCATTTAATCTAGAAACTTCGTATTTACCTTTTTTAATATTTTCAAAAGTTTCTATAGAAGGAACAGCAGTAATCAAATTGATTGGAATATTTTCAAAAGATGCTCTAGAAATTGCCATATCACGAGCGTTGTAAGTTATGCCTTCATCTTGTTTAAATGATTGATCATGTTCCTCGTCAACAATTATCATTCCTAATTTTTTAAACGGTAAAAATAGTGAAGATCTTGCACCAATAATTATTTTTATTTTACCATTTGAAACTCCACTCCAAATTAATTCTTTCTTTTTTTTTGAAATACCTGAATGCCAAACTGCAGGTTTAAAACCAAAATATTCTAAAAATTTTTGTTCAAACTGACTAGTTAGACCTATTTCTGGCAATAAAATTAATCCTTGAAAACCCTTCACTATCAGTGGTTTTAACGCTTCAAAATAAACTAAAGTTTTTCCTGATCCAGTCGTACCTTGTAAAACATGAACTCTAAATTTTTTATTTGAAGCGTTCATTTTTTTTAGAGATTTATTTTGATCACTAGATAGCTTGACTAAGGTTTGCTTAATTTTGCTATCAAATATTTGATAAAGTTGAGTTTCTTTGTTCTCTACCGCATTACTAGTTAAGAGTACTAACTTTAAAGCCATACCCTTTGGGATAAGATTATATTCTGCAAACCAATTTAAAAAATTTATTGTATTTTTTTTTAACGGAGCGACGTCTAATTTCTTGATTATATTTTTAGTCTTAAAATTTTTATTATTATTTTTTTCAAATTCGTCCCAAACAACACCGGTAATTTTTGATTTTCCAAAAGGTACCATTACATAATCTCCAACTTTAAGAGTTAAATTACTTTCATAAGTAAATGGATGATTGAAAATATTTGGTACGAGAATCGGATATTTCATATTTTTATAATATGAAAAAAAATTAAGAGTGTATTGCTCTTTTATCTACTGATAAAGCAGCTTCTTTAACTGCTTCAGAAAACGTTGGATGAGCATGACAAGTTCGGGCAATATCTTCTGCACTTGCACCAAATTCCATTGCGACACCGATCTCTGCAATTAATTCTCCTGCATGAGGTCCAATTATATGTGCACCTAATACTTTATCCGTTTGCTCATCAGCTAAAATTTTAACAAAACCTTCTGCATCATCTATGGCCTTAGCTCTTGAATTAGCCATAAACGAAAATTTCCCTACTTTATATTTTTTATTTAATTCTTTTAATTGCTCCTCAGTTTTACCGATTGATGCTACTTCTGGTGTTGTATAAATTACTCCTGGGATTGTATCATAATTTACATGCCCAGATTGACCAACAATGTTTTCTGCAACTGCTATACCTTCGTCCTCCGCTTTATGTGCAAGCATTGGACCAACAATTACATCGCCTATTGCATAAATATTTTCAACGTTAGTTTTAAAAATTTTATCAGTTTTAATTCTATTTCTTTCATCAAGATCTACTCCTACAGACTCTAAATTCAAACCATCTGTATTAGGTTTTCTACCAACAGAAATCAAAACTACATCACACTCAAAATTATTTTTATTACCATCTTTATCTACTGTTGAAACCACTGCACCAGCTGCATTTTTTTTAATTGTTTCAACTTTATTTTGCATATTAAATTTCATTCCCTGTTTTTTTAAAATTTTCATAAATTCTGAAGAGATTTCTTTATCCATTCCAGGTGTAATATGATCTAAAAATTCAACAACTTGCACCTCTGCTCCAAGTCTTGACCACACAGATCCCATCTCCAATCCTATATAGCCACCTCCTACTACAACCATTTTCTTAGGTACCTTTTCTAACTTTAAAGCACCTGTTGATGAGACAATTGTTTTCTCATCTATTTCTATTTCTGGTAATGAAACTGGAACTGATCCTGTTGCAATAACTGTTTTTTCTGTTTGGATGATGGTTTCTTTATTTTTATCATCCTTTATTAAAATTTCATTTTTAGATTTAAAACTTCCGTGTCCTTTAAAATAAGTAACTTTGTTTTTTTTCAAAAGAAACTCAACACCTTTTGTAAGAACGGTTACGGCTTTATCTTTGCTTTTCATCATTTTGTCTAAATTTAATTTTACTTCACCAACTTCAATACCTTTGTTCGCTAAACTTTTTACTTTATGAAATTCTTCAGACAGATTAAGTAAGCTTTTTGATGGGATGCAACCAACATTTAAACAAGTACCTCCCAAAGACCCTCTAGACTCTATACATGCAGTTTTTAATCCTAATTGAGCAAGTCTGATTGCGCACACATAACCACCCGGTCCACCTCCAATAACTACAGCTTGAAATTTTTCTGACATTTAAATATCTAAAAACAACCTTCTAGGGTCTTCTAAGTTTTCTTTAATCATTTTAAGGAAAGATACAGATTCTTTTCCATCAATAATTCTGTGATCATATGATAATGCTAAATACATAACTGGTCTTATTTTGATTTCACCGTCTACAACAACAGGTCTTTCCACTATATTATGCATGCCCAACACTCCAGATTGAGGTAAATTTAGTATTGGGGTTGAAAGCATAGACCCATACACACCTCCATTACTTATTGTAAATGTTCCTCCCTGAAGATCTTCAATCGTTAGCTTTCCATCTCGCGCTTTTTCTGAAATTTCTTTAATATTTTTTTCAATATCTGCAAAGGATAATTCATCTGCATTTCTCAAAACTGGAACAACCAAACCCTTATCTGTTCCAACAGCAAAGCTAATATTGTAATAGTTTTTATAGATAATCTCATCTCCTTCTATTTCAGCATTCACCGCAGGGAAATTTTTTAAAGCAACTACACATGCTTTTACAAAGAAAGACATAAATCCTAATTTTATCCCATAACGAGATTGGAAATCCTCTTGATTTTCTTTTCTCATTTCCATCACACTGCTCATATCAACCTCGTTAAATGTTGTTAAAAGAGCGGCATTCTCTTGGGCTTGCTTTAATCTTTTTGCAATAGTTTGTCTCAATCTAGTCATCTTAATTCGTTCTTCTTCACCATATTGAATTTTTCTTTCAGATGGTTTTGGATTTGCACCCATCAAACTTATTAAATCTCCTTTTAAAACTCTCCCATCTTTTCCTGAACCTTGAATTGAATTTATATCGATATTATTTTCAGTTACTATTTTTCTCACCGCTGGAGACAAGGTTGGATTAACATTTCTTTTTGGAGCAACATCTGGTTTTACTTCCTCAGTTAAAACCAAAGGTTTCTCTTTGGGTTTTTCTTCAAATACTTTTGGTTCTTTTTTATTTGCATCTAATTTTATTACATTGCTCTCTGCAGGAACAATTTCCTCTTTCTTTATTTCTTCACTTATTTTCGGCGCAGATTTAACCGCTGTTCCACCTTCGGCTGATACAGAACCTAATAATGCTCCTACTTCGACGACTGATCCATCTTGTGAATTTATCTCTGTTAACACACCAGAAATTGGAGATGGCACTTCTAAGTTTACTTTGTCTGTCTCAAGTTCTACTATTGGTTCATCTGCTTCGACTGTATCACCTGCGTTTTTTAACCATTTTGCAACAGTCGCTTCTGTTATACTTTCACCAAGAACTGGGACTACTATTTTTTCACTCATTAAAATTAATCAAATACCTTATTAATTATTTCTTGTTGTTGAGAATTATGCCTTTTGGCATATCCTGTTGCAGGAGTTGCGTCTGGGCTTCTTCCTATATAAGAAATTTTATTATTATTAGCCTTTAAAGTGTCTAATGTCCATTGGATATAATCTCTAACTGAAAACCAAGCACCCATATTTTTTGGTTCTTCTTGGCACCAAAAGAATTCAGCATTTTCAGCATATGGTTTTAACTCCTTAACTAAAGCTTTTGCTGGAAATGGATACAATTGTTCAACTCTATACATCACTACATCATCTCTTTTGAGCTTTTCTCTGGCATCTAATAAATCAAAATATACTTTTCCAGAACAAAGAATTACTTTTTTAATTTTAGAACTTTCTTTTAGTTTAATAAATCCTGTAGACTTAGGATCGATGGCATGATCCCACAATACTCTATGGAAAGTATTTTTTTTGTTAAAATCTTCTAAATTTGAAACACAATACTTATTTCTTAATAATGATTTTGGTGTCATTATGATTAGTGGCTTTCTGAAACTCCTATGCATTTGTCTTCTTAAAGCATGAAAATAATTTGCTGGGGTTGTGCAATTCATTACTTGCATATTATCGTTTGAGCATAGTTGTAAAAATCTTTCTAATCTTGCTGAAGAATGTTCTGGTCCTTGTCCTTCATATCCATGAGGTAACAACATTACTATACCAGATGCTCTATTCCATTTTCTCTCACCAGATGCAATAAATTGATCAATTACTACTTGAGCTCCATTAGCAAAGTCACCGAATTGTGCTTCCCAAAGAGTAAGTGTGTTTGGCTCTACTAGACTATAACCATATTCAAAACCTAAAACCGCAAGTTCAGATAAAAAACTATCTACTACTTCAAATTGCTTTTGATTTTTAGAAATATTATTAAGTGGAATATACCTAGAATTATCTATTTGATTTCTTAAAACAGAATGTCGTTGACTAAATGTTCCTCTTCCAGAATCTTGTCCTACAAGTCTAACTGGATATCCCTCTTCTAGCAAAGATCCAAAAGCTAAAGATTCGGCTGAAGACCAATCGATTCCAGTACCTTTTTCGATACTTTCTTTTCTGGCATTAAATATTTTAGAGATAGTCTTGTGAATATTTTTTTCCTCAGGAATACCATTTATTTTACCTGAGATTATTTTTAATTTATTTTCATCGAAACCTGTTATACCCCTCTTATCTTTACCTCTTTCAGGTTTATATCTTGACCATGTTCCCTCAAACCATTCTATTTTAGGTTTATAATCTTTTGCACTTTTATATTGTTCATCAAGTAAATCTTTAAATGATTTAACATTTTGATTTAATAATTCTTCAGTTATAGATTTTTCGTTTACTAATTTATTTCCATAAATTTTGTAAACACTAGGATGAGATCTAATTTTTTTATACATTAAAGGTTGAGTAAATGAAGGCTCATCTCCCTCATTATGTCCAAATCTTCTATAACAAATTAAATCTACTACAACGTCTCTATTAAATTTTAATCGGAATTCAGTTGCTATTCTAGTTGCATAAACAACTGCTTCTGGATCATCACCATTAACATGAAGAATAGGAGCTTCTACCATTTTTGCAACATCAGATGGATAAGGTGAAGACCTCGCAAATCTTGGACTAGTAGTAAACCCTATCTGGTTATTAACAATAATATGAATTGTTCCTCCAGTGTTATGTCCTGGTAGTCCAGACATTGCAAAACATTCTGCTACAACTCCTTGACCAGCAAAGGCTGCATCCCCATGAATGAGAATAGGTATAACTTTATTTCTTTCACGGTCTTTATGAAAAAATTGTTTGGCTCTTGTTTGACCTAAAACAACTGGGTTAACAGCTTCTAAATGAGAAGGATTATCTGTTAAACTGACATGTACTGAATTTCCATCAAATTCTCTATCAGACGATGCTCCAAGATGATATTTTACATCTCCAGCGCTATCTTCAGAATCAGTACTAAACTCACCAGCAAACTCATTAAAAATTTTTTTGTAAGATTTTTGTAAAACGTTTGCCAAAACGTTAAGCCTACCTCTATGAGACATACCTATTTTAACTTCTTTTATATTATTTTGACCACCAATTTTTATTATTTGTTCAAGAGCAGGTATTAAACTTTCGCCACCATCTAAACCAAATCTTTTTGTTCCCACATACTTTGTAGCTAAAAATTTTTCAAATCCTTCTGCCTGTACCAATTTATTTAAAATTGCCTCTTTACCATTTTTTGTAAATTGAAGTGCATTTTTATCTTGCTCTATCCTGTCCCTAAACCACTTTCTTTCATCTGGGTTTGAAATATGCATGAACTCATAACCTATTTTTCCACAATAGGTTTTCTTCATAAACTTAAGTATTTCTCTTATATTTGCATATTTACGATTGATTACCCCGTTTAGAAAAATTTTCTTATCGTAATTTTCTTTTTTAAAACCGTAAAAATCTGGATGAAGTTCATCTAGATATTCTGACTCTCTCATTTCTAAAGGATCAAGATCTGCTAATAAATGTCCTCTTAGTCTATATGCTCTAATTAATGCTACAGCACTAATAGAATCTTTATTTGAGTCAGCAAGTAATTGAAAATTAAATTTTTCTGAAGTGTCTAATTTGACATTATCAAAATCATTTTTATCATGATCTTCTATTTTTTTTTGTAATTCATCAATATCAATCTTTTTTTTAGTAGGTCCCCATGATGGACCATTAATTTCTTTTGCTATAACATTTAATTCTTCACCAATTCCCTCAAAATAATTTGCCCAACTTTCTGGAAGATCAGCATCTTTATTTACAAACTTTAAATACATTTCTTCTATAAATGCACTATTAGATTTGTTTAAAAATGAAGTTTTTTCGAAATCAAGATTTTTTGATGAAGACATCTTTTTATTTAATATATCCCTCTAATATTTTTTTTCAATTAGACAGTTTATCAAATAAAGTTTTTCCAATAATTGATGGTGATTTGGCAACTGTAATACCACATTCTTCCATTTTTTTTATTTTATCTTCAGCTCCACCCTTGCCACCTGATATAATGGCACCAGCATGCCCCATTCTCCTTCCTGGAGGAGCAGTAATTCCAGCTATAAATCCAACAATTGGTTTTTTGATCTTATGATTTTTTATAAATTCAGCCGCTTCTTCTTCGGCTGTTCCTCCAATTTCACCTATCATTAAAATAGATTCTGTTTCAGAATCATTTAAAAATAAATCTAAACAATCTATAAAATTTGTTCCATTAATAGGATCACCACCAATACCAATACAAGTTGATTGACCAAGTCCATTTTCAGTTGTTTGGGCTACTGCTTCATATGTCAATGTTCCTGACCTTGATACAATTCCAACACTTCCTCTTTTGTGAATACTTCCCGGCATAATCCCAATTTTACATTCATCTGGTGTGATTATTCCTGGACAATTAGGTCCAATTAATCTGCTACTAGATCCACTTAATTTTTGTCTGACCTTAAGCATATCCTGAATTGGAATTCCCTCTGTTATACAAACAATAAGTTCAACTGATGCATCAATAGCTTCAATGATTGCTGCTGCTGCAAATTTAGCAGGTACATAAATCATAGTTGCATCTGCTCCTACTTGATTTTTTGCCTCTAAAACGCTATTAAAAACTGGTCTGTCCAAATGTTTTTGTCCCCCTTTTTTTGGCGTAACTCCACCAACAAGATTGGTTCCATATTTTATAGCCTGCTCTGAATGAAATGTTCCGTGTGAGCCAGTAAATCCCTGACAAATTACTTTAGTATTTTTATTTACCAAAACCGACATTTTATTTTATCGCCTCAACAATTTTCTTAGCAGCATCATCTAAATTTTCTGCAGAAATTAATTTTAATCCAGAATTATCAAGAATTTCTTTTCCTTCCTTGAAATTTGTACCTGCTAATCTTACAACTAAAGGAACACTAATATTAATTTCTTTAGCTGCATCAACTACTCCTTGAGCAAGTACATCACATCTCATTATTCCTCCAAAAATATTAATTAAAATACCTTTAACATTTTTATCTGAGAGAATTATCTTTAATGCGGCAGATACTTTTTCTTTGGATGCGCCACCGCCTACATCTAAAAAATTTGCTGGCTCTTTACCATACAATTTAATTATATCCATAGTTGCCATCGCTAATCCTGCTCCATTTACCATACAGCCAATACTTCCATCTAGCTTGATATATGCAAGATCATGCTTACTAGCTTCTATCTCAGTAGGATCTTCCTCATTTAAATCTCTTAATTCAACAATTTCTGGATGCCTGAATAAAGCGTTAGAGTCGAAATTAACTTTTGCATCTAAACAAACAATTTTTTCCTCTTTTGTCAAAATTAATGGATTTACTTCAACCATGTTTGCATCAGTACTCACAAACATTTTATATATTGATTTAATTAATGTTATTGCTTGTTTTTTTGCGTCTTCATTTAAATTAAAAATATTAATTATTTTTTCACAATCTGACTCAGAAATTTCATCACCTATATCAACCTTTGTAGTTATAATTTTTTCAGGTGAACTGCTTGCAACTTCTTCAATGTCCATCCCTCCTTGATCACTTGATATAAATGCAATTTTAGAACTTGCCCTATCAACCAGGCACGATAAGTAAAATTCTTTATCTATATTTGATGATTCTTCTACGTATAATCTTTTTACCTCTCTACCTTCAGGGCCAGTTTGATGAGTAACTAGTGTTTTTCCAAGTAATTCTTTAGCTGCTACTGTTAGTTCCTCAATAGAGTTTAAAATTTTTACGCCACCAGCTTTTCCTCTACCTCCAGCATGGATTTGTGCTTTAAGCACATATTTCTCAGTTTTGAGTGCTTTTGCTTTTTGAATAAGTTCATCAACATTAAGCGCAAATACTCCTTCGGGAACTACAGCTCCATATTTTTTTAATATTTGTTTAGCTTGATGCTCGTGAATATTCATTATTATTTAGATAAATCAGGATCTATTTTAGATGCAGCTTCCCATAAAGCTTTTACAGCATCTATTGAATGCATAAATTCTTTTTTTTCTTTTTCATCTAAATCAATCTCTTCAATTTTTTCTACACCATCTTTTCCAATGACAACAGGAACACCTGCATAAACATTTTTAACACCGTATTCTCCATTTAATTGAACAGCACAGGGTAATAATTTTTTCTGATCATTCAAATATGCTTCTGCCATTTGAACACCTGAAGCTGCTGGTGCATAAAAGGCTGATCCTTTTTCTAAATATTTGACTATTTCCGCACCACCATCTCGTGTTCTTTGATTAATTTCCTCAACTCTTTCTGAAGAAATTTTTCCATCCTTTACAAGGTCTAACAATGGTTTACCTGAAATTTTTGTAAATCTTGGCATAGGCACCATGGTGTCACCATGACCACCCATAACCATTGCCTCAATTTCCTTTACTGGCACATTAAGTTCTAATGATAAAAATAATTTAAATCTCGAACTATCTAAAATACCCGCCATACCAACAACTTTATTTGATGGCAAACCTGAAAATTTTTGAAATGCCATAACCATAACATCTAAAGGATTGGTGATACAGATCACAAAAGCGTTAGGAGCATTTTTCTTTACCCCCTCAGCAACTTGTTTAATAATTTTTAAATTAATTCCAAGAAGATCGTCTCGGCTCATTCCAGGTTTTCTTGGAACACCTGCTGTAATTATAATTACATCTGAATCTTTTATATCCTCATAGTTATCAGTTCCTAAAAACCTAACATTGAAACCATCTACTGATGAGGATTGTGCAATATCTAATGCTTTTCCTTTTGCGATACCACTAGCTACATCAAATAAAACCACTTCATTTACTAATTCTTTTGTTCCTATTAAATGTGCAAGAGTTCCACCTATTTGGCCTGCACCAATTAAAGATATTTTTGTCATTTATTTCCTTTATTTCATTGTTGGCATAACAAATTCCGCATTTGATCGGACACCTGAAGGCCATCTGGATGTTACTGTTTTAAGTTTAGTATAAAATTTTATTCCTTCCATACCATGCATTCCACTATCTCCAAATAATGATCTTTTCCAACCACCAAAACTATGAAATGCCATTGGAACTGGGATCGGCACGTTAATACCAACCATACCTACTTGAATTTTACTTGCAAAAGTTCTGCCTGCATCACCGTCTCTTGTATAAATACTAACTCCATTTCCGTACTCATGGTCGTTAATTAATTTTGCAGCTTCTTCAAAAGTTTTTACTCGAACAACTGATAAGACTGGACCGAATATTTCTTCTTTGTAAATTCTCATATCTTTATTTACATGATCAAATAAACATCCACCTATATAGAAACCATTTTCATAACCTTGAAGTTTTAAACCTCTTCCATCAACCACTAGCTTTGCGCCTTCCTTGACACCTAAATCAACGTAACTTGTAACTTTTTCTAAATGTTCTTTTGTAACTAAAGGTCCCATTTCTGATGCTTTATCCATTCCAGGACCAACTTTTAAAGCTTCAGCTTTTTTTGATAATCTTGATACAAGTTCATCACCGATATCTCCAACCGCAACCGCAACTGATTGAGCCATACATCTTTCTCCAGCTGAACCATAAGCAGCACCCATTAAACCATTTACTGCACCATCTAAATCACAATCTGGCATAACAACTAAATGGTTTTTTGCTCCACCCAAAGCTTGAACTCTTTTTTCATTTTTAGCTGAATTTTCATAAATATATTTTGCAATAGGAGTAGATCCTACGAAACTAACAGCTTTGATATCTTTGTTTTCTAAAATTGCATCAACAGCTTCTTTATCTCCATTTATTACGTTAAATACTCCTTCTGGAAGACCCGACTCAGAAAGTAGCTCTGCTAATCTTATTGCGCAAGAAGGGTCTTTTTCTGATGGTTTAAGAATAAAAGTGTTTCCACAGGCTATTGCTATTGGAAACATCCACATCGGTACCATAGCAGGAAAATTAAAAGGTGTGATACCTGCAACAACTCCTAATGGTTGTCTGATTGACCAACTATCAACATTGGTACCAACATTTTCTGAAAACTCACCTTTTAATAAATGTGGTATTCCACAAGCAAATTCTACCACCTCAAGTCCTCTGGTTAAAGATCCTCTTGCATCTTCATAAACTTTTCCATGTTCTGAAACTATTAATTTAGTTAATTCATCAGAATTTTTTTCAATTAATTCTTTAAATTTAAATATTATTCTAGCTCTTTGTAGAGCAGGTTTTAAAGACCAAGTTTCAAATGCTTTTTTTGCTATCTCAACAGCACTATCTAAGTCAGATCTTGAAGCAAGTCTTACCTCTGACTCTTGTTCGCCAGTTGCTGGATTAAAAACTTTCCCTTTTTTATCTGAAGATCCCGGAATTATTTTACCGTTTACGAAGTGTTCTATTAATTTCATGAATACGGTGTTTTAGATCAAAAATATCGAATAGTCTATTTAAACATTAGCTGTTGCTAACATTTTTTTTATTTCAGCTATAGCTTTTGCCGGATTCAAGCCCTTAGGACATGCATTTGTACAATTTAATATTGTATGGCATCTATATAATTTTAATTCATCGGAAACTTTTTTTAATCTAGCTTTTCTCTCTTCATCTCTACTATCAATAATCCATCTATAAGCCTGTAGCAGAACTGCTGGACCTAAATATTTATCTCCATTCCACCAATAACTTGGGCAAGATGTAGAACAGCAAGCACACATAATGCATTCGTAAGCACCATCAAGTTTTGCTCTATCTTCTTTAGACTGATAAATTTCTGTTGTCTGTTTTGTTGAGTTATTTTTTAACCAAGGTTCAATTGATTGATACTGTTTGTACAATCCATCCAAATCACCAATTAAATCTTTTTTAACTTTTAAATGAGGTAGAGGATAAATATCAATATCTCCTTCAATTTCAGCATGTGGAGTGGTGCAAGCAAGGCCATTTTTACCCCCCATATTCATTGCACATGAACCACATACACCATGAGCACAAGATCTTCTGTATGTTATAGTTGAGTCGATTTCATTTTTGATTTTATTTAAAATATCTAAGACCTTTGAAGGACAATTATCCATGTCAACTTCATAAGTGTCTATCCTAGGACCTTCATCTGTGGATGGATCCCATCTATAAATATTTACTTTTCTTAAATTTTTTGATCCTGTTTTATCTTTAAAGTATTTACCTTTTTTAATTTCAGAATTCTTAGGTAAACTCAATTGAACCATTAATATACTCGCTCTTGTGGTGGAAAATATTGAACTTCGTTTGTTAAAGTTGATTTGTGTACTTCTCTGTAACTTATCTTTGTATTTTTCCCATCACACCAAGCAAGAGTATGTTGCATAAACTTTTCGTCATCTCTATTTGGATAGTCATCTCTCGCGTGGGCACCTCTACTCTCTTTTCTATGATATGCAGATTCTACAGTAGTTACTGCTTGTCTTATTAAATTATCAAATTCCAAAGTTTCAACTAAATCAGTATTAAATACTAAAGACCTATCTTTAACTGAGATTGTGTCCATACCATCATAGGTTTTTTTAATCTCATCTACACCTTCTTTAAGATTTTTTTCTGTTCTAAAAACTGCACATTTGGACTGCATAGTTTTTTGCATTGAAAGTCTAAGTTCTGCGGTACTGTTATCTCCTTCTGCATTTCTAAGTTTATCAAATCTATCTAAACATTTTTGTGTTTCTGACTCGGGAATTTCTTCATGAGGTGTTCCTGGCTTAACTAATTCAGCCGCTCTTTTTGCTGCTGCTCTTCCAAATACTACTAAATCAATTAAAGAATTAGAACCAAGTCTATTTGCTCCGTGAACAGAGACACATGCCGCTTCTCCTATAGCCATTAAACCTGGAACGGTTTTTTCTGAGCCATTTACAGTTAATACTTCTGCTTTATAGTTTGTTGGAATACCACCCATATTATAATGAACTGTTGGTACAACAGGAATTGGTTCTTTGGTTACATCTACATTTGCAAATAATCTTGCTGCATCAGTAATTCCAGGAAGCCTGCTTTCAATAATATCTTTATCTAAGTGACTTAGGTTCAAATGAACATGATCTTGATCTTTTCCAACACCTCTTCCCTCATTAATCTCAATAGACATAGATCTGCTAACAACATCTCTTGATGCTAAATCTTTTGCATTTGGAGCATACCTTTCCATAAATCTTTCACCTTTAGAATTTGTAAGATAGCCTCCTTCTCCTCGCGCACCTTCTGTTATTAAGGTACCGTGGCCATAAATTCCTGTTGGGTGAAATTGAACAAACTCCATATCCTGAAGCGGTAATCCAGCTCTTAAAACCATTGCATTGCCATCACCAGTGCAAGTATGTGCTGATGTTGCTGAATAATAAACTTTTCCATAACCACCAGTAGCGATAATTACTGTGTGCGCTCTAAATCTATGAATTGTGCCATCATTCAAATTCCAAGCAATTAGACCTTTGCATTCTCCATTCTTCATCAACAAATCTAATGCAAAATATTCTATAAAAAATTCTGTATTATGCTTTAACGCTTGTCCATATAATGTGTGTAAAATAGCATGTCCTGTTCTATCAGCTGCTGCACAAGTTCTTTGAACTATTCCATTTCCATAATTTTTTGTCATTCCACCAAATGGTCTTTGATAAATTTTTCCCTCTTCAGTTCTACTAAATGGAACTCCATATTTCTCTAATTCTAAAACTGCTTTAGGTGCTTCTTTACAAAGATATTCAATACTATCTTGATCACCTAACCAATCTGCACCTTTGACAGTGTCATACATGTGCCATCTCCAATCATCTTCTCCCATGTTTCCTAGTGCTGCTGATATTCCACCTTGTGCAGCTGATGTATGACTTCTGGTAGGAAATACTTTTGAGATACAAGCTGTTTTTAAGCCAGCTTCGCTAAGCCCTACTGCTGCTCTTAAACCTGATCCACCTGCACCAAGTACAACAACATCGTACTCGTGGTCTATAATATTATATGCTTTCATGTATTTAAGTTAAAGATTACAATTATTGTAATAACTGGGATTGTTATAGCAAAAAAATTTAGGACTTTGTTTGCGGCATTTTTGGTTTTTTTATCATTAATATAGTCTTCAAAAACCTCACTTATAGTCAAAGCTGAAAAAAAATAAGCAATAACTAAAAATAATCCAATTAGGAATTTAGATGGTTGTGTTGTTAAAAAATTCACTATTTCAAAATAACTTTTATCATAGATATTCACTAAATTTATAATAAACCAAAGCATTAAAGGTAATAAGATTGCGGAACTAATTTTTAAGAATAACCATTTTTTTGTTACTGGAAGCATTATATTAATCCTCTTCCAATTAAATAAATTAAGATAGTTAAAACAATCGAACCAAAAATAACTAACAAACCTGTAATTTTTGTTGTTTGTAATTCAAATCCATAACCTAAATCCATAATCAAGTGTCTTACTTCACTTAACATTTGAAAACTAAATGACCAGGTTATTCCAATTAAAATAAATTTACCTAAAAAGGTTTCTAAAAAAATTTTTATAATTTGATAATTACTTTCTCCTAGAAGCATTAATGCAAACCAAATACAAATTAATGTAATTGCAAAAAAATTAATTATTCCTGTAATTCTATGTGAAATAGATACTAATGAAGAAATATGCCATTTATAAATCTGTATATGTGGTGATAGAGGTCTGTTTTCCATATTTTATTTTGAATTAATAATTGTTTCAGCAATTTCAACTGAATTAAGAGCTGCACCTCTTAATAAATTATCTGATACTATCCATAAATTAATAGAATTCTCTTTTGTTTTATCTTCTCTAATTCTTGAAATATAAGTCTCGTCTTTTCCTGTGGCTTCTAGTGGCGTGCTATAACCTCCATTTTCTCTTTTATCAATAACCTCACAACCATCTGCTTTACTTAAAACATCTCTCACTTTTTCTAAAGTATATGGTTTTTCAAATTCTATATTTACAGACTCCGAATGAGATACTAAAACAGGAATTCTTACACATGTAGCTGTAAGTTCAATTGAATCATCTAAGATTTTTTTTGTTTCATTTGTCATTTTTAATTCTTCTTTTGTATATCCATCATCAGCAAAAACATCTATATGTGGAATAACATTAAAAGCGATTTGTTTAGTAAAATTTTTTGACTCTATTTTTTTTCCATCTAAATATTGTTTAGTTTGATCAATCAATTCATCCATTGGAATTTTGCCACCACCTGAAACAGATTGGTAAGTTGAAACTACAACTCTTTTAATTTTGAATAAATCATGTAGTGGTTTAAGTGCTATAACAAGTTGTGCTGTAGAACAATTTGGATTGGCAATAATATTTTTTTTCATATTTTTAATTTCGGCTGCATTCACTTGTGGAACGATCAATGGAACATCAGGATCCATCCTAAAAAAACTTGAATTATCTATTACAATTGTGTGCTTGGCAGCCTTTTCTGCAAATTTTTCTGCAATTTTTCCTCCTGCTGCAAAAAAAGTTATATCTGCTTTTGAAAAATCATATGTCTCTAAATTTTCAATAACGTACTCTTTATCTCTAAAAGAGATTTTTTTTCCTGCACTTTTTTCTGAGGCAACTAAATATAGATTATCAAACTTAAAGTTTTTTTTATCAAATACTTCAAGAGTTTTTCTCCCAACATTTCCTGTTGCACCTACTATAGCTATGTTCATTTTAAAGTTGTTATACTAAATAAAAGGTAAATCGCAAACTTTACCACTGCAAATATCACCATTTATGCTTGCTTTTACCTTCTGGTCTATATTCCAATGCGATTTTTTCATCATAGCAATACCAATTACTTTTTTAAAATGAGGCGAATAACAGGCTGACCTTAATTCCCCAATGATTTTGTTATTATCATCAGCCAGATCTAAAGATCCTGTTAAACTTATTTTGTCCAAATCTAACTTAACACCCATTAATTTTCTTTTTATACCTTCAGATTTTATTTTCTTTAATTTTTCTTTTCCTAAAAAAATAACATCACTATCTATGTTGACATATTTATCAAAACCACATTCATAAGGATTATCTCCGTTATCCATATCATTGCCATGAGATAACAGTCCACTTTCGATTCGTTCTATTAAATTAGGACACCCCGGTTTAATATTAAATTCTTTTCCAATTTCAAATAAATGATCATATAGTTTTAAGCCTGCTTCAGTATTTTGAACATATACTTCATAACCTCCTTGTTTAGACCATCCGGATTGTGCGATAAGGTGTTTTGCACCTCCAAATTCAAAATAATCAAAACCAAAAAATTTTAATTTTGTGATCTGTTCTCCAAATACTTTTTCCATCAATTGAAATGATTTTGGACCTTGTACAGCCATGATATCAACTTTTGGCTCTATGATTTTAACATCAAATTTATTTCCAATTGCTAATCCTTTTGCAAATAATATTACGTCCGTATCTGCAATAGAAATCCACCATTTATTTTCATTAATTCTTAAAACAACTGGATCATTAATTAATCCAGCATTATCATCTATAATTGGACAATAATAACATCTTCCATCTTTAGATTTTGATAAATCTCTACAAGTCATTAGCTGAACTAATTTTGCAGAATCTTTTCCTGAAATTTCTACCTGTCTTTCAGCTGCTACATCCCAAATTTGAACATGCTCTTTTAAATGATAATAAGAATCTTCAATTGAACCAAAGGCAGCTGGAAGCAACATATGGTTATAAATTGTATAAGCTGTAACACCCTGTTCCTCAATTCGAGAAGTATATGGTGTACCTCTAAGTCTTCTTGATTTTGCAATTAAAAAGTTTTTCATTTTTTCAAAAATTCTAAAACTTTGTCTCTCATTTCAAATGCTTTTTCAATCATAATCATATGGCCACAACCCTCAATTATGTGTGTGGATGAGTTATTAATTAGACTAGAAAATTTTTTTCCAGCTTCTAGATTTACCATCTTATCTAGAGAGCCAAAAATAAACATTGATGGAAATTCTATTAATTTAGCAGCTTCAGAACCATTTTTGTAATTGTTACATGCAACAAGATCCACCGCCAGTATGTCTCTTATGTCTCGCGGTGATTGTATTATTTTTTCTACTGGGTTACCTCCAATAAATCTTTTTGAACCTTCATAACCCCACTTCATCATTAATTTAACAGCATCAGAGTCCCCATTTTTTGCTAGATCAATTAGATCTGGATGAACTGGCATCTTATTTGACCCTCCGATAAAAACTAACTTTTTTAATCTATTTTTATATTTATGAGCATATTCAAGTATCTCCAAGCAACCTTGAGAATGACCAATTAAAATTAGATTATTTAAATTAAGTTTATTAAAAACCTGTTCCAACCAATCAGCTATTTTTTCAATACTATCTAAGCAAGGGCCATCAGAATTACCATGCCCAGGTAAATCAATAGATAATACGTTAAAATTATTATTTGAAAAAAACTGTTCAGTTAGAGACCAAACAATATGTGAAAGACCACTTCCATGAAGAAATACTATTGTTTCTTTATTTTGATCAATACCCTGTCCTGCATCAGACGCATAAACATTTTTATTTTCCAATTGAAAATTCAAAAATTACCTAAACTTGTTTTCTCAATTCAAACTTTTGTATTTTTCCTGTCGAAGTTTTTGGCAAATCACAGAACACAACCTTTTTAGGAACTTTAAATCCCGCTAAAGTTTCTTTACAAAAATCAATTAATTCTTTTTCTGATACCGGCTTATCTTTAACCATTTCAATAAATGCACAAGGAACTTCTCCCCATTTTTCATCTGGTTTTGCAACAACTGCAGCAATTGAAACTGATGGATGTTTAGAAAGTGTATTTTCTATTTCAATTGAGGAAATATTTTCTCCTCCAGAAATAATTATATCTTTTGATCTATCTTGTATTTTTACATACCCATCAGGATGCATTACAGCTAAATCACCACTATGAAACCATCCATCTTTCATGGCTTTATCAGTAGCATCTTTGTCTTTAAAGTAACCTTTCATTACGACATTCCCTCTAATCATAATTTCACCAATTGTTTTTCCATCTTTAGGAACTTCTTTCATTGTTTCTGGATCCAAAACAACGACACCTTCAGTATTTGGATATCTCACACCTTGCCTAGCCTTAATTTCATTTTGTTTTTCCTCATCGAAATTGTTCCATTCATCATTCCAAGCACACTGAGTAACATGTCCATAAGTTTCCGTTAAACCGTATACATGCATAACTTCAAAACCTAATGCTCTCATTTTTTTGAAAATTATACTTGGTGGTGGGGCTCCAGCAGTCAAAACATAAACTTTTTGTTTTAATTTTTTTTTGTCACTTTCAGGAGCTCCTGTAATCATATTTAATACTATTGGGGCACCGCCAAAATGAGTTACTTCATATTTATCGATTAATTCAAAAATTTTTTTTATATCAATATTTCTTAAACAAATTGTCCTTCCGTTTAACATTGGAACTGTCCATGGATAACACCAACCATTACAATGAAACATTGGAACCACTGTTAAAAAATTTAATCTATTTGGCATGTTCCAAGCTACCGAACTTCCTGTAGACATTAAATATGCACCTCTATGATGATAAACTACTCCTTTGGGATTTCCTGTAGTACCTGATGTATAGCTTAATGATATTGCTTGCCATTCATCCTCTGGCATTTGCCAATCAAAATTTTCATCACCTGTATTTAAAAAACTTTCATATTCTAAATCGCCAATTTTTTCTAATTTCGATTGATCAGCATTTTTATCATCTATATCAATTATTATAATTTTTTTATTTAAAGTTTTTAATGCCTTCTTAACTTCTCCATGTAATTGTCTATCAACTACTAGTACCTTTGCATCACTGTGATCTAAAATATATGAAATTGTATTTGCATCTAATCTTATATTAATAGTATTTAATACTGCACCTGCCATAGGTACTGAGTAATGTCCTTCGAAAATCTCTGGTGTATTAAAGGCTAAGAATGAGACAGTGTCTCCTTTTTTAATTCCAATTTTTGACAGTGCACTAGCAAATTTTACAGCTCTTTTGTAAACTTCATTCCAAGTATATTTCCTATCTTCATAAATTATAGCTTCATAATTTGGATAAATTTCTCTTGCTCTTTTAAGAAACGTTAATGGGGTAAGTGGTACGTAGTTAGCTTTATTTTTATCTAAATTTGTCTCGTAATGATTCATTATTAATTAAACTTAAAATTCATTATATTAGAACTTCCAGAAATAGCAGATTTGTAATGGTACTCAGCTCTAGGCAGTACCTTATCAAAATAAAATTTTGCTGTATTTATTTTATCACTATAAAATTCTTTATTTTTTTCAAAATCACTAAAACTTACATCTAAAATTTTGATCCAAGCATAAGCAATTGAAACATATCCCAGACTTCTCAAATAATCATTTGCTGCAGCACTAACATCGTCCTTTTCGATTTTATGTTTATCCTTAATCCAGTCGGTAAACTTAGATAAAATATCTAAATAATGATTTAATTCTTTTGAAAATGTTTTTACTTTTTCATTTTTACTATCAGATTCAGATTTAATCATATCTAAAAACTTATTAATAATATCGCCATTTTTATTTGATAATTTTCTAAATACTAAATCTGCTGCCTGAACAGAATTTGTTCCTTCATAGATTGGTGTAATACGATTATCTCTATATAATTGCTCTATTCCTTGGTCTTTTGTGTATCCATATCCACCATGTATTTGCATCGCGTCGTTCGTAATTTCCATAGCTAAATCTGTAAATAATGACTTAACAACTGGTGTCATCAATGAAACATAATCCAAAGCTTCTTGTTTAATCTTTTCATCAGGATGATAAAGACTCACCTCAGTTTGTTGTGATAACCAAAAACATAAAGCTCTTTCTCCTTCAATAATTGACTTCATATTAAGTAAAGATCTTCTAATATCCGCATGATCTATTATAAAGTCTGCACCATTTGTAGATTTTGAATTATTTGTTTTTCCTTGCTTTCTCTCTTTTGCATAAGCAAGTGAGTTCTGATACGCAATTTCAGAAATTCCTAAACCTTGAATGCCTACCACTATTCTCTCAAGGTTCATCATAGTAAACATAGCACTAAGACCTTTATCTTTGTTACCAATCATATAACCAGTTGCTTCATCAAAATTTAATACACATGTTGCTGAACCCTTTATTCCCATTTTACTCTCTATAGATCCTGTTGAAATTCCATTTCTTTGACCAACACTACCATCTTCATTTACAATAAATTTTGGTACTAAAAATAAACTAATTCCTTTAGTGCCCGCAGGAGAGTCAGTTGATCTTGCTAAAACTAAATGAATAATATTTTCAGTTAAGTCATGATCACCAGAAGTTATAAAAATCTTTTGACCACTAATTTTATAGGTGTCATCAGATTGTTTGACGGCTTTGGTTTTTAACAAACCTAAGTCTGTACCACAGACTGGTTCTGTTAAACACATAGTGCCACTCCATTTGCCTTCAACGATCTTTGGTAAATATTTATCTTTAATTTCATCTGAAGCATGATGATTAATACAATTATAGGCACCAATACTAAGTTCACTATATAATTTAAATGACAAACTGGCTGAAGAAAGCATTTCATCAAAGAACGCGCTTACTGTTTTTGGCATTCCTTGGCCTCCATACTTGGGGTCACAAGATAATGACGTCCAACCATCTTCAATGTATTTCTGATATGCTTCTTTGTAACCCGGTGGTGTTCTGACAACACCATTTTCTAAAATTGCTGGATTTTCATCACCTGCTTTAGCAAGAGGTAAAATTAAATTTTGATTTATTTTTGCTGCTTCCTCTAAAATATCTTTAACAAGATCTGCACTCACCTCATTATATTTTTCAAGCTCATTATAATTCTTATTATCTCTTAATTTTTCAAAGAGAAACATCATGTCTTTTACTGGTGCGGTGTAACTTGGCATATTTAAAGCTTAGAATAATTCTGATTTTATTGCAATTTTGAAATTATCGCATCACCCATTGCTGACGTGGAAGTCTCTTTCATACCCTCTGACATTATATCTTTAGTTCTTAACCCATCATTTAAAACATCTTGAACTGCTTTTTCTAAAATATCTGCTTCTTTATCAAGATCTAAAGAATATCTTAGTGCCATAGCAAAGCTCAAAATAGAAGCAATTGGATTTGCTATCCCTTTACCAGCTATATCTGGAGCTGACCCGTGTATAGGCTCATACATCGCTCTCATCTCACCATCTTTATTTTTTGCGCCTAAAGATGCTGATGGTAAAAGACCTAAAGATCCCGTTAACATTGAAGCTTGGTCTGACAGCATATCTCCAAACAAATTATCTGTTACAATTACATCAAATTGTTTTGGGTTTCTTAAAAGCTGCATAGCACAATTGTCTGCTAACATATGACTTAATTCTACATCTTTGTATTCTTTTTCATGAAGTTCTTGGACTTCTTCTTTCCACAATTGTCCTGCTTCCATCACATTTGATTTTTCACATGAAGTAACCTTGTTTGATCTTTTTCTAGCTAAATCAAAAGCGATCCTAGCTACTCTAGTAATTTCACTAGTCGTGTAAGTGTGTGTATTAATTCCTTTTCTTTCTCCATTTTCAATTGGCTTAATTCCTCTAGGTTCACCAAAATATATACCACCCGTTAACTCTCTTACTATCATTATATCTAGTCCTGAAACTATTTCTGGCTTTAGGGTTGAAGCATCGACTAATTGTTTAAAACAAATTGCAGGCCTTAAGTTAGCAAAAAGCTTTAATTCTTTTCTAAGTTTCAATAATGCTCTTTCTGGTTTTTTGGAAAATTCTAGGTTATCCCATGTAGGACCACCAACTGCTCCAAGCATAATTACTTCACTTTCTAGTGCTTTGTAAAAAACCTCATCAGTGATTGGGGTACCGTGTTTATCATAAGAACAACCACCAACTAGCTCCTGATCAATTTCAAAATCTAAAGATTTTTTATCATTAAACCAGTTAATAATTTTTTTTACCTCAGCTATTACCTCTGGACCAATACCATCACCAGGCAGTAAAAGTATTTTTCTTTTTTTTACTTTAATCATTAAATACCCAAGGCTTTTCGTTTTTTAAATTTGTTTCAAACTTCTCTATTTTTTCTGATTTTTTTAGTGATAAAGCGATATCATCAAGCCCTTCTAACAAACATTTTTTCTTAAATGGATCAACTTCAAATTTTAGCTCATTATTTCCATAAACTATTTTTTCCTCTTGCAAATCAATAGAAATTTCTTCTTGTCTATTTGCGTATTCAGATAGCTCTTTGATTTTTTCTTCTTCAAGGATTATAGGCAAAATTCCATTTTTAAAACAATTACTAAAAAAAATATCTGCATAACTTGAACTAATTACACAAGTAATTCCAAAATCTAATAAAGCCCAAGGAGCATGTTCTCTTGATGAACCACATCCAAAGTTTTTTCCAGCAATTAAAATTTTAGATTGATTAAATGGATCTTTGTTTAACACAAAATCATTTATTTCTTTGCCTTGATCATCATATCTCATTTCAAAAAACAAATTTTTTCCAAGACCGGTTCTTTTGATAGTTTTTAAAAACTGTTTTGGAATTATCATATCTGTATCAATATTTACAATTGGTAAATAAGCTGGGATACTTTTTAATTTATTAAATTTTTGCATTTAATTTTGATACTTTCTTACATCATCTAAATTACCTGAAATTGCTGCTGCTGCGGCCATTCCTGGACTAACCAGATGGGTTCTACCACCTCTACCTTGTCTTCCCTCAAAATTTCTATTTGATGTAGAGGCGCATCTTTCTTCTGGCTTTAATTTATCGGCATTCATCGCTAAACACATAGAGCAACCTGGTTCTCTCCATTCAAACCCTGAGCTAACAAAAATTTTATCTAGTCCTTCTTGCTCTGCTTGTTCTTTAACTAAGCCTGAGCCTGGAACTACTATTGCATTAACATGCGATGATACTTTTTTATCTTTTACGATTTTTGCTGCTTCTCTCAAATCCTCTATTCTGCCATTAGTACAACTACCAATAAATACTTTATCTATTTTTATATCTGTAGCTGCCATGTCAGGTTTTAAACCCATATACTTTAAAGCTCTTTCAATTGAATTTTTTTTATCTTCATCAGTCTCATTATTTGGATTTGGAACTTTTCCATCAATTGTTATTACATCTTGTGGTGATGTACCCCATGTAATCATTGGTAAAATATCGTTTGCGTTAAGGCTAATTTCTTTATCAAAACTAGCATCAGAGTCTGTTTTTAAAGTTTCCCAATAGTTCAAAGCTTTATCCCAATTTTCACTTTTTGGTGACATTGGTTTTCCTTTTAAATATTCAAAAATTTTTTCATCTGGTGCAATTAATCCTGCTCTTGCACCACCTTCAATTGTCATATTGCAAATAGTCATTCTTTGCTCAACACTTAAAGATCTTATTAAATCTCCAGCATATTCCACAACAGATCCTGTTCCACCTGCTGTACCTATTTTTCCAATTATTTGAAGTATTACATCTTTAGAAGTAACTCCTAAAGGAAGTTCACCATTAACATTAATTCTAAAATTTTTAGCTTTCTTCTGAACTAGTGTTTGGGTTGCTAAAACATGTTCAACTTCTGAAGTTCCTATTCCAAATGCTAAAGCACCAAATGCTCCATGCGTTGCGGTATGACTGTCTCCACAAACAATAACTGTACCTGGTTGAGTAAAACCTTGTTCAGGTCCTATAATATGAACGATACCTTGCCTCTTATCATCCATACCAAATAACTTAACACCGAATTCTTTACAATTTGCCTCTAAAGTATCTACTTGAATTTTTGACTCTTCATCTGAAATACCTTTTGATCTGTCAGTTGTTGGAACATTATGATCTGCAACTGCTAAAGTTAAATTTGGGTGTCTAACTTTTCTATTAGAATTTCTTAATCCTTCAAAAGCTTGGGGGCTTGTCACCTCATGAATTAAATGTCTATCTACAAAAAGTAAAGATGTGCCATCATCTTGTTGATCAACTAGATGATCGTTCCAAATTTTATCGTATAATGTTGTAGACATTGAAAAAAAAATTATTTTTTTTCTGTAGAGCTTTCTGATTTTTGTTCTTCTTTAGGAGCCTCTGCTGCTGGGGCCGCCTCTTCTTTAGGTGCTGCTTCTGCTTTAGGAGCCTCTTCTTTGGTTGCTTCAACTGCAGGAGCTACATTTTCCTCTGTAACTGTCTCTGGTTTTGCCTCGATATCAATACCAATTTTTTTTCTAATTTTTTCTGCAATCCTAGCTGATTTACCAGTTCTGTCTCTTAGATAATAAAGTTTTGCTCTTCTTACTTTACCTGATCTAATAACCTTAATTGAATCAATTAAGGTTCCAAATAAAGGAAAAGTTCTCTCAACACCCTCTCCAAATGAAATTTTTCTAACCGTAAAAGATGAGTTTAAGTCTCTGCTTTTTTTAGCAATACATACTCCCTCAAAATATTGAATTCTTTCTTTTTTACCCTCAGTAATTCTCACACCAACCTTAACTACATCTCCAGGATAAAATTCTGGAATTTTTTTCTCTGAAAGAATTTTGTTAACGTTATGCTGGTTTATTTCTTCAATTGTTTTCATGTTAATATTTATCAAGTTAATTCTTCTTATATTTTTCCCATAAATCTGGTCTTCGGTCGCGTGTTATAGCCTCAGATTGAGATAAACGCCAGTGTTTAATTTTATTATGATCACCTGATAATAGTACGTCTGGCACAGCTTTTTCCTCCCAAATTTGAGGTTTTGTATACTGAGGGTACTCTAGAAGACCATTTTCAAAGGTTTCATCTAATTTAGAGTTTTCATTTCCTAATACACCTGGCAGCAATCTTAAAATACTATCTATTACTACATATGCTGCTGACTCCCCGCCTGACAAAACATAATCTCCAATACTAATTTCCTCAATATTTCTTGTTGAAAGTATTCTTTCATCCACACCTTCAAAATGACCACAAATTAAAGACAGAGATTTTTCATTAGCTAGCTCTTTTGCTAAATTTTGATCAAATTTTTTTCCTTTTGGTGATAAGTATAAAATTCTTTCACTCTCATTTTTGTTTTCATCTAAAGACTTTGCAAGAACATCTGCTTTTAACAACATCCCTGATCCACCCCCATAAGGTGTATCATCTACTGTTTTATGTTTGTCGTCAGCTGCATCTCTTATGTTTACAACTTTAAGTTTCCATAAATTATTTGATAAAGCTTTTCCATAAAGTCCTTTAGATAAAGGACCAGGGAAAATCTCTGGATAAAGTGTAAACACTTGAGCTTGCCACATAAATAAGCTTTAAATTATTTTTTTTCCCCTGCTGGAGCTTCTGCTTTTGGAGCTTCTGCTGCTGGAGCTTCTGCTTTTGGAGCTTCTGCTTTTGGAGCTTCTGCTTTTAGAGCTTCTGCTTTTGGAGCTTCTTCTTTAGGAGCTGCTTCTGCTTTTGGAGCTTCTTCTTTAGGAGCTTCTGCTGCTGGAGCTGCTTCTGCTTTTGGAGCTTCTTCTTTAGGAGCTTCTTTATTACCCTCTTCTTTTTTATTTCTCTCTTTTTTTGGCACTGCTTTATTTGGATTATTTCCATTTGCAGGCATAGGCATTAGTTCGTTCTCACCTAAAATTCTTGCTACTCTAGTTGTTGGTTGAGCTCCTTGACCAAGCCAATATTTAATTCTCTCAGCTTCTAGACCCACTCTTTCTTTTTTCTCTTTTGGTAATAGAGGATTAAAGAAACCAACCTTTTCTATAAATCTTCCATCTCTTGCAAAACGACTGTCGGCAACAACAACTTTATAAACAGGACGTTTTTTTGTTCCACCTCTTGATAATCTTAATTTTAGCATTTCTTCTCCTTTTTACTTTAATTGGTTAAATAGCTCTGGCGGTATACCTTTATCAGACATACCTTTCAGATTTCCTTTTGACATCTTTTTCATCATTTCAGACATCATTTTAAATTGCTTAAGCAATTTATTGATAGTGGCCGGATCTGTGCCAGAGCCATTAGCAATTCTTTTTTTTCTAGAACCATCTATTATTTTTGGGTTCTCTCTTTCTTTTTTTGTCATTGATAAAATAACAGCTTCATTTTTAGTAATTATACTTTCATCAATTCCCGCTGAATCCATTTGAGATTTAATTTTAGAAACTCCTGGCATAAAAGACATAATTCCCTCAATCCCACCCATTTTTTTCATTTGTCTTAATTGAGATAAATAATCTTCCATAGAGAATTGACCTTTTTTTAAATTTTCCTCTGCTTTTTTAAGATTTTCTTCTCCTAAATCTTGAGCCGCCTTTTCTACAAGGGATACGATATCCCCCATACCAAGTATTCTGTTTGCAATTCTATCTGGATGGAATACTTCAAGATTATCTATTTTTTCTCCTATACCTAAAAATTTAATTGGAACGTTTGAAACATATTTCATACTCACTGCGGCTCCACCTCTTGCATCACCATCAGCCCTAGTTAAAATAATTCCAGATAAATTAACTGTATTTTTAAATTCTTTTGCCACTGAGGCTGCAACTTGACCTGTTAAAGAGTCTGCAACTAAGAAAGTTTCTGCTGGATTAATGACAGCTTCAATTTGCTTAATCTCACTCATCATTTGTAAATCAATTTGAGTTCTGCCAGCAGTATCAAATAAAATTATTTCAGCTCCATTTAAATTAGCGGCACTTATTGCTCTTCTACAAATATCAGCAGGTTGCTGACCTTCTATAATAGGTAAAGTTGAAATATTATTTTGTTCTCCTAAAGATCTAAGTTGTTCTTGTGCAGCTGGTCTGTAAATATCTAGACTGACCATCATTACTTTTTTCTTTTTATTATTTTCTAAAAATTTTGCTAATTTTGCTGTTGTTGTTGTTTTTCCAGAACCTTGTAACCCAACTAACATCATTGGCACGGGCGGTACTGCGTTTAAGTTTATCTCATTATTTGTTGCTCCTAATAAGTCTACAAGCTCATCATAAACAATTTTAACAACCATATCCCCAGGAGAGGTAGACCTTATTATCTCTTGGCCTAATGCTTTTGGCTTAACTTTTTCAATAAAATCTTTTGCAACATCCAAAGAAACATCTGCTTCAAGTAAGGCTTGCCTAATACCTCTTAAACCTTCATCTACTTGAGCTTCATCAAGTGAAGGTGCCTTTTTTAGAGAAGAAAAAATTTCTTCAAATTTATTTGTTAAATTTTCAAACATATTTATTACGCATAGCATCAACGCACTAGTGGGCGAACCCTCGCTGACTAGTGTCGATCTCTTTGTTTCCAAAGACACCGCAAAGTTAATGTTTTTGCGGAAACGGCAACAACCTATAATAGAGGTTCAAAAAGTCAATAAATAAGTTAAATATCTATATATGGATATTAAAGCTTTTAAAATGGACGGTTTAGGTAATGATTTTGTCATCATAGATAATAGGCAAACAATTACAAATTTGACTAAAGAGCAAATAATAAAGATTTGTGACAGAAAATTTATTGGTTGTGACCAACTAATATTGATAAAAAAAAATGATATTTCAGATGCTTCACTAGAATTTTATAATTCAGATGGAGGAATGTCTGGTGCGTGTGGAAATGGTACGCGATGTATTGCTGATTTATTAGGCAAAGAAAATAACAAAAAAGAAATTGTCCTAACAACTTTATCTGGCAAATTAAAATCAAATATTGTTGGAGAAAAAATGGTTTCTACAGAATTAGGTGTTGCAAAAACAAAATGGGATGAGATTCCATTGTCTAAAGAATTAAATACAAATAATTTAGGAATTAAAATTAATGACAAAAATAATAAAGAATTTTCTGGCGGAACTGCTGTAAATGTTGGAAACCCACATGTAGTTTTTTTTGTTGATAATAACGAAAATTTTGAAATTGAAAAAATTGGACCAAAAATCGAAACCCACTCTCTATTTCCAGAAAAATGTAATGTTACTTTAGCAACTGTTGTTAACAAAGAATTGATAAAAGTTAGAGTGTGGGAAAGAGGAGCTGGACTTACCAAAGCTTGTGGAACTGCAGCTTGCGCAACAGCTTTTGTCGCAAAACAAAACGGACTGGTAAATGATAAAGTTGATATTGAATTTTCTACAGGTAGATTAACAATTTCAATTGATGAAAACAATAGTATTCATATGAAAGGACCAGTTTCAGATATCGAGGAGATAAATTTTAAAATTTAATGGGAATTTTTGAAAAATTTAAATCAGGTTTTAAAAAAAGTGCCTCAGCTTTTACAACGGGTTTAAGAGATATAGTTGTAAAAAAAGAGATTGATGACAAAACATTAGACAAAATTGAAGATTACTTAATTCAATCCGATGTTGGTATTGTTTCTGCTTCAGAAATAAGAGAAATAATTTCTCAAACGAAAATTGATCCCAATAAAGATTTAACCGACGAAATAAATAATATTTTAAAAAATTATATTATTTCAATTATGAAACCTTTAGAAAATATTGAATTCTTCAAAAAAAAAGAAAAATTAAATGCAACATTAATTTCAGGTGTCAATGGTGTTGGAAAGACAACTACTATTGGAAAAATAAGCAAAATATTAAAGGGTAATGGAAACAAGGTAATGCTAGCTGCATCAGATACTTTTAGAGCAGCAGCTATTGAACAACTAGAAAATTGGGCAAACAAAGTTGATGTTCAAATTACAAAATCATCTCAAGGTTCTGATCCTGCATCAGTTGCTTACAAGGCTATTGAAGAAGCATTAAACAATAATTTTAACCAAGTTTTAATTGATACAGCTGGAAGACTACAAAATAAAAAAAATTTGATGGAAGAATATAAAAAAATTGCAAACGTTACTAAAAAAATTGATCCTGATGCTCCACATGATGTTATTTTAGTTTTGGATGCAACTTCTGGCCAAAATGTAATTAATCAAGTTGAAGAATTTAATAAAATTATTCCAATAACTGGTCTTATTATGACAAAATTAGATGGCACAGCAAAAGGAGGTATTCTTTTAGCTGTTGCTAAAAAATATAAACTACCAATTATTGCACTTGGATTAGGTGAAAAAGAAGATGATTTACAAATTTTTGAGGCCGAAAAATTCGCAGAGGCATTTACTCAAATTAATTAATTAAGGTACTGGAAATTAAAGGTTTATAAAAACTACATTTGTAGCGTTCTTTAAATTCATAATGTCCACAATTTTTAGCTATCGAAGAAATAATAAAATCAAATTTTCCATTTATAGGATAAAGCTCTAACTTTTTTTCAACAATATCAAATTTAAAATTAGCTTTTAGACTTTTTACAGCACTAATCATCACCAGAGTTTTGTTATCTTTTAAAAGATAATATGCAAAATCATCTGGAAAAACTGGGAAATCATACTCTTGCAAAAAATATTTTGCTGTTTTGGGAAACCATTCATAAGAAATTAATGGCAAAGACTCTTTCGTTTTGTAGTTATAAATATAAAGATCTTTTGGAAAATCATTAATATAATTTGAATTTTCTCCTCGAGCTAAGACAGCTTTTTCACGAGTTTTAAAATATAATGCAAAATTTTCATCGTGCGAATTCATTTGATCAATATGAAAAAGGCTGTCTACAGATGCTAAATTTTCTTTGGCATTTGATAAATTATTTAAAGAAAAAAGAACAATAAAAAATAAGAAAAAATTTTTCATAAATTAACTTAAAAAAAAAATTTGAATTATCTTTGTTTAGATTATGGCTTAATTTAAACTATCAACAAACGATTTAAGAGCTAATACAAGTTTATCATCATATTCCATCATATGATCGTCATATTTTGTAAAATATGAATATTTAGGTTCACTTGCTAAATTAAAAATTTTTTTACCCATCCAAAATGGAACTATTTGGTCAGCCTCACCATGCATTACTAATACTGGAATATTAATATTTTTAATTTTTTCATTATTTTCATACTTATCTTTTAAAATTAAACCTACTGGAATATATGGATAAAAATTTTTCGCCGCTTCTATCATTGATGTAAAGGGCGTTTCTAAGATTAATCCTGCAAAATTTTTATTCTGAGTAATTTCAGTAGCAATGCCAGTTCCTAATGACTCTCCATAAATAATTATATCTTCTTCTTTTAGACCTTTTTCTTTAAGCCAGTTTATTGCACTAGCACCATCTGTATAAAGACCCTCCTCACTTGGTTTTCCTTTATTGCCGCTAAACCCTCTCCATGCAATAATTAAAAAATTAACATCCATGTCTTTAAAATGATTTAACTTATGGATTCTGTTTTCAAGTGTCCCTGCATTTCCATGAAAATAAACTATTGTTTTATAACTTTTTAAATTTTTATTATGAAACCAGCCTAAAAGATTAATATTATCTGTTGTTTTGATATTAACTTTTTCAATATTAACTTCTAAATTATCTCCAGAATAATTATTCTCATCAGGATGATACATTAAATTTCTTTGAAAAAAGAATAAGAAAATTAAAACAATTAAGTAAATAGCAACAATACCAATAAATAATTCCAAAAAAAAATTCCTACGTTTTATTTTCATATTTTTTTCTATTTAATATTAAAAAAAATATATAAGAAATAATACTTAAGATTAAGAAAACTGAAAAAGCTGATTTAAACGCAAATATTTCTGTGTGACCCATACTTTTAACAATATCTATCACTAAGCCCATTAGCCATTGCATTATGAATGTTCCTGCAAATATTAATAAATTGAATGAAGTTAGTGCTTTACCAGCAGAGTAACCTGAAAAAGAAAGGCCCACAGCTGGCTGTGTAACTGATAAAAAAATTGAACTTAAAATAAATAAAGTTATGTAGAATGCACCCGCTTTTGGGCCTAGCAATATAATCACAAACATTACAGAAAAACTAATTGGTAAACCTAATTTAAGTATTCTTTTTGCAGTAAAACCTATACCTGAAATTTTCGGTAAAAAATAACCCCATAAGAAAAAAGATACCAACATAGTTACATTGATCCAAAACAATCCTGTAGCGCTTTGAAGTGGTGTATAACCAGCAACTCTAGTCATCCATGGGCCTGCCCATAAAGTTTGTATAGCCATTAAGCCCCCATAATTAAATAAACCCATTGGAATTACACTTATAAAAAATCTATTTTTCCAAACTTCTGATAAAGTTCCAGTATTACTTGGCTCTTCTGACTCTTTATTTTTAGTTAAATTCCATTTTGGAATGAAAACTAACATTAAAAAAATACTAATTAAAATTAAGATAGCGATACCACCAAATATCCATCTCCATCCGAAACTAGGCAATAAAAGTTGTACAGGCAATGTAGATGACAAAAAACCTAATGATGCAATCATTAGCATCCATGAGTTTGCTCTTTGTTGTTGATTTTCTGCATACCATATTCTGTAACCAGTTAATGGAGCCATTAAACAAGCACTTACACCAACACCAATTAGAATTCGCGAAACTAACAATCCAGAAAAACTTTCAGCTAAAGCAAATGATCCTGTTCCAACTAATGCAATTAATAAAAAAGAAGAGACAATTTTTTTTGGTCCATATTTATCTAACAAATATCCAAGGGGTATTTGCATACAAGCAAAACCTAAAAAATAACCCCCAGCTAACAATCCTAAATCAGCTGCTAACAAATTAAATTCTGAGGTTAATACCGGGGAAAGTGTTGCAGTAATTGCACGCAACAAACATGATAAAAAATAACCAAATGCAAATACAAAAAAAACAACAATAGCCTGTTTTTTTGGTAAAATATAATTTTCCATTAATTAAAAGTTTAAAGATATATCTCTATGAACTGAGTTACACCTTGCAACAAATTTAGCTTGTTCTTTCGTCAATCTTGACTGAAGTCTTAATCCAATATTATTTTTGATAACTTCATTATATTTTATTAACTGAGGTAATAAATTTTTATTAGCATCTTCTCTCCATGAAACTTCATTATCAAATAAATTAAAGGTTTCTGAGCTGGCAAGTAATAATTTTTGTTCATCTACTTCATCGTTATCTATAACAGTTATTAAATCATCTAATTTATTAGCAAATTCTTCTGTACCTGAAATTTCGCTTAATTTTTCAAAAAGACTGTCGATTATTGAAATTGAATTTTCATAGTCTTTATTATCTATTAAATATTTTAATTCTTTTATTTCAGATGAAAGATTTTTTAACTTTTCATGATCATTAATAAACAATGCTATTTGATCTAAGTTATCATATGCTTCATCAACATTTTTTCTATAACGTTTTGTTCTAGTATTTTTTGACTTTTGAAGTATTTCAAATTCTTTATTTCGAGATTCCCAAGTTTCAGGTATTTGGTTTTTTAGTTCGGTTATTTCTAATTTATAATTTTCTATTTTAAGTTCTAATTTATTTTTATTTGATGCATCATCCTTGTCTAGATTTCTGATTTCTGATTTTAACTTTTTAATTTTATTATCAATTTTTCGAATTTTCTTCTGTTTTTTTCTAACAGCAAAATGGAGATCTCTATAATCCTCTGCAAATAAATTATATTCCTCCTCAGTTTTTTGAAGTTTTTTAACTATTGCAAAAGTTCCAAGTGCATTATCAAAATGTTCTTCAAATATATCTAATTTATCTACTGGTAAATTTGCAGGCATTAGTTTTTGAAAATTATTTATGGCACTTTTAATTTGACTCTCATTATTCTTGTAAATATCAAATTTATACTCTTGTAGGCAGTATTGTAATTTTGGATTCATTGGTGGTGGAGCAACATTGGAGGTCAAATACGTTCGTGCTGGCAAATAATTTACTAATGATGGATAAAAACCAACTATCCCAAGACCAATAAGTTGAAGAATTATAAAAGGAACAACTCCTTTCCAGATATTTAATGTGGTGACTAATTTTGATGCAACCCCTTTTAAGTAAAATAATGCAAACCCAAATGGTGGTGTTAAAAAAGATGTTTGTAAATTAACTCCTATCATAACTCCTAGCCAAATTGCACTTACATTTGCACCTGGTTCGGCTAATAATATTGGTGCAATAATTGGAACAACAACTACCGCAATTTCAATAAAATCAAGAAAGAAACCTAATAAAAAGATTACAGCCATTACAACAATAAACTGCGTCCAAAATCCACCTGGTAAATCTTGTAAAAAATCTCTTACTAACTCTTCACCTCCAAAAGCTCTAAAACCAGAAGTTAACATTGCTGCACCCAAAAGAATTATGAATACCATTGAAGTAGTTACGCATGTTTCTGTAACAACTTCTTTCAAGACATTGTCTATCTTATAAGATCTCCAAAAACTCCATATAATTCCAATTAAAAACGTGAATGTGAAAAATCCTGTAATCAATATTGCTGTTAAATCTCTCGTATCAACAGCTTTAATATTTAAATTATAATTCTTTGCGAGAAAAAATATAGGTATTACCGAAGCAACTGAAATTATTATTGGGTAATATGCATCTTTCCTACCCTTATGAAGACGGTAACCTGCCATCATAGTTGCTCCAATTGCTCCAATAGAACCAGCTTGATTCACTGTGGCAATACCCATCAATATAGATCCAAGCACAGCAAATATTAAGGCAAGAGGTGGAATTATTACCCCGACAACTTTTATCCAAAATTTAAAATCAAAGCTTCCTTTAAATGTTACTGGTGGTGCAGCTTTTGGATTTATTCTTGCATAAACAAAAACATATAACATATATAAGCCAACTAAAACTAATCCAGGTAACAATGCTCCTAAAAACATATCGCCAGCACTAGTAGAACCTACTCTGAACTCTCCAGGCATATTAAATTCACCTGTTAAAATTTTATAATCCGTCTGTCGAATTGTATTAGCTACATCAGCCGCACTAGCTAATTGGTCAGCAATTATAATTAAAACAATCGATGGAGGTATTATTTGACCCAAAGTTCCTGATGAACAAACGATACCACTTGCAAGACTTTTATCATATTTATTATTTAACATGGTTGGTAATGAAATTAGCCCCATGGCGATAACCGTTGCTCCAACTATACCTGTAGTTGCTGCAAGTAATGCTCCAACAAAAATTACTGAAATACCCAACCCTCCCGGAATTGGACCAAACAGTTGCCCCATTGTAACTAAAAGATCCTCTGCAATCTTAGATTTTTGCAGCATAATCCCCATAAAAATAAATAACGGGATAGCAATTAAAGTATCTGTTTCTACATCCCAATAATTACTCCTGAAATTAGTAATCCCAGCAGTCAGCCATTCTTTTGGACCATCGGTTGCGAAATAAGAGCTTACATCTCCTTCAAAAAGATATCCGAAAAAAGCTGCAAGACCTATTGAAATAATTGCTGAACCAGGTAAAGCGAAAGCTACAGGAAAACCTGAAGCCAATGCTCCTATCATTATAATTACAAGTAAAGCTAAAAATAAATGTTCCATAATTTAATTTTTCAAAAGTTTGTCGCTACTGCTCATAAAATAACTTGTAAATTGAATTAACATTGAGACGGCAAATACAGCCAAATATACCGCCATCAAATAAAGCAAATATAATCCATTAGATCCTTGCTGGGTAATTTCAAAAGAAATAACCGGACCATTAATAATGCTTGCTTTTCCTCCCATACCTAAAAATAAAACTATGAGACATAAAGGTATGCCTAAAATCAATGACCCTATTGAATTAGTCCATGCTTTTTTACGTTCACTGAAACCTGTATATAAAACATCAACCCTGACATGTCCCTCATGAATTAAAGCATAGGCACTGGCAAAAAGATAAAGGGCAGAATACCAAAATCGAACTAGATCTCCTTGAAATGCTTGTTCATACTCAAAAATAAATCTCGATAAAACTATAAAAAATTCACTTCCTACAACAAGTACCGCTAACCAAATAAAACCTACAGATCTAGTAAAATATCCAACTACAAATGAAAGTAATATTAACGGAAAATGAACAAATGTAATCCTAAAAGCTGGAACTACTAATTTAATTTTTAAATATTCCCCTAGTAATGGTTCAAGTAATTTTTCAACAACTAAAAAAGAAATTATTAAATCTGCAAGTCCAACAATTAAAACTGCCCAAAAAGATGAACGAATTATATATGCAGTAAATTTATTTAAAATTTCTGAATCTGCTGTCAATGTTTGTTTTATTGATCTATTTACATAGAAAATTGACAAAAATATTGAAGCTAAATAAAAAAACAGTTGTAAGTATGCAAAAGTCAAAACTGTGTCTTCCAATGGTTTACTTAATTTTTTAAATCCAAACAATCCATAATGAGAAAATAAACTTTTTACACCAGGCCAATCAAACCAAACTGTTAAAACGTTATTAAATAAAAAAACAAAAGTAGTAGCTAATATTGAGTAGCTAAATATTCTAATTATTATAGGTAAATTGTTTTTTAAATACATAACTTAAATGAATTTCTAATTTATTAAAAAGGGCCCTAAAAAGGGCCCTAATTTTTAATTAATTATAAATATTACTTTAGCTAATTCCTAAAGCTCTATTTCTTTGACTGATGTATGGAGAGTCTGACAAGTTAGTCCAAGCACCAATTTCTTTTCTTGCTTTAATAAATGCTTTGTGCACTCTTGCAGCAAGTTCGCTGTGTTGTTGAACTTCGTCATACACCTCTTCTGCACCTTTAGCAAAAGCATCATAAACTTTGTCATTAAACTTCTCAAGTTTAACACCATTTTCATTTACTAGTCTTGCTAGTGCAGCACCGTTCTTAGCATTGTACTCAGCCATTGTAATTTCATCTGCCCATGCACAAGCAGTTTTAATTATTGTCTGGTCTGATTTTGTTAAACTTGTAAACCAAGATTTATTGACACCACATGCTAACATTGAACCAGGTTCATGCATACCAGGGTAGTAATAGTACTTAGCTGCTTCATGGAACTTCATAGCTTCATCATTCCATGGACCTACCCATTCAGTTGCATCAATTGCACCTGAAACAAGGTTTTCGTAAATTTGTCCACCAGGAAGTGAGATTGGGGAACCACCTAGTTTTCCTAGAACTTGTCCGCCTAATCCTGGCATACGCATTTTTAAACCTTTTAGGTCATTAGCTGATCTAATTTTTTTATTAAACCAACCACCCATTTGTACTCCAGTATTTCCAGCTATAAAACTTTGAGTACCAAAATCATCAGTCAACTCATCCCAAAGTTCTTGCCCACCACCATGGTGTATCCACGCATTAATTTCAGAATACGTGAAACCAAAAGGACAAGCAGTAAAGTATCCAAAAGCTGGGTGTTTTTTAACCCAATAATAATCTGCACCATGATACATTTGTGAATTACCAGAAGCAACTTCATCAAATGAGTCAAATGCTTTAACTCTTTCGTTTGCAGCATAATAAGTAACTTGGATTCTACCATCACTCATATCAGCTATTCTTTTTGCAAGTCTTTGTGCACCAGTACCTAGCCCTGGAAAATCTCTCGGCCAAGTAGCTACCATTGCTGCTTCCACTCTTTCTGCAGCGACAGCTGGAGCAGCTAAAGATGATGCAGCTACAGCAGCAACTCCAGTTGCAGCAGCAGTTTTAAAGAACTTACGTCTTGAAGGCGACTTAGAAGCCTTCAATGATTTTTTTTCTTTAATCATTAGTATCTCCTCTTCTTTGTTAATTAACTGTACAGAGTAAATTACAAATGAGCGTTTGAGTCTAGATTAAAATAACTTTAAAATATTGTATTACAATCTGAGGTGGTAAATTAAAGATCAATTAAAATTATTTTTTATCAAAAAAGGCCTCATAGACCATCATAAAGATGGCGATTGCCATCAATATATAAACCGGCAGGACATCAAAAAAACCAATCATAGTTGATCTTGTTAATGTAGTTGCTAAACCAACTAAAAAAGCTGTAGCAAGTAAAGTTCCTAAAAATGTTGTGAATTTTTGCATTTAGTTATTACATTCCTTTTCTAACCAATTGGCAATACCTAAAAATCTATGATCATCGTACTTAGCACCAGTTAATTGGACGCCTAGAGGCATATTTGCATCACCTTGTAATAATGGAAGTGATATACAAGGAGTTCCAAGATAAGACCAGACTTTATTAAATTCTGCAGAACCTGTTGTCTTTAAACTTTTGGGAGCAACACCGGGACTGGCAGGTGATAAAACTCCATGATAATCTTCAAATACTTCTTCATAAGACTCGTAACTTCTTTTCATGAAATCCAAAGCTTCAGCATACTCTTTTGCTGAATGTTTATTGCCTTTAACAATTGCATCTTGCATTGGCTTAGATAATTTTTTTTTATACTTTTTAAAATATAATCCGAAATTATTTGCTAAATCAGTTTCATACATAATTTGATGATATTTATGAATATCTTTAAAATAAGAAGGGTTGTCAAAAACCTCAATATTTTTTTTAAAAGATTTGATAAAATATTCAAAAGCTTCTCTGGATTTTTTTTCAATATTTTTCCAATAATCTGTTTTGTAAAAGATAAATTTAGGTTCAAACAAAGGACCTTTTTTTGTTTCTGCAAGCATATTCTCAGCTGAATAATGAACAGTTGCAGGATCAAAATTATCTTTTTTAATTAAAACTTTTGAAAGTAATGCAACGTCTTCTACTGATCTTCCAAATACACCTATGTGATCTAATTTTTCTGAAGTTTTAAGTACACCATTTCTTGAAATTAACCCGTAAGTTGGTTTGTAACCTACAACCCCACAATATGATGCTGGTCTTATTATTGAACCACCTGTTTGAGAACCTATTGATAAAGGCGCCATAAACGAAGCAACAGCTGCTGCAGATCCACTTGAAGAACCACCTGGAGTTCTTGAATGATCATGTGGATTAGTTGTTTTAGGAGGGCCAAGATATGCTAATTCAGCTGTAGCTGTTTTGCCCATTACAATTGCACCGGCTGCTAATAATAAATCAACAATTTCTGCATTCTGTGAATAAGATTTTCCCTTTCTAATTACAGTTCCACATTCGGTTGGCATATCAAGAGTTCCAACAATATCTTTCACAGCCACTGGAACACCATGCAATAGTCCTAAAGGTTTACCTGACCTTCTATATTCGTCAGCTTCTGCTGCTTTTTCTAGTAGAAGTTTTTTATCAAAATGTGCCCAAGCCTTTACATCTTTTTCAAATTTATTAATTCTTTCTATATACTTTTCACATATTTCTACTGAAGTTAATTGAGCATCTTTTATTTTTAAAGCAAGCTCTTCAGCTTTAAGAGAAAAAATATCTATCATTTCTTTTAGTTAGCAAATAACGTTTCTGGTAACCATAAAGCAATTGCAGGAAACATATACATTAAAAACATGGCAAAAATCACAATTGCTAAAAACGGCATAATACCTCTAAAAATATCCATTAATTCTACGTTAGTTTTTTGAACTCCTTTTAAATAATAAGCCGACATTGCCATTGGTGGCGTTAAAAAAGAGGTTTGCAAATTTAAAGCTATTAACATTGCAAAAAAATATGGGTTAACTCCAAAAATTTCTAATAAGGGTAAAAAAATTGGAACAAAAATAATTAAAATTTCAGTCCACTCTAATGGCCAACCTAAAAGAAAAATTATAATTTGTGTAATTACTAGAAATTGCCAAGTTGAAATATTTATAGAAGTAAAAAAATGTTCGAAAACTTCATGTCCACCTAGGTAAGAAAACACTGAAGAAAAAGTCCAAGATCCAATAAATAACCACATAATCATAGCTGTTGTTTTAGCAGTTAAAAAAACAGACTCTTTAAAGTTTTGCCATTTAAGGGTTTTATAGAACCAAGATAAAATCAATGCTCCAAAGGCTCCTGCTGCTGCGGCCTCCGCTGGTGTTGCTATTCCAGCTAAAATTGTTCCAAGCACTAACATAATTAATCCAAAGAGAGGTACAAAAGAAACTAATACCTCTTTTAAAATTTCTGCACGAGGTGGGATGTCCTCTTTTGGAGGTCTAGGTGCTATTGATGGATTCAACCATGCTCTTATAACCGCATAGCCAATGTATAATCCTGCTAAAAGTAAACCTGGAAAGATAGCAGCTGCAAAAAGTCTTAAAGGTGATAATTGAGCAATAACTGAGTAAACAATCAACATAATGCTTGGTGGTATTAGAATACCCAAACATCCTCCGGAACATATAATGCCAGATGCAAATTTTTTATCATAACCAGCTTTTACCATTGCTGGCCAAGCTAATAATCCCATCAACGTCACTACTGCACCAATAATTCCTGTTGCTGTAGAGAATAGTGTACAAGTAATTAATGCAGCAACAGCCATTGATGCTGGAAGCCTATGTGCGGCTAATCTTATAGCAAAAAATAATTTTGCAACAATTCCTGCTCTCTCAACTAAATATCCCATAAACAAAAACAAGGGTACAGCTGTCAGAACATTATTATCCATAACAGTATAAGTATTTTGAACAAATAGTTGAAAAATTCTATTATCAAAAATGTGTTCCATCATGGTCGCGTCGTAGTAAGCGTAATATCCAAACGCGATACCCATCGCCATCAATGTAAATGCAATTGGAAAACCTAAAAGAACTGCAAATAGAAATATACCCATCATTAAAATTGCAACTTCTGGATTTGAAAGACTAAATAACATTTGATTTGTCTTCCTGTTGCGATGTTCTCATTAACATTTGTTCTGTTTCTTCAGCAACTACCATTCTCATAGGCCATTGTCCTGTTTTGATACAAATGATTGATCTAAAAACTTCTGCAATTCCTTGAATAACTAATAATGTACCTGCAGCAGGTATCATAGATTTAACCATGTAAATCTGTATTTGAGCTGGACTACTCCAACTTGTTTCTTTTATTTTCCAAGCTATTGCAGCGTATTCATATCCGTAAAAAGCTAAAGCAACGACACCTGGAAAAAAGAAGACAAAATAAAGAACTAAATCTATCCAAGCTTGAGTTCTTTGATTAAATAATCGATAAATTACATCACCTCTTACATGAGCCTCAGTCGCTAAACAATATGCTCCCGACATCATTAGTATTGCCCCATACATTTGCATACTAAAATCAAAATTCCATAAAGTTGGCTTGTTAAAAACATAAGCCATAACAACTTCATAAACTGTTCCACCCATTAAAATCACAATACACCAAGAAAATGCTTTACCCATTGAAGTGCTAAGTGTATCTGCAAATTTAATGAAAGTTTCCATCATTAAAAAGTATATTAAATTAAACTAAAAAAAAAGGGGGTTTTTAAACCCCCTTTTTTGAATTTACTAAAGTTAATTAGATTTTAACTTTCTCAATTGGTCCAAACTCATTTTCATAAGCTAATTTGTAGTTCGGTTGATTCATCAACAGATACTTCATAGTTCTCTTAGCGTATGCTTTTTGTGAGTCTACAACTTTCTTAAAGAAAGCATCCTTACCAGAAAACTCACCAATAACTTTATCCCAACCTTTTAATTGCTCTGCTAGGATAGCGTCTGATGTTTGGTAAACATTAACTTTATGCTCGTTCATCAATTTAGCTAAGTCAGTTGAATATCTAACTAATGCTTTAAAGTAGTTATCTGAATTTGCAGCATAAGCAGCATTCTTCAAGATAGCTTGATGAGCAGGCGATAAGCTATTTAGTCTCTTTGTATTCACTGGAATTTCAAACATTTCCTGAGATTGGTGGAAACTTCCTAAGTGATAGTGTTTAGAGACATCCTGCATTCCAAACTGTGAGTCTGATGTAGGGTTGTTAAACTCTGCAGCATCAATCAAACCAGTTTTCATTGCTGGTTGGATTTCACCACCTGGCAATTGTCTCACGACCATTCCCATAGCAGTTAAAACGTTAGTCGCTAGACCAACAGTTCTATACTTCATACCTTTAACATCAGATACTTTTGTTACATTCTTTTTAAACCAACCAAATGGTTGAGCTGGCATTGGCATATGGAAGAAGCCTGTGTAATTAAATCCAACACTTTTTACTGCTTCTTCATATAATGCTCTTCCTCCACCGTACTCCATCCATCCCATAACTTCTTGAGATGACATTCCGTATGATGGTCCAGTTCCAAAAAGAGACGCAGCAGCATTTTTACCATACCAATATGCAGTCACCCAGTGACCCATATCAACTACACCTGAACTTACTGCTTGTCCAATTTCTGAAGTCTTGACAACAGCTCCAACTGGTTGAACATCAATTTTAAGTTCTCCAGCTGACATGTCGCTTACCATTTTTGCGTAATCTCCCGCCATTTCAAAAAAGATATTAGCGCCTGATGGCCAAGCCGCTTGCATCTTTAATGTTAGTGGTGCACCAAATGCAACATTTGGCATTGCTACTGCTGTAGCTGCCGCCGCTCCTGTTGCTGCCGCTGCTTTGAAGAACTTTCTTCTTGAAGGAGTTTTAGAACCCTTCAATGATTTTTTATTTTTAATCATTATATTCTCCTCTAGTTAATTAACTGGGCAGAAATAAAACATAGATTTAGATTAGAGTCTTTCTAAATAATTGCACAGATTGTCACAATAAAACTATAGATAGAAATTTTCTATCTTTGGTTGAGTTTAAATTAATTTATTGTCCTTGTAAACACAGCATTTTTCGGCGGGTATGTGAAGTTTTACATTCTGATTAGGTATTTCGGTTTCTCTTGTAACTTTTGATTTAATTGTAAAATCTCCCATTTTGGCAGTGATCAATTTATAGTTTCCTAGATCCTCAACCTTTTCAACATTAACATCAATTAAGTTTTCATTTTGGTTTTGTGCAATTTTAATAAATTCAGATCTAATTCCTAATTTAATATTTTTTGTTTTTAAATTAGATAAATTTGTATGGGTTTTAATTAAAGTGTTATTTATTTTTACACTATCATTTGAAGAGATTTCACTTTCAAACAGGTTCATAGCTGGCGATCCAATAAAGTACCCAACAAATGTTGTATTAGGTCTTTCAAAAAGTTCTTTAGGGGAACCGGTTTGAACCACCTCTCCTTCACTCATTACTATTATATTATCTGCAAAAGTCATCGCTTCGTTTTGATCATGAGTTACATAAACTAATGTTGTTTTATATTGCTCATTAATTTCTTTAAGATTTCTTCTTAATCTAAATTTTAAATCTGGATCGATAACAGTTAGAGGCTCATCCATTAGAACAGCAGCTACGTCCTCTCTTACAAGGCCTCTTCCTAAAGATATTAATTGCTTTTGATCTGCTGTTAATTTTCTTGCAGGAGAATTTAAAAAAGATTTTAAATTTAAAGTTTCAGCAACTGAATTAACTCTTTCATCAGTTTTACTTTTAGAAAAATCTCTACATTTAAGTGGGAAAGCTAAATTTTCATAAACAGTCATTGTATTATAAATAACTGGAAATTGAAAAACTTGGGCAATATTTCTATCTTCTGTTTTTAAATCTGTAACATCTTTATCATCAAATAATATTCTTCCAGCAGAAGGCCTTACTAAGCCAGAAACAATATTTAACATTGTGGTTTTTCCACATCCAGAAGGACCTAAGATCGCATATCGATTTCCATTTTCCCATGTCATTGAGAAAGGATTTAAGGCATAAACTGGGTTTTGATCGTTTGGATTGTATGAGTGAGATACGTTGCTTAAATCAATTTTAGCCATTCAAACCTCCAAAAGGTGAGGATGCTAATTTTCCATCAGCATGAAAAGCATAAGCTCTATCAATTTTAAAATTAATTTTAACTTTATCGTGTATCTTAAAGTTTAGAACTTCTTCTATTGAAACTATAATTTTTGTATCTCCTCTTTTTAAATGTAGTAAAGTTTCTGAACCACTAATTTCTGCAAGCTCAACTTCAAATTCGTATCCATTTTCGTTTAATTCAATATCAGAAGATCTTAATCCGATTTTTAAACCATCTTCGGTTAATTTAGATAAATGTTGTGGAGCCTCTACATCTATGCCTTCAAATCTAATCTGATTATCTGAAATTTTAGCTTCAATAATATTCATTGGGGGGTCATTAGAAATTTCTGCAACTTTTAAAGAGTTAGGGTTTTCAAATATTTCTTTTGCTGGACCAACTTGTAAGACCTTGCCTTCATCTAAGACTATAACTTCACCATTTAATTCCATAGTCTCCCTTGGATCTGTGGTTGAATAAATTAAAATTGTTTCATCTGCTAACCCTTTAGAAAATAAGTTTTTAAACTCCTCTCTAAGTTGCTCTCTCAATTTGTAGTCTAAGTTTACTAAAGGCTCATCTAGTAACAATATTTTAGCGTTTTTGACTAAAGATCTTGCAAGCGAAACCCTTTGTTGCTGCCCTCCAGAAAGCTCTTGAATCTTTCTATTTTCATAACCCAACAAGCCTACAGACTTTAAAGCATCCATTACTTTTTCATTAATTATGCTTTGATCTATTTTTCTTTGTTTTAAAGGAAAGGCTATGTTTTCAAAAACATTCAAATGAGGATAATTTATAAATTGCTGATAAACCATTGCTACATTTCTTTCCCAGACTGGAACTTTTAAAAAATTTTTACCATCAAATTCAATTTCACCACTATCTGGTGTTAAAAGACCAGCTATTGTTTTTAATAAAGTCGTCTTTCCAGATAGTGTTCTTCCTAGAATTGTATAGAGATTTCCTTCTTTAAAATTAAAAGATACTTCGTCTAAATGATATTGATCATCAGGTTTATAACTTAAATTGTTAGCAACTAAATCCATTATTTGATAGCTCCTGATAAATTTCCTTTTGATAAATATCTTTCAACTATGAACGCGACAATAATTAATGGTGCTACTGAAACTAAAGCTGATGCTGACAAACTCCACCAAGGAGTTACCGATGAATTTAATGCAACAATCTTAACTGGCAACAATTGAACTTCAGTAAAAGTTAAAATAAAAGCAAAGAAGAAATCAATCCATCCAAATATTATACAAAACATTCCAGCTACAATTAATCCCGGTATTGAATTTGGTAACACCACTTTTAAAAAAGCTTGATAAGGATTACAACCATCAATTAGAGCTGTCTCATCAATTTCTCTTGGAACTTTATTAAAAAAGTCAACCATAATCCAAACTGCTATTGGCATTAATAAAACAATATAAACTACAATTAACCCCGTTAGACTATCTAATAAATTTATCGAACTTAAAAATAAAAAAAACGGAATTGATAAAACAATTGGAGGCATAATTCTTTGAGAAATAAAGAAAAAAGTAATATCATTATTTTTTACAAAACCTGCCTTGAATGTATATCTTGATAACGCATATGCAGACAAAGTTCCAAGAATAATGCTAATTAAACTTGCGGTACAAGTTACAAACAAACTATTAAAATAAGGTTCAATTATATCTACTCCTCCTTTGGCTGGCGATTTAATTAAAACCTTCCACCCTTCTAAATTAGGTTCAAAATCTACCCATGGAATATATGTTACTCCACCATTAACAGACTGGAAGTCTTTAAAGGATGTTGTTAAAGCCCAAAGAAAAGGTGCTACAACAAATACTGTCCAAACAACAATAAAGAAATATTTTAAAAAAATATATAATTTATTCATACTCTACTCTTTCAATAAAACTTTAGTTAAGACCTTTGCTATTATTGTTAAACTTATGATCATAATTATTAAGTATGTGAATGACATTGATGCTGCATAACCCATCTGAAATTCCCTTAACCCTTTTATGAAAATGTAAAAACTTGATGTTTCAGTAGAAGTTCCTGGGCCACCAGAGGTTAAAACGTAAACTGTATCCATTATCTTTGAAGCCTCAATTAACCTTATAATTATTGCTCCAATTGATATTGGAGCCATCAATGGAAATGTTACGTAAATAAATTTTCGGACTGGACTAGCACCATCAATCGCTGCGGCCAAAAATGGTTCTTTAGGCAATGATAATAAGCCTGCTAATAAAAGCAGAAACATAAAAGGTGTCCATTGCCATACCTCCACTATAATGACTGTAAATTTTGCAATAACTGGATCTGTTAACCACTTTGGAGCTACACCAAAAACTGATAACATATCATTTACTGGTCCTAAAGATTCATGAAAAAAAGTTCTCCAAATAACTGTCATGATTACTGGTGTTGTCATCATTGGAACTAAAAAAAGAACTCTAAAAAATCTTTTAAATTTAATATCTTTCCAAACCATGTGTGCCAATGCAAAACCGATCACATATTGCAGGATAACTGTTGTAACTGACAAAAAACTCAATCTAAAAAATGATTCCCAGAATCTCGGGTCATCAGTAAATAATCTTATATAATTTTCTAAACCTATGTAATCTAAACCAGGATTATAACTATTCCATCCTGACAAACTTAATCTAACTACGAAAATAATTGGAAAAATTAATATGCCTATCAACACAAATAGACCTGGAAATAGGAAAAAATATTTGTGTTTAAAATTCATTTGTAAAAAAGGATTATATTAATTTTATATAATGTGGCCATTTAAAAAAATGGCCACATAAAGTATTTTTTAATTATAGTTTGTTGTCTTCCATTTTAACACCAACAGCGTAAGCATCTTGAACTGCTTTTTTACCTACTCTGCCTACAATTGCTTCCCACTCTTTAGCAACTTCATCTAAAGCTTCTTGAGGAGATAATTGTCCTGCTAAAGCTTTTGAAGTTCCAGTAGCAACAGCACTTGTAAATTCAAATACACCTGGAACTCTTAGAGGGAAAACTCTGTTATTACTTTTTTCCATATCTAAAAGAGTCTTAGTGTAACTGTTAGCGATCTCTGGATCCCAACCCATACTATTAATGTAAATGTTAGGGTCAAAGTCTGAGTTTTTAAATGGGTTAACACCAAATCTACCAATTGCTAAGTCAGCTTGGTGATTTGCTCCGTTAGAAAAGAAACATAGATAATCAAACGCCATATCTTTTACTTTACTTTTCTTAGCAACACCTACTGCCCAACCCCAAACAATGTAAGGAGCTTGGTTGTATTGGTTTTCCCAGCTATTAGATACTCTATTCCAAACTTTGTTTGCGCCTGGAAGTGGAGCTGCACCAACTTTATTTTTAATTGGACTGTCATCTTGCATCGCTGCAATAAATGCATCATCCCAAGAGAAACTAAATAAAGTTTGTCCACCACCAAATGATCCGATTTCATCACCTAGACCAAAGTTAGTTCCTCCTGGAGGAACATATTTAGTAGCTTCAACCCAATCAGTTAATGCCTCTACAAACCCAGGGTTATTGATGTTTGGTTTCATAGTTTCTAAATCAAAAAAGAAACCACCTGGAGTTCTTGGATTTTTAGCGTACGCTACTGATCTACTGAAAAAAGCTGCAAACATTAAATCATCTTTTTTCATAACTTCAGCTGAACCGTATTCTTTTTCACCGTCTCCATCCCAGTCCCAACCATTGAAATATTTAGCCATTTCGCCATATTCTTTCCATGTTGTAGGAACTTTTAGCTCTTTTCCTGTATCTGCTTTATATTTTTTCTGCATTTCAGGATTATCTATTACGTCTTTTCTATATTTTAGATAATGTCTGTCACCATCAACTGGGTATTGATACATAGTTCCATCCCAAGATGATACACCCATGTGAGATTTAGTTACGTCTTTCATCTCAGGTGAGTTCATGTACTTCTTAGGTACTGGTGCTAAATATCTTTTCCAGTCATTAATGAAGTTAGAAAATCCAAACACAATATCGTAAGGTGCTTGTCCAGCTTGGAAAGGAACCATTGCTTTTGAGTACAAATCACCTGCTGGTGTATGTGTAACTTCAACTTTTGCGCCAGTTAATTTCTCAAACTGCTCAGCATGTAGAGCTGTTGGCTCTCCCATTACAGGAATTGCGTGAGTATTTATTTTAAGAGTTTTTCCTTTGTAATTTTTCTTAGACATCTTCTCATAAGAACAATCACCAGGAATATCTCCTGTAGCTTTGATATGTGGAAACTGATCGCTCCACTTATCAGCATATGCCATAGGACTAAATATCATCAAACTTGATATAATAGCCGTCAAGCAAGTTTTCATTAGTTTCATTATTACCTCTCTCTTCCTTTACTTAAATTATGGAACTAAAACAGCTCGTCCCTTAACTTTACCGTCGTTAAGATCATGAAGTGCTTTATTAGCATCGTCCAATTTATATTCTTGCATGGATAGCTTAACTTTTCCTCGATCAGCTAACTCCATCAATTCATATAATTCAGACCACGTTCCCACTAAATTACCTACAATTGTTTTCTCAGAAATAATCAAATCAACTGCAAGTGATTTAATTTCTTCCCCGTATCCAACAATGTAGTAAAAACCACCATTGGAAGTCATTTGAATTCCCATGGCAGTAGATCCTTTTTCACCTACGAAATCGATAACCGCTTCTGAACCTTTTCCTTTAGTTAGTTCTTGGACTTTTTCGATTTCATTTCCATCAATTAAAACTCCATGATCACCACCAAGTTCCATTGCATGTTTTAAAGCTGCTTCAGATTTCTCAACTATAATAATGTCAGCTGCACACATTGCTTTCAAACATTGAATAGCGATATGTCCTAAACCTCCAGCACCAATTATTGTACAGCTTTGACCTGGCAATAAATGTCTAGTTGCTTTTTTAACAACTCTGTAGGCTGTAAGACCTGCATCTGAAAAAGGAGCAACATCTTTAGGTGCTAACACTTTTGGAAGCTTAATTAAATTTCTAACACTTGTTTTTAATAGCTCAGAGTAACCTCCCTCTTTAATACTTAATCCAGGAAATGCTCCAGCTTCAGCATGCATATCATTACCTCTTCTGCAATCTAAACAGGTACCACCTGTTCCTGAAATTAATGGGTGTAAAATAACTGGGTCACCTTTTTTGTATTCGGTAACATCCTTACCTACTTCTTCTACCCATCCTGCATTCTCATGTCCCATTACACATGGTAACAAAGTTCCATCTGGATCTTGAATGTGTTTCCACACTCCTTCAATTATATGTAAATCTGTTCTGCAAACTCCCGCAGCACCAATCTTAACAATTACATCTGATGCTTTTTCAATTTTTGGATTTGGTAATTCTTCACCTGTAACCCATACTTTTTCTTTCATTTCTGGGTCATACTTATGCAAAACTTGTGCTTTCATCGTTTTCTCTCCCTTTTAATTTCTAAAACCCTATTAAAAAATTGAAGTCAGATGGAGTCAATGTCGCTTTTAAGTGTTCAATTAGTTTACAAATACAACCTGTGGTTAGTTGTTGAATACATCATTTTTATTTATCTTTTAGGTATGGGAAACTTATCTTCGAAAAGCATAGAATTTAAAAATATCCTTAAGAAAAGAGGAATGATGTCCTATGAGATGGGCAAGGAGATTTCAGACAGTTGGTCGAGATGTATTGCAGAGGGTCTTGATCCATTTAAAGATCCAAAACAAAGCGTAATATCATCTCTTGAATTAAAAGAGATTAAAGAAAAAAATGAAGCTCTTAGAAAAATAGTTCTCCCAGAATTGGAACTTTTATACTCACAAATTGCTGGAACTAATTTTATGGTCGCATATTCAGATGAGAATGGGTTGGTACTTGATACAATTTATGACAAAACTTGTCTTCAAACAGATGTTGGTAAAAGCGTGATACCTGGATCTATTTGGACTGAAAAGGTTTGTGGCACAAACGGTCTAGGGTTATCTGTTGAATTAAAAAAACCAACAATAGTTTCTGGTAAAGAACATTTTTTTATAGCACATGAAAATATATCTTGTTTCGCAAGTCCAATTATTAATTATGATGGTAAGACTATTGGAATTATAGATGCTTCAACTGACTATATGTCTAGAGAGCAACACACTCTAGCTTTAGTGAAACTAGCAACCAGAAGTATAGAAACTAAATTATTTTTAAAAAAGTTTGAACATGAATTAATTTTATCGTTTCATCCTCGACAAGAATATCTATCTACAACCAGCGTAGGTTTATTAGCTATTAATGGAGATGGTCTAATTGTAGGTGCTAATAGTAATGCAAGAATTATGCTTAATGGACTAGAAGATCTTAAAAATGAAAATTTTAATAAAATTTTTACTAATTCATTTTCATCTATTGCATCTGATTTATTAAATAATAAAACATTAAAAATTACCGATCATTTAGGTTCATCCGTTTTTGTAGTAAAAAGTCAAATTTTTAAAGAAAATAAATTTGTAGAGACAAAAAAAGAAAAGAAAAAAAGTACTTGTAAAAATTGTGAAGATACAAAAATCAAAAGAGAAAAATGTACTTTGATAAGATCAACTTTTAATGAAACAAATAATATCTCCGCCACTTCTAGAAAACTAGGTGTTTCAAGGACAACAATTTATAAGCACCTACAATAAATTTATTTAATCAATTGGATAATCCCAAGCACTACCACCTATAACTTTGGAAATAGCTGAAAAGTCTTTAGTTTCGTTTCCATCTTTACAAAATTGGTCATAAATTTCTAAAGCCATTTTTCCTAATGGTGTTTCCGCGTTTACGCTTTTGGCACAATCATTTGCAAGTTTAAGATCTTTATTCATCATTCCTGCAGAAAAACCTGGGCGATAATTGTTATTAGAGGGTGTTCCATCAATTAAACCAGGTAAAGGTGGATATACAGAAATTGGCCAACTATTACCTGATGCATTTTTCATAATTTCATGAACTTTTTTGATATCTATGTTTAATCTTTTTGCTAACATTAATGACTCAGAAGCAGCAATCATCGCAATTCCTAAAGCCATATTGTTACAAATTTTGGCACCATTCCCACTACCTAAATCACCTGCATGAAATATATTTTTTCCCATAATTTTTAATAAAGGAAGCGCTTTTTCAAATGATTCTTTTGATCCACCAACCATTATATTTAAAATTGCTTTTTGGGCTCCCATTACTCCGCCACTAACGGGTGCATCAATCATATTAATACCTTTTTCTGAAGCTTTTTTTCCAATCTCAATAGAAGTTTGAATGTCAATTGTTGAACAATCAATGAGTAAACAATTTTTTGAAACTTTATTTATTATTCCACTTTCTCCTAAATAAACTTCCTTAGAATGCTTACCCTCTGGAAGCATAGTTATAACCGTTTCAATATCAGCTGTAATTAAATCGTTTAAATTCGAAATCGTTTCAAGATTTTTTGCTTTTGCAAGCTCTAGCATTTTTTTTGAGACATCAAAAACTTTTACAGTTTTACCCGCCTTCATTAAATTTTCAGCCATTGGACAACCCATGTTGCCAACGCCAATGAAAGCTATCGATTGTGACATTTTAATTTACTTTATTGATACAGTTTCCTGTTCTAAAAAACTCATCAAGGTTATCTATAGCTAAGTTAGCCATAGCCGTACGAGTATCTTTAGTTGCACTACCTAGATGTGGAAGTATAAATGCACTTTTATGCTTTAGATAACCTGGATTTAAATTAGGTTCATTTTTATAAACATCTAATCCCACAGCATAAATTTTTCTTCTTTCTAGAGCATCTATCATTGCATCATCATCGACAATATCTCCCCTGGCTACGTTTGTAACAACAGCACCTTTCGGCAAATATTCTAATGTCTCTTTATTAATCATATCAATAGTTTCTTTAGAAGCTGGACAACAAATTGACAAAACATCAGATACTGATAGCAAACTTTTTAATGTATCATGATAAGTTGCACCTTGCTCTTTATCTTCATTTAGTTTTGATCGATTGTGATAGTGAATTATCATTCCTAAAGATTTAGCAATTTTAGCAATTTTTTGACCAATTCTTCCCATTCCTAAAATTCCTAATCTAGATCCTGTCAGTTGTTTACCAATTAAATAATCTGCTGACCATTTCCAGCCTCCTTGTCTTGCACTTTCAATTCCCTCGGAAGCTCTTCTACATGCTCCAAGTATTAAAAGAATTCCAATTTCTGCTGTTGCATCTGTCAAAACATCAGGAGTATTTGTAACTGCTATACCCTTATTCTTTGCAGCATCTAAATCTATATTTCCAAACCCAACAGCAAAATTTGAAATTATTTTTACACTCTCGGGTAATTTATTAATTGTTTCAGCATCCATTTTATCTGTTAAAGAGGTTAAAATTCCATCACAACCATGACTCATTTCTACTAACTTATTTTGAGAATACAGCTCATCATTATCATTGAAATTTACTTGAAAAATTTTTGATGCTTTTTCTTCGCAAGATTTAAGCAACCTTCTAGTGATCAGAATTTTTTTCATATTTTAAGATTAGTTTAAATCAAAGATTTTTCCAGGATTCATTATGTTATTTGGATCTATAGTTCTTTTGATCGATTTCATAACTGGAATATTGTCAGGATGTTGTTCAAGCAGGTACTCTTTTTTGTGAAGTCCTACTCCATGTTCACCAGTGATAGTTCCCTCAAGTTCCAAAGCTTTCCTAATTAACGTACCATTAAAAGCTCTAAGCTGCTTATACATTTCTTTTTTTGTAGGATCATAAGGTAAAACTACGTGAAAATTTCCATCACCCATGTGACCTACCATTGGAGCTCTAACTCCAAATTCTTTTGCTTTTTCTTCTGCAAATTTTACACACTCTGTAATCTTTGAAATTGGAACACATACATCTGTTGAATAAACCCTTCCATTATTATTTAAAGCTTTAACAGAATAATATACGTCCCATCTTGCTTGCCAAAGTTTGTTTCTCTCCTCTAAATCCTTGGCCCATTTAAATGAACTTCCATTGTTATCTTTTGATAATTCTTCTACAATTTTTATATTCTCATTGTTTGAAGTCTCTGATCCGTGAAATTCAAAAAATAAAGTTGGTACTGCTTCAATATCTTTTAATTTAGAGTAATTTATAGAAATACCCATCTGATCTGCATTAAGCATTTCAATTCTAGCAATTGGGACACCATACTGAATAACCTGTTGAGCTGTCATTACAGCATCTTCTAGAGAAGAAAAATGACATACAGCACTCATAATACTTTCTGGTATAGGAGATAATCTTAAGTGAACTTCAGTGATAATACCTAGAGTCCCTTCTGATCCAATAAATAAATTTGTTAAATTGTAACCTGCTGAGGTTTTTTTAGTTCTGCCACCTGTATTAATAATATCGCCATTTGGTAGTACTACTGTTAGACCAGATATAACTGTCTTCATAGTTCCATATTTCACAGCCATAGTTCCTGAAGCAGAAGTTGAGGCCATTCCTCCTAATGCAGCGTTTGCTCCTGGATCAATTGGGAAAAAAACTCCATCTTCCCGTAAATACTCATTTAATTGCTCTTTTGTTACACATGCCTGAACTCTGCAATCAAAATCTTCAGCATTTACAGTTAAAATTTTATTCATTTTTTCTAAACAAATAGTAATACCATTTTCATTTCCTACAACATTTCCTTCTAAAGATGTGCCTGTACCAAAGGGAACCACAGGAATTTTATGTTCATTACAAAGTTTTAATATTTTTGATACCTCTTCATTAGTCTCTGGAAAAACTACAGCTTTTGATAGAACTGGATCATAAGTATCCTCACCTCTTGCATAATTTCCACGAGCAGACTCTGAAGTCGAGAATCTATTGTTTAAAAGATTTTTTAATTCTATCTCAACTTGTTGGTTCATAATTCTAAATTTTGATATTAATAAAAAAAAATATGAAAATACAGCTTATTTAGTAAGCATTTTTTTTATGTTCTCTAGTGCATTAGAGATGTTGTCTTGTGAAGCTGCAAAGCTAAATCTGACATAATCATTGCAAGTTTTACCAAAAGCAGTCCCTGGAACTATTGCTACACCAGCCTCGTGCATAGCTTTTTTACAAAATTCAGAACCGTTCATTCCGGTCCCTATTACTTTGGGAAATGCATAAAAAGCACCTCCGGGTAAACTACATTCAACACCTGGTAAACTATTTAAGCCCTCATAAATCAATTTTCTTCTTTGTGTAAATTTTTCCATCATAGCATGAATTGAATCATCAGGCCCATCAAGGGCTGCGATACCAGCAAATTGTGCTGCTGCGTTTACACATGAAACACTGTTGATAAGTAATTTATTAACGTGCTCAACTAAATGCTCTGGCCAAAAACTCCAACCTAATCTCCATCCTGTCATCGAATAAGCCTTACTCCAACCCTCTAGTACAATCAATCTACCTCTTAATTCAGGATAATTAAAAAAAGTAGGCATTTCTTTTCCATCAAAGATTTGTCTACTATAAATCTCATCACTTAGAATTGTTACATGAGGATGTTTTTTTAATCCCTCTGCTAATTTATCAATCTCTGGTTTTTCAACAAAACTTCCTGTTGGATTATTTGGATTAATTAAAATTAACAATCTAGTTTTATCAGTAATCAAAGATAAAATTTTGTCTGCATTAAATTTTAAATCTTTATCCTCTGTTAGATCATAAGGAACTGCTGTTGAACCAGTATAATTAATCATAGACTCATAAATTGGAAATGCAGGTGTAGGATGAATTATTTCAGCACCTGGCTCACCGAAACATTGTATTGCATAATGCATTGTCGGTTTACCACCGGGCATAATAAGAATTCTTTCAAAATCAACATCAGCGTTATATCTTTTTTTGATCCATCTTGTTACCGCTTGTCTGCATTCAGGTATACCATTAGACATAACATAACCATGGTGACCATCGTCTAATGCTTTTTTAGCTGCCTCAACTACATGTTTTGGGGTTTTAAAATCTGGCTGACCTAATCCAAGGTGTATCATTGGATGACCTTGAGCTTCAAGTTTTTTTGCCTCTGCTAGAACTGAGAAAGCACTCTCTGTTCCTAATCTGTTTAATGACTCTGCTAATTTCATAATAAATAAAATCGGAAAACTAAACGAAAAATAGTTTTTTGTCTATTCTGTTTTCAAAATAAATTAAAGTATAATTATAAATAATTAGCTAAAATTGTGAGATTTTAGTTTCGATATATTATTTTTGACGCATCAAGATCTTTAACAGATTTACATCCCATAAGAACCATATTTCTTCTAATTTCTTTTTGCATGTTTTCTAACAATCTCTCAACTCCTTTTTGTCCACCGGCACCTAAACTAAAAAGAAACGCTTTTCCAAAACTACATGCTGTTGCACCTGCAGCTAATGCCTTTAACACATGTGTGCCTCTTCTTACTCCACCATCTAAAATTATTTCTAATTTATCACCGACTGCATCTGAAATTGCCTTTACTTGATCGAACGGAGACCTAGACCCATCTAACTGTCTTCCTCCATGGTTTGAAATCATTATTGCTGTACAACCAATATCAATTGCTTTTTTTGCATCCTCAACTGACATAACTCCTTTAAGCGCCATTGGTTTGTTCCATTTTTTTATACAATATTCAGCGTCTTTCCAATTCATGGCAGGATCATATTGCTCATTAATATATTCCATTACTGATTTTGCAATATTTGTGCCTTTGTCGGTTTTATTTTTTATGTTTGCTAACTCAAATTTTTTATTCGTAAAATACTTAAAAACCCACCCAGGTCTCAGTGCAAAACTTAATAAACTATCCAAAGTAAATTTGGGCGGTGTTGTAAATCCAGTTCTATGATCACGTTCTCGATTTCCAGCTACAAGAGTATCAACTGTGATACACATTCCATCAAAATTTGCTCTCGAACATCGTTCAATTAAATCATCTGTGATTGATTTATCTTTATGAATATAAAGCTGAAAAAGTTTTGGACCACTTGAAATATTTGCCACCTCCTCAATTGAAAAAGAGGCCATAGTTGACATACTGTAAATAGTATCAAACTTTTCAGCAGCTCTTGCAGATGCTTTGTCACCCTCTGGATCATACAAACTTTGCATTGCTGTTGGTGATAAAAATAATGGCATGCTAATTTTTCTTCCAAAAACTGTGGTTGATAAATCTGGCTCTCCAACACTATTAAGAATATTTGGAACTAAATCACAATCATTAAACGCCTCGGTATTTCTATTTAGCGTAACCTCATCATCTGCACCACCATCAATGTAATGAAAAATTGGAGCTGGTAATTTTTTTTTTGCTAATTTTCTAAAATCTTCAAAATTATAACAATCATTTATGTTCATGATTACTATCTTCTGAATCTTAAATTACTTCTGTTTAAATCACTAATTTTAGTGCAACCCATTAACTTCATATCTCTTACTAATTCAGATTTATACTTCTCTAAAGCTCTTTCTACACCTGCTTGTCCAGCTGCAGCTAAAGCATATAAATAAAGTCTACCACCAGAACATGCTTTTGCACCCAAAGATAGAGCTTTAAGCATATGGGTGCCTCTATGTATACCACCCTCACAAATGACATCTAGTTTATCTCCAACCGCATCAACAATTTCTGCAAGTTGATCGAAAGGAGATCTCGATCCATCAAGTTGTCTTCCACCATGGTTTGAAACCATTATTCCTGTACATCCAATATCTACTGCTCTCTTAGCATCTTCAACACTCATAACTCCTTTTAAAGCAAAATGGCCTCCCCATTTAGAGCAAAGTTGTTCAGCATCTTTCCAGTTCATTGACTGATCCAACATTGTAGAGAAATAATTTCCTATTGAAGAATTTGTGCTTGTACCCTCTTTTACAAAATCTTGAAGATGAGGTAATTCAAACTTACCTTTTGTTAAATAATTTATTCCCCACATTGGCTTTGTTGCAAAACTAAATAAACTTGATAGTGTTAGTTTAGGTGGTGAAGTAAATCCAGTTCTCAAATCTCTTTCGCGATTTCCACCTGTTATAGTATCAACAGTTAATGCCATCACATCAAACTTTGCAGCCTTAGCTCTTTCTAAACAAGAATCATTTAATCCTCTATCTTTATGAAAGTAAAATTGAAACATTTTTGGAGTATCAATCATAGAAGAAATTTCTTCTACGCTAACAGTAGCCAAAGCAGAAACTCCGAACATTGTATTAAATTTTTTTGCTGCTTTACCCACAGCTCTTTCACCATCATAATGAAATAATCTCTGTAAAGCAGTAGGAGCTAAGTAAAAAGGTAAATCCAGTTTTTTACCAAAAATAGTTGTAGATAAATCAACATGCTCTACACCCCTTAATACATTGGGTACCAAATCAACATCATCAAATGCAGAAGTATTTCTCGCATAAGTTATTTCATCGTCCGCTGCACCATCAATATAATGAAATATGGGTGAAGGTAATTTTTTTTTTGCTAATTTTTTAAAATCACTAAAATTATGACAGTCTTTTAAATTCATAAATTAATTTAAAAGTTTTTCAAAAAATTGAACATATAACTATTTGCCCCAGGATTCTTGTCTCCTAAACTAGCATTAGATACATGATTATAAGATATTCCCAAACTGGAAGTTTTCGAGAGTTCATAAGATAGTTGAACTTCAGACTTAAATTCAAGAACATGACCTAAATCTTTACCGTCACCTTTATGATAAAGACCAGGTGCAAAACTTGGCGTAAAAGTTAAAGCTCCCATATCTATGTTCCATTCAAATCCAGTATAAATATATACTGCAGAATTTTCTGTTATAAATCCTCCAGTTATTGGAGAAATATTACCAATAAAAGTGTTTCTTTCCAAAGTTTCATTTTGATGTTGAAAACCTACTAAGAGCGCTGACTGTTTGTCATCACTGAAATCAAAATTTCCTGTAAAAAAATTATATTGATGAGAGCTATTTTCTGAAGCTAAAAGCTTAGTGCAAAAAAATAATGTAAAAAAAAATATATTAAATTTTTTTAAATTCATAACTCTTATTACCAGATTAATTATGTTTTTTTTTAAGTTTTTTAAAGATTATTGCACCACCTAAAAGGAAGATCAATAGAGGCATAAACCAAAGAATATAGGTGTTTTTATTTAATTTAGGATCATACAATATCCATTCCCCATACTTATTTTTAAAATATTCATAAATTTCAGCATCAGTCAATCCTTCATCAATTTTTCTATCAACTAAAATTTTCAAGCTATTTGCAAACTCAGAGTCAGAATCGTAAATTGACTGACCTTGACAAACCAAACAACGTAGGTTTTTAGTTATATTATTTCTTTTATCTAATTCATTAGCTTTAAGCGCACTAGATGTATAAAATAAAATAACAACTAAAAAAAAACTTAAAATTTTCATTTTATCAATAAATTAATTTCATTAACTAATTCTTGGTTAAGAGGCCCAATATATTTTTTAATAATTTCATTATTATAAATTAAAAATGATTCAGGAACCCCATAAGCTCCCCACTCAATTGCAATTGTGCCATCAAAATCAATAAAGATTTCTTTATAAGGGTTTCCTAGTTCTTTTAAAAAATTTTCTGCATTTTTTAAATTATCTTTATAATTCATCCCAATAATATTTACTTCATTATCTAAATTTAAATTCATTAAAAAAGGATGCTCTTGTCGACATGGAACACACCAAGATGACCAAATATTTAATAAATAAAACTTATCTAACTCAAAGATACTTAATGATTTCACATTTTCTCCAGAAAAAAATTCTTTAGAATTAAACACTGGTATTTCTTTTTTTTTACTAACATCTGGAGTGTATATTTTTGAATCTTCTAGACCTTTATAAAAAATAAAAAATATTATCCCAAAAATAATAATGACTGAAAAAGGTAATATTTTATTTTTCATGATCTTTTTTGTAAAAAGCTAACAATTCCTCCAAGTGATATTAAAATTACTGATAACCAAATCCATAACATAAATGGTTTAACTTGATATCTTACATTGAAAAAATCTTGATTTTGAACCAGATTAATTACAATAAATTTGTCTGACATAAGAGTTGTTTTTATATCTGCTTCACTTGTGGCAATTACGGGTTGATTATAAATTCTCATCTCTGGCGAAAGTCTATCTTCTTCACCATTCTGATTGCTTATGAAAAAATTTGCAATAATGGCATTATAATTTTGTTCTTTTTTCTGATCAACACTTTCAAATACTATTTTTGTTTTTGAATTTTCAAAAGTTTCACCAACCTTAAGATTTGTTATAATTTCAGTTGCAAATAAATTGTTAAACAAAATACTTAGGATTAATAAACTAAATCCAAAATGAGCGATATTTTGTGAAATATTTTTATATTTTTTTACAAAAAAATCTCTCAGCGTCATAAAGAATAAATAAAGTGCACTCGATATCAAAATTGTATTTATTAAAACATTTTGATTAAAATTTTTTAATACTAGAAATGCTAATAAAATTGAGATAATCAAAAAAGAAACTAAATATATTTTGTCTTCTAGTTGAGATTTGATCCATTTTAACTTTGGACCAATCGCCATCATAAATAAAAATGGAATTAAAAATGGAATTATCAATTTATGATAAAATGGTGGTCCGACAGATATTTTTTGAGAAGAAACTACATCTAAAAAAATTGGATAAACGGTACCTATTAATATAACTGATAAGAAATACATCATAAACCAGTTATTAATTAATATTGAAGTCTCTTTGCTCAACCAAAAAAAACTATAAGATTTTTTGTCATTATCTTTGTGAAAAAAGAAAAAAATTATAATTGATAAAAAAATTAAAACGAATAAGAAAACAAGAATGAATAAACCTCTTTCAGGATCATTAGCAAAGGTGTGAACTGAATTCAAAATTCCTGATCTAACTAAAAATGTTCCACACATACTTAATGTAAATGTTGCTATAGAAAGAATTATTACCCATGAAGTTAAAATATATTTTTTCTCTAAAACTAAAATGCAATGCAAAAGAGTAGTTAATGCAAGCCAAGGCATTAAAGAAACATTCTCTACTGGATCCCAAAACCAAAAACCTCCCCAGCCTAATTCATAGTAAGCCCAAATTGATCCAAGCAATATTCCTAAAGTCAAAAATATCCATGAAATTAAAATCCATTTTTTTATATGAATTGCCCAATTGCTAGAAATAATTTTTAAACTCGTTGCTGCTAAAACTGAAGAAAATATAATTGAAGAACCTACATAACCTAAATATAAAATTGGTGGATGAATTGCTAAAGCTGGGTCTTGTAAAATTGGATTTAATCCAAGTCCTTCTGTAGGTATTGGAAAAATATAATTAAATGGATTTGATGTTAGGATTAAAAATAAAAAAAAACCAACAATTATTATTTGTTGAAAAACTAAAGTTAAAATTTTGTATTTAACTGGTTGATTTTTTGTCCGTACTAAAAATAAGAAAATAAATAAAGTTAAAACAAGTAACCATAACAATAAACTTCCTTCATGATTCCCCCAGGTTCCACTTATTTTGTAAAATAATGGTTTGGTGGTATGAGAATTATTAAATACTGTTTCATTGCTAAAATCTGAAACAATAAATGAAAAGATCAAACACAAAAAACTAATGACAACAAAAAATAATTGCAAAAATGTAAATGATAATATTTTGGTATCTAATATGTTCGAATTATTAAAATTTTTGTATGAAAAATAAAATAATGATAATCCAATAACTAATCCTATGATTAACGAATAATATCCAACAAGACTATAGATCAATTTATTTTTCTCCTAATGCTTCTTTTACTTCCGGTGGCATATAATTTTCATCATGCTTAGCTAAAATTTTTGTTGCTGAGAAAAAGTTTCTATCTTTCAAAAAACCTTCTGCAACAACCCCTTTTCCTTCAGCAAATAAATTTGGTACTGCTCCCAAGTAAGTAACATTTATTTCATTTTTAAAGTCTGTAATTATGAAGTTAACTTCATTTGAATTCATGGAAATAGAATTTTTTTTAACCATTCCTCCAACTCTTATTTTGCTTTTATCTATTTCAGTAAGTGATTTTATTTCGGAAGGCGACTGAAAATATATAACATTTTCCTCTAATGATTTTAAAATCAAAAATGTTGTTAAAATTAAAGTAATTAAGATTAATATTACAAACAGAAATCTTAATTTAACTTTTCGACCATACATGGTTTAAAAGTTAATTATTTATTACGTTTGCTAAAATTTCTTTATTTATTCTTTGTGATTTTGCAGAATTAGCTTGTTCAGTTGTAAGTGATCCAAATTTAGCGACAAATTTGTTTTGCTCTTTAACAAATTGCATTTTAGTAACCAAATATAAACCTAGGAAACTTAATAAAGTAAAGCTAAAAGCTGATAACACATACACCGCATATCCATTCATAAAAAGTAATTCATTTATCATAATCTATCTAAGCCTTTATTTTTAATTTTTATCAGTTCTGTATTATATTTCATTAAGAAAATTAACAATGAAAAAAGAGCAAATGCCGCAGTCATTATCAATAATGGGTAAAGCATTGATGAATGAATTGAACTTTTTGACAAAATATTAATAGATGCAGGTTGATGGAGTGTATTCCACCAATCAACTGAATATTTTATTATTGGAACATTAATAATTCCTAAAATAGTTATAAAAGTTGAAATCTTATAGACTTTTTCTTCCTTGTCATAAATTCTCCATGCAATTAAATACATTGCATAGAACAAAGCTAATATTAACATTGAAGTAATTCTTGCATCCCAAGCCCACCATGTTCCCCAAGTTGGTTTTCCCCAAATTGATCCAGTAACTAAAGCTATAATATTAAAAACAAATCCCGAAGGAGCTAAACTTTTAGAAATTAAAAAAAAGTTTTTGTTTCTAAATACGAAACCACAAATAGATAACAAAGTTATAGAAGAAAATATTCCAAGTGAAATCCAAGCAGCAGGAACATGAACATACATAATCCTAACTGCATCACTTTGTTTGTAATCTTCAGGAGACATAACTAATGCTTCAAGTAAACCAACACTTAATACAACAATAAACAAAAATAAAACGTACTTAGGTGCTTTTGACGTAATTTTGAAAATCTTGTTAGGTTCAAAAAGTTTAAACATATTTTAATTTAGAATTTTTTTTGGTGATTTCTATTATGAAATAGTTTTCTGATCAAGAATGCAGAGGGGAGATAATGAGATTGAATTAACGTTTAACACTCTTGACCAGAAGATACTAAATATATAGCTAATTTATATGGCCTAGATTTGAGCATAATGTGGTTGAATGATGGTTGCCTTAATTAGAAAGCTTGAAATAACTAGAGCCTTTTTTTCCCGAAAAAATCTCTTCAATTAAAGGGTGTTTTATTGGTTCATCAGAGTCGTCCATTAGCAAATTTTGCTCAGAAACATAAGCTTCATAAGTTATCTCATCATTTTCTGCTAATAGGTGATAAAATGGTTGATCTTTTCTTGGTCTCACATTTTTTGGAATAGATTGATACCATTCTTCAGAGTTATTAAATTCAAAATCAACATCATAAATCACACCTCTAAATTCAAAGTGTTTATGCTTTACGATGTCTCCAATTGAAAATTTGGCTTTTTGAACTGGCATTAATCTTAGTATGGGTATTTAGAAATAAAAATCAATGCTAAAAATATAAATGTTTTGTGATGTGGCAAATATGTTAATATCTTTTTGGTGAATAAATCTTTTTTAAAATTTGTTACTGATTTCGGTCCTTTAGCAATATTTTTTTTCTATTATTACAATAGTGGTAAAAATTTATCAGTAGCAATACCTCCACTGATAGTTGCAACTTTAGTTGCATTAGCAGTAGTTTGGTTTTTTGAAAAAAAAATTCCTCCAATGCCTTTGGTAAGTGGAATTTTAATTACTTTTTTTGGTGGATTAACAATCTACTTTAATGATCCTATATTTATTTATGTAAAACCAACAATCATCAATATTATGTTTGCTCTTGCATTATTTTTTGGGAAATATTTTACCAATGAACCTATTCTTAAAAAAATTATGGGTAAATCTATTCCTCTAACCGATATTGGATGGGAAATTCTTAATAAACGATGGATGTATTTTTTCTTTGGCCTTGCTTTATTAAATGAATTTATTTGGAGAACACAAACAGAAGAATTTTGGGTTAATTTTAAAGTGTGGGGAATGCTTCCAATCACAATAATATTCACAGGGTTCCAAGTACCATTAATTAATAAACATAAGATTGATGCGTAGTAATTTAAAATTAGTAGTAAATAATCCTCATAATAAAATTGAAGAAAAACACTTTTTTGAAAAAGATGAGCTAAAAATTATATTAGACTTATATGCTAAGATGGTTTCTGAAGGATCTTGGAAAGATTATGGTTTAAGTATATCAAGTAAACAAGTGGGGTTTAGTGTTTTTAGAAATGCTACTGAAAATGCCCTATATAAAATTTGTAAAAATTTTAAGCCTAAAAATAAAAATCTTAAATATTTGATTACTGATACGAGTGGTAAAATACTAAAAAATTCTTACGATCTTAGAATTTTATTAAAAAATACCAACTGGAAGAAACTTCAAAAATAAATTTATCTTCTTTGACCAAACAATCTTAATAACATTATAAATAGATTGATAAAATCTAGGTATAAAGTTAAAGCGCCCATAACAGCTTTCTTACCCATTAACTCACCTGAATCTGACGCAACATACATATTTTTGATTTTCTGAGTGTCATAAGCTGTTAAACCAACAAATATTAAAACACCTAAAATTGAAATCACAAAATACATCATAGAAGATTTCATAAAGATATTAACAATTGAAGCTATAATTATTCCAATTAGACCCATCATTAAAAAAGATCCTAACTTTGTAAGATCTCTTTTAGTTGTGTATCCGTAGATACTCATCGCTCCAAATGTTGCAGATGTAATGAAGAAAACTCTTGTTACACTCATTCCAGTATAAACCAATAATATTGAAGATAATGATAGACCCATCAAAGCTGCAAAAACCCAAAACGTAGTTTGTGCCTTTGATGCACTCATCTTGTTAATTCCAAAACTCATGTAAAAAACGATACCTAGAGGTGCTAACATTACAAGCCATTTAAGACCTGATAAATAAATTGCATTCCCCATCTGCGTTAGACCAACGATTGAACCCGCATCATTAGTAACAACAGACATTTTAAATGTTAATAGTGCTACTATTCCAGTTAGCAATATACCTGTTGCCATGTAATTATAAACTTTTAACATGTAGGCTCTTAAGCCTTCATCCATTACAGCAGCCGATTGTTGTGCTGCTTTAGCTCTATTTAGTATTCCGTTTTTATCAAATTCCATAATGACTAATATATATATTCTTTTACTAATTATTCAAGATACCTTAAAAGATTAACAAAAATTTAACTTAATATTTCTAATGAATTACAAAAATTTAGGTAATACCGATATTAAAGTAAGTACAATTTGTCTCGGTACTATGACTTGGGGAGAACAAAATACTGAACTTGAAGCATTTGAACAAATGGATTTTGCATTAGATCAAGGAGTAAACTTTTGGGACACTGCTGAATTATATGCAGTACCACCTAGAAAAGAAACCTACGGTGATACAGAAGAAATTATTGGGAACTGGTTTGAAAAAACAAAGAAAAGAGACAAAGTTATTCTTGCAACAAAAGTTGCTGGTCCAGCAAGAAATTATTTAAGAAGCGGAGAAAATAGTTTTACAGGTCCAAACTTGGAATCTGCTTTAAATGACAGTCTCAAAAGACTTAAAACAGATTATATAGATTTATATCAACTTCATTGGCCAGAAAGAAATGTAAATAATTTTGGAAGACTTGGTTATGTTCATAAAGAAAATGAATGGAATAAATTTGAAGATGTTCTTGCAGAGTTAAATAAATATATTGATCAGGGAAAAATAAGATACGTTGGTTTATCAAATGAGACCCCTTGGGGAGTTTTAAATTATCTTCAGTTATCCAAAGATAAAAAGTTGCCAAGAATGATGTCAATCCAAAATCCTTATAGTTTATTAAATAGATCTTACGAAGTTGGACTAGCTGAAGTTTCTATAAGAGAAAACATTGGCTGCTTAGCTTACTCTCCACTTGGAAGCGGGTATTTAAGTGGAAAGTATAGAAACAAGAATTTTCCAAAAGGATCAAGAATGGAGAGAGATTTCGATTTCTGGACAAGGTATAGAAAGCCAAATACTGAGGATGCCGTTGAACATTATTATAAAATTAGTGAAAAATTTGATCTAGATATGAGTCAGATGGCGATAAAATTTTGTGAAATCCAAGACTTTATGACTAGTGTAATAATTGGAGCAACTACAATGGAGCAGTTGAAAACAAATATAGAAAGTGTAAATGTAAACTTATCTGATGATGTCATTAAAGAAATTAACCACGTACAAGCAATTTATCCAAATCCATGTCCATAATTAAAAAAATTACAATATTGTTAGGAATATTTTTTATAAGTGGTGTTGCTCAAGTTTCAGCTCAAGAAATTAAAAAAATTGGTAAATATAAAGATTGGGAGGCAATGGTCGTTATGGATGCTGACGGTAAAGTATGCTTTGCGCAATCTTTACCTATTTTACAAGCTCCAAAAACAAACAAAAGAGATGCAAAATTATTTGTAGCATTCAGACCAAACGACAATATAAAAAATGAAGTAAGTGTTACCCCAGGTTATGAATTCAACAAAAATAATTCTGTAACAGCTGCTTCGGGGAAGAATAAATTTAAATTTGATATTAAAGAACAAGGTTTTGCGTGGATTGCAGATAATAAAATCGAATTAAAAATGATCAAACAAATGAGAAAAGGATCTAGAATTATGATCACTGGATACAATCAACAAGGTTCTCAAACAATTGATCATTACTCATTATTAGGATTTAAAAGATATTTTTGTTAAGGATTATGTTTATCCCATGATCAGAGGACACGCGATCTATGAGGGTGTTTATTTATTAGGGACATCAATAGCAAGACCTCTTATTGCAAAAGATCAAATAAGAGTAGCCAAAAAATTTAAAGCCTATGCAGTTTCGCATGGAGCAACTGGTAAAGGCAATGACCAAGTTAGATTTGAATTAGGCTATCATTATTTTGGTCCCAAAATTAAAATTATAGCCCCGTGGAGAATTTGGAAATTAAAATCAAGAACAGACTTAATTAATTATGCAAAAAAACATGGCATAGCTATTCCTAAAGATAAAAAAGGTGCACCTCCCTTTTCAGTAGATGATAATTTATTTCATACATCAACTGAAGGTAAGGTTTTAGAAAATCCAAAAAATTCAGCACCAGAATTTATTTTCCAGCGAACAATTTCTCCAGAAAAGGCACCAAACAAATCATCGTTTATTACTATCAATTTTAAAAACGGTGATCCTTTTGGAATAAATGGAAAAAAAATGTCTCCGGCTAAATTATTAACAAAGCTCAATGACATTGCAGGTAAAAATGGAATTGGAAGAGTTGACTTAGTAGAGAATAGATTTTTAGGTATCAAATCTAGAGGTGTATATGAAACACCCGGTGGAACTCTTTTAATCAATGCTCATAGAGCAATTGAGTCTGTTACTTTAGACAAAGAAACAATGCATAAAAAAGATCAGGTAATGTCTAGATATGCTGAATTAATTTACAATGGTTATTGGTATTCAAAAGAAAGATTTAAACTTCAAAAAATTGTAGATTTAAAAAGAAGTAAAGTTAATGGCTCAGTTAAACTTAAATTGTACAAAGGAAATATTACAATTCAATCAAGAGTTACTACTAGTAGTGCTTATTCAATGAAGAAGGTTTCATTTGAAGAAAATAAGTCATTTAATAAATCTAACGTTGAAAGATTTATCAATTTTCACAAAAAAAAGCTTCGTTCATAGGTAGGTTTAGGACAAATTGACATTTGTTTAAATCACCAAAAATTATATCCTCATTATATGGAATCAATAAAGAACTGGATGAAAGATGCTGCAAATATTTTATTTGACGATAGTAAAAATGATCTGCGTGCACTTCCGAAAACAGTAAGACTACAAATTTTATTAGTTTTAAGTTTTATTTGGACCACAGTTTTTAGTTTATATATTTTTTCGTACACAACTTTTGCATTTGGATGGGCTGGACTTTTTTTAGCTCATATTGGTTTAATATTTGCTGTCTACATGACATTTAAACAATTTCATAAAGCAGAAGCAAAATCAGCTAGTGTTTTTCAAACAAAAAATTTTGATCCTTTTAAAATCATGGTAATCGTTTTTGTAATAGTATTTATATTTGTATTTTCAAAAGGAATTGAAGTTTTAACTAGTCCAAATCCAAACTCTTATTCAATCCCTTATGATGGTCCCTTAAAATCTGCAATTGAAAAATGGTTACCTTTTAGTAAAGATAAATAATGGATAAGATAGCAAAAAACTTACAGTTAGCATTAATGGTTATTATTTTAATCAGCACTGTTATCGCTGTTGGGATTGAAATGAAAAACATGTTCTTAAATCAATCTGTTACATTAGCAGATTTGCTTTTAATGTTTCTATATTTAGAAGTTCTAGCAATGGTTAGGGTTTTTTGGAACCAACAATCTATTAGTATTACCCTACCACTTCTTATTGCGATTACCGCCCTTGCACGATTTATTATTCTACAAGGCAAAGAAATGGATCCTACTGCACTTGTTTATGAAGCAGTAGCTATTTTGTTAATAGCTGGAGCAATTGTTGTTTTAAGATTAAGACATAGTGACAAATTAGGTCTTAAGAAAAAAAAATCAAAATAATTTAAAATGATATTTGAAGCTTCAAGGGCAAAGGCCTTAAATCAATTAAATAATTTTGTTGAGAATAATCTTGGAGAATATTCAAAATTAAGAAATTTTGATTTTGGACCTGAAAAAAGATCTAATATATCTTGCTTATCACCATATATAACTCATGGAATAATTAATGAACAAGAAGTCATTCAGAAAGCTCTAAGTAAATTTTCTTTTTCAAAAAATGAAAAGTTTATTCAAGAAGTTCTATGGCGAACTTATTGGAAAGGTTGGTTAGAACTAAGACCAAATGTTTGGGCGGATTATCTTATCGAATTAAATCAAATCAAAAATGAATTTAAAGATAATAAAAATTATATTGCAGCAATCGAAGGAAAAACAAAAGTAGATTGCTTTAATGAGTGGGTGAAAGAGCTTAAAGAAAAAAATTATTTGCATAATCACACAAGAATGTGGTTTGCTAGTATTTGGATTTTTACTTTAGAATTGCCTTGGCAATTAGGTGCAGAATTTTTTATGCAACATCTTTATGATGGAGATGCTGCATCAAATACTCTTGGGTGGCGATGGGTTGCGGGTGTTCAAACTCAAGGAAAACATTACCTTGCAAGTGAATGGAATATTAAAAAATTCACTAACAATAGATTTCAAAATATAAAATTAAATGAAAATGCTCCTCCAAAAGTATCAGAAAAAACTTATCAAATAATTAAACAGGATTTCAATAACCCACAAAAGATTGAGAATAAGAATCTTTTAATTTTTGAAAATAATCTCTCGTTTGAAATCACTGACTTTAAGGAAAACAACTTTAAGAAAATTTACTTAGTTTCTAATAAAAATGAAAATAGAGCAATAAAACTCAGTGAAAAGTTAGTGAAATTTAAATCTCATTTAATAGAAGACCAAGAACAAAGATTAAAAAATCAATCTATTGATTGTCAAATCATAGATATAAGTGAATTAACAAATAATGAAAATTATTACGGTTTGTATCCAACAGTAGGTGAAAATTTAGATTTTTTAAATTCTAATAATTTAAAGATAGATTATTTATATAGAAATCTTGATCAATTAGCTTGGCAATACTGCAATAAAGGTTTCTTTAATTTTAAAAATTATATTCCCAAAATAGCTTCAAGCTTTAATTAAAACCAACGAACCATTCCAATAATTCCAGCGGTTGCATAAAAAAATTGCAAAAATAAAATTCCTTTATGACCACCTCTATAGGCCCAAATTCCAATTAAAATGGCTGACAATAACAGTAGACAAAACCCAAAAAATTCTATGCCTATATTTAAAGCAACAAACAAAGAATACAATATTGCAGTTATAACTCCTGCCCATTCAAAAATTTTATTATTCATAAAAGTTTTTTAAAATTATTATAAAGGATTGTAGAGTAGTTATTCATATCTTTCATGTTATCTTTTGCAGATTGATCAAACTTTTCTAACGCACCATTACCAAGCTGATCTTCCAAAGCTTTTTTATACTCCGGGACACACCCCCATTCATTAACAGTAGAATCTTTTATTTCTATATGAAATTGAATTCCATAAGCATGTTTTTGATATTTAAAGATTTGATACTTGGTGATTGGGGACGAAGCTAATAAAGTTACATCTTTATTATTTTCAATGCCTTGAACCTCATAAGAATGCCATTGTAAACTTTTAATCGTATTAGGAAATTTTGAAAATAATTTATCTTCATCTTTTTCATTAGAAAAATTAATATCCATAATTCCTATTTCTGCTGGTTTAGATTTAACCACTTTTCCACCAACTACTTCTCCTAAAAGCTGACAACCTAAACAAAAACCTAAATAAGGTTTTTTTAAATTCACAACAAATTCTTTAATTCTTTTCTTTTCTTCTATTAACCAAGGATATTCTTGTTCCATATAGGTATCCATTGGACCTCCCATACAAAACATACCATCAAATTTACTTAAATCGTCTGGTATTTTTTCACCTTCATCTAACTCAATGGTAGTTAAGTTAAATCCATCAGCTAACATTAAATCTTTAATGTAACCTGGATCTTCTATTTTGATATGTTGTAATACTATTATATTCACTAAGCTTAGCTTAGCTTAGAACACTTCTTGGAACAATATTTTACTCTATCCCAATTTAACTTCCATTTTTTTCGCCAAGTAAATGGTCTTTTACAAACTGGACAAATTTTTGTTGGTAAATTTTCTTTTTTCATCAAATTGTATTTAGTTTAATAAATTTATCAGCTTCAGATAAAATTAATTTTTTTCTATCAGATTTCATTTTATCAAATATTCTTACCATCATTGAAAGACGAGGATTTTTTAAAAAAAATTTTCTATTTCGGTCAATAAATCTCCAATAAAGACCATCCATAGTGTTACACCACTCACCTTTTTTAAAATCCATCATTTTCATAAAATATGCAGATCCACAAATATAAGGTTTGGTCGCAAAAATTCCTCCATCACTAAATAATCCCATTCCATAAACATTAGGAACCATCACCCAATCTGAAGAGTCTACGAACATTTCCATGAACCATTTGTAAACAATTGTTGGCTTAATTTCACAAAGGTTCATAATGTTGGATAAGATCATTAACCTTTCAATGTGGTGTGACCAACCATGATTAACGGCATTTTTAATTGCATAATCCAAAGGTGGAAGACCAGTGGTCCCATCATACCAAGAGCTTTTCATTTTTCTATTTTGTTTAAAAAAATTTCCAGTTTCCATTTCTTGAGAATAGGACTGATAAATTCCACGCATAAATTCTCGCCAACCAATCACCTGGCGAATGTAGCCCTCTAAAGAATTCATTCTAATTTTATTTTTTTTATGAAAATCTAAAATTTTTTGGATAACAAGTTCAGGAGTAATTAAACCTAAATTTATATAAGGACTTAATGCACTATGAAATAGAATATTATCTTTTTGATCAACTGCATCCTCATAATCACCAAATAAGTTTGATTTTTCTTTTATAAAAAAATTTAAAAGTTTAATAACGTCCTCGTATTCAGTTGCAAACCAAAAATTATTTGTACTCCCTGGGTGATTTTTAAATTCCTTTTCAATAATAGGCTTGAGTTTTTTTGTATGACTGGTTTCATTTATTTTTGGAAATTTAGGAATTGAAATATTTTTAGGTAATTTATTTCTGTTATCTTCGTCAAAGCTCCATTTCCCCCCGATTGGGTTACCATCTGAACCCATCAATATCCCTGATTTTTTTCTAACATCTTTATAGAAAGTTGCCATAAAAGGTTTTTTTGATTTTGATAAATAATTTTTAAATTCAGCTCTTGAATTTAAAAACATAGGAGTTTGAACAATATTCCAGTGTATTTTTTCTTTTTTTAAAAATTGTGAAATTTTTTTTTCAAAAAATTTATCCTCTACTTCAAAACTTGAAATTTCTTTTACTTTTTTTTGTGTAATTATTTTTTTTAATTTTTTTAAATAATCATCATTAAATTCTTTGTCTTCAATTTTAAAATAATCTAATTTAAATTTGTTTTTTCTTAACTCGTCAGCATAAGAACGCATTGAAGATAAAAATAATAAAATTTTTTGTTTATGATGCTTTTCATAAGTGCATAAACCCTTATCTTCAGCCATAAAAAATAGGTGGTCTTTTTTGAAGCGGTCTAGGTATTTTATTGGAAATAATTGATTACCAAGTATAAAAAATAACTTCATAATTAAATATAACTAATAAAATTTTTTATGTCAGAAAAATATGTAATTTTTGGTGCGACAGGTTCTATTGGATCAAGTTTAGCGGAACAATTAAAAAACTCTGGAAACAATATTCATTTAGTTGGAAGAAATGAAAGTGAACTTAGTTCTATCTCTGAAAAACTTGGATGCTCACATACAGTTGCAGATGTTTTAGAGGATGGGTTTATAGAAAAAGTTAAATCAGATATTTCTGAAATTAAAGGCCTAGCTTATTGCGTGGGTTCAATTGATTTAAAACCATTAAGAATGGTGAGTGAACAAGACTTTCAAAAATGCATGAAACTTAATCTTTATTCTGCTGTAGAAGCTATTAAAGGATTTCAAGAAAGTTTAAAAAAAAATAAAGGTTCGATAGTATTATTTTCAACCGTTGCTGCTCAAAGAGGTTTTACTAACCATGCAATCATAGCCTCAGCAAAAGCTGCTGTTGAAGGATTGACGGTTTCTCTTGCGGCAGAATTTGCTCCGAACATAAGAGTAAATTGTGTGGCACCAAGTTTAACAAAATCTAAAATAGCAGAACCAATGTTAAAAAATACTGCTATAGCCGAAGGTATTGCAAAAGCACACCCACTTAAAAGATTAGGCGAAGGTAAAGACTCTGCTGCTCTTGCTAAATTCTTACTAACAGAAGCTAGTTCTTGGGTTACAGGCCAAATAATTGCTGTAGATGGTGGTAGATCTAAACTTTCATAAAGTGGTCAAATATTTTATATCGATATTTTTCTTTTTAATATTTTCATCGAAAAGTTTTTCTGAAAATTTTACTTTTAAAAAATTGGCAGATTTAAACGAGCCATGGGGATCGTCTTTTATAAATAATGAAGAGCTTATTATCACTGAAAAAACCGGAAAAATAAAAATAGTAAATATTATTTCTGAAGAAGTTTATGAAGTTGAACATAACTTAAATTATTTTGTTCACGGACAAGGAGGTTTATTAGATATTATTTACCAAAATAATTACTTATGGATTTCTTATTCAGAAAATAGAGGGGATTGGAAAACTAGTACATCAATTGCAAAAGCTAAATTAAGTAAAAAAAATTTAGATTTCAAAAATATATTTCAAGCTGAACCACCAATAGAGTCTGGTTATCATTTCGGTTCAAGACTAGCTATAAAAGACAATTATCTTTTTGCGTCTACTGGAGAAAGAGGTGGTGGTATGATTGCTCAAGATCCGACAAATCATCCTGGAAGTATTATCAGAATTTATTTAGATGGTAGTATTCCAAAAGATAACCCTAAGTTTGAAGGTAAATCAAATTGGTTACCAGAAATTTATCAAATTGGTGTTCGAAATCCTCAAGGTCTAACTCATTCCTCTTTTGATGGAAAAATTTATGCAAGTAACCATGGTGCAAAAGGTGGTGATTGGTTTGGTGAAATAAAAAAAGGAGAAAATTATGGTTGGAAAATTTTAGGTTGGGGTGGAACAAATTATTCAGGCTTAAAGATTGGACCTAAATGGAAACAAGGTTTTACCAAGGCAATTCAATACTGGGTACCTTCAATAGCAGCAAGTGCTATAACTATTTATAAGGGAAAAGAATTTAGTGAATGGAATGGCGAAGCGTTAATTACTTCTTTAAAAGATAAATCAATGAGAAAATTAAACTTTAAAAATTCATTTAAGATTGAAGAAACAATTATTTTCAAAGATAAAATTGGGAGAATAAGAGATATACAGGTTCACCCAGTTAATGGAAAAATATATTTTCTTGCGGGAAACAGTTTATGGTTAATGGAGAAAAAAAAATAATATGAAAGAAAGACCTTATCATCATTTACCTGATGGTACTTTCAGGAATCCAAAAGGATCTCCAGTAATAATATCCAGATCAGGAAAATTTTCTTATAGAACTTTCAGTAAATTAAGAAAAAAAGTTGATTTATCTTATCCAAAAGAACATGTTATTGAAAAAGAAAAAGTATTAGCTAATTTAGAAAAATATAAAGATAATGATTATATTGCTTGGATAGGTCACGCAACATACCTTATAAAATTAGGTCGAACTACAATTATAACAGATCCTGTATTTTCAAAGAATGCTGGACCACTTATCTTTGGTCCAAAAAGATTTACTAATCCTGCAGTAAAATTAAACGAGATACCTAAAACGGATATATTTTTACTCACTCATAATCATTACGATCATCAGGACATGTCAACAATTAGAAATTTTCCTTTTAAGAGTGCAAAAGTATTAACACCTCTAAATCTTGGTAAATATTTTAAAGGATATAGAGATGTAAATGAAATGGATTGGTATGATCAAATAATTATAAATGAGAATTTGAAAATTTCTTTACTTCCTGCAGTTCATTGGTCAAAGAGAAGTTTAACAGACACTAATAAAACTTTGTGGGGTAATTTTCTTATAGAATATAAAAATAAAAAAATTTTATTCGCATGTGACACTGGATATGGAGAAATCTACAAAAAACTAGGAGAAAAATACGGTCCTATAGATCTGACAATGATTAATATTGGAGCTTATAATTTCAAACCAATGTTTGATAAAACAATTTATCATACTACACCAGAAGAAGCCTTGAATGTTGCACAGGACCTAAAAAGTAAAAAAGTATTAGGAATGCATTGGGGAACATTTGTTTTGTCATTGGAGCCAATTATGGAACCCCCAATTAGATTTAAAAATAGTGCTGAAAAATATGGTTTTAATAAAGAAGATGCAATTATTTTTAAAATTGGAGAAGTTAGTCCTCTAGATAAATTTTTATAGAGTTAAATACTCAATTGCAAAAAATATAGTCCCTATAGATGCAATAGTAGATACAAAAATTGCTTTTATTATATTTTCGGGACTTACATTATAAGCGGCACATAAAACTATAGAAGTAACTCCACAAGGTGCAACACTCACAAAGAAAGCACCCGGTATTTCAGCAGGCAATCCTGCATTAAAAAAAACTAATCCAATTAACAGTAAAATAATCGGGGAAATGACTAATTTTAAAACTGAAATAGAAACAGATAATTTGTTAATTACATTTTTAGTATAAAATGAGAGAGTTATGCCAATTGCAAACAATCCAACTGGTGAAACACATGCTGCAAGTTTAGACAAAGTGTATTCAATCGGTGTTTGATCAATATTAAAATTTAATAATAAAAATAATAGACCTATAATTATTGAGAGAATAAATGGGTTAGAAAATAAATTTTTAATAAAATTAAATAAATTTACATTTTTTTTTGTAGATAATTCTAGAAAAAAAGCAATTACAGATAATAAAATTATCCCATCCATTAATATGATGCTTGCAACTTGTGTAATTACATCTTGTTGAAAATATATTTCTGTTATTGGCAAAAGCAAAGTCACATGGTTTGATAATGCAACTGTTAAAGCCCAAATAATTGACTCTGGGATTGATCTTTTAAAATATTTTGAGGTAATTAAGTAAGCGATAATTCCACATATCGATTGCATAATTAAATAAGAAAAAATTTGTTTGAAATCTACTTGTCCAATTTCATTTTGTGCTATTAGTTTAATTATTAATGCCGGAACTGCAATATAGAACAAAAAAAGATTTAAAATTTTAGCATGACTAAGGTCTAAGACTTTTAACTTACCAAATACAAACCCTAAAAAAGTAATAAATATAAATGGAGTTAGTCCTAAAAAAATTGTGAACATAAATTATTTAATCGTTATTCTATGCATTATTCTATTTCCTTTGAAGGGTGTTGCCTGATGGAGCATAGATCTGTTATCCCATATAGCCAATTGATTTTTTTCCCAAGGCAATGAAAATTGAAACTTCTTCTTAATTTGATGATTAAATAAAAATTTTTTGAACTTTTCTTGATTTTTTATCTTTGAACTAAAACCAACAAAATGTCCTGGACTGCAATAAATCGAATAATTTGTACTGATTTTCCTAATTATTTTATGTGAAGATTTAAGTTCTTTAATATTTTTTCCTTTTTCTTTTACTCTTTCTTTTGTTGTAACCGAAATCGGACCCTCAGAGGAATATTTACCTTTAATATTTTTAAATTTTTTTTTTATTGGATTTGGTAATTCTTTATAAGCAAGATATTGAGAACAAAATTCTGTATTAGCTTTTCCTTTTTTTGGCACAAGTTTTGAAAGCAACATTGTAAATCTTGGTGGCTTTTTTGTATAAATGGAGTCTGTATGAAATTGTTCACCAAAACTTGGTCCTTTATCTGTTGATTTTCTTTGCACTACCGTAATTTGATGAAATTTTTTATTTAAACCTTTTAGTCTTGGATAGTTGGCTAAATTTCCAAAATATTTTGCAAACTTAATGAAAAGTTTAGAAGTTAATTTTTGTTCCTTAAAATATAACATTCCATATTTGTTCAGTGCTTTTTTGATTTTTGGAATATCTTTATTTGAAATATCTTTTAAGTTTACAATTATTTCTGCTCCAATATTTTTTTTATTTGGAATTATTTTAAACATTTTTGAGAAAAAATTTTTTTAGGTGATTAATAGTTTGTTTAGGACTTTCCTCTGGAATGAAATGATCTGAATTAATTTCTGCACCATAAATTTTTTTATTTGTATATTTTTGCCAAATTTTAATCGAATTAAATTGCTTTCCAACTACTCCTTTTTTTCCCCACAAAACTTGGATAGGAATATTTAATTTTTTATTTCTATCTTTTTTATCGTGCTCTAAGTCTATAGTGGCCGCAGCTCTATAATCTTCACATGTTGCATGAATTCTTTTACTTTGTTTAAAGGCTCTAAAATATTCATCTTCAACTCTTCCAATCGCACGTTTAGATGACCTATTAAACCGACTATGTAACCATCTTTTAGGGTCTGCCATTATCATTTTCTCTGGTAAAGGTGCGGACTGTATTAAATAAAACCAATGAAAATATCCTTTTGCAAATTTCATATCTGTATGCTCGTACATATCTAGAGTTGGACAAATATCTAATACACTTAAAGCCATAATTTTATTTCTATAATCTCTTGCCATTCTGTGTGCAACTCTCCCACCTCTATCATGTCCTGCAACAAAAAATTTTTTAAAATTTAATTTGCTCATCAATTGAACCATATCTTTAGCCATTTCTCTTTTAGAATAATTTTTATGATTAATTCCACCAGGCAAAACCAAACTGTCCCCGTATCCTCTAAGATCAGCAACTATTACTGTGAAATATTTACTAAGTTCAGGGGCAGTCTTGTGCCACATTACATGTGATTGTGGATATCCGTGAAGTAGCAATAAAGGAGGACCATTACCTTTAAATCTACAAAATATTTTACCCTTGTTTACCTTAACAAATTTTTTTTTAAAACCATTAAACATGATTAAACTATTTAATTATTTAATAGTTTATTTTTCGCCTTTTCAAATTCCTCTTGAGAAATAATTCCTTTTTCTTTTAAATCATTCAATTTAGTAAGTTCATCACTTAAATTGCTGCTTTGTTCATCAGAAGTCTCACTTATCTCCCTACCCTCACTTTCAGCTTCCTCTTTCTCAGCTCTATTAGCTTCCTTAGACTTAAAACCATTCATAATTGCCATTCCGCCTAAGTATAAAACATAAGCCATAATAGGAATAACCAATCCAAAAAAAATTATTTTTTCCATAATTTAATCTTCATCTTCTTCACGCCAGTTTTTTTCATACATTAAATATGCAGCGTATATTACTGATACAGTACCTACAATCATACCATAATCAAAACCAGTTTGCTTGTCATGCAAATACCAACCTAACTGAGTTGCCCCAATAGGTGGAACTGTAAGAAGCAAAAAAATTATACCAAATCTGTATGGTCTTTTAGGTTTTTTCATCCTAATAAATTAACAGATTACAGCTTATGGTTTAATTATTAAATTTGCGATCTTTTGAAACAGTCAATCGTATTTTTAAGCAAACATGCAATGGTCATTGGACCTACACCGCCTGGAACTGGTGTAAGTGCTTTTGCATTTTTTGAAACTTCATCAAAATGAACATCACCAACTATACCGTTGTCAGTTTTATTTATACCAACATCAATAACAATAGCATCTTTTTTAACCCAATCTCCTCTAACAAGTTCGGGTATACCTACAGCTGCAACAATTATATCTGCCTCTAAACATTCAGCTTTTAAATCTTTAGTTTTTGAATGAGTTATAGTTACGGTGCAATTTTCTTTTAAAAGAAGTTGTGTCATTGGTTTACCATTTAAATTTGATCTACCCACAACCACAGCTTTTTTACCACTTAAATTAGGTTCAATCTTTTTTATCAACAAATAACATCCAAGCGGAGTACAAGGTATCGAACTTTCATAACCAGATGAAAGATTGCCTACATTCATTGGATGAAATCCATCTACGTCCTTTGAGGGAACAATAGCTTCTATTACCTTCTGCTTATCAATATGCTTAGGTAAAGGAAGTTGAACTAAAATTCCTGATACAGTTTCATCGCTGTTTAGTTCTTGAATTTTTTCTAGAACAGTCTTTTCTTCAACTGAGTCTGGATATTTAATAACTTCAGATTTTAATCCTACCTCATTTGCTGACTTCTCTTTATTTCTTACATAAATCTGACTAGGTGTTAAATCACCAATAAGTATTACTGTTAAACCTGGTACTTTATTATGTTTTGATTTTAACTCTGCAACTTCTTCCCTTAACTCTGCTCTTAATTCTGCGGCTGCTTTTTTTCCATCAATTAAAATCATATTTCTCTCTTAAAAAATCATTGGTGCGATGTACAGCTTCATACACATTTCGATAAACCAAATCAATAAAAGAAGAATGATTGGAGAAATATCTAGTGAACCTAAATTTGGCAAAAAACGTCTAATTTTATTCAGAAATGGCTCGGTTAATTTGTAACTCAACTCTAAAATTGCATACACAAACCTATTTTGAGTATTAAGAACGTTAAAAGCTATTAACCAACTTACAATAACATTGGCGATTACAACATAAGAGTACAATTTTAAAATTTGTAAAACTAAATAAAAAATAGCTATCATTTTTTCTCAACGTAAATCGACTGACTTGGGAAAGCAAATGAAGCACCATTTTTTTCTACAATTTCTTTAATCGCAATCGCTAATCTTTCTTTTACATCAAGCCAATTATTCCAACTTCCTGTTTTTGTAAAGCATCTTACATACATATCTATTGAACTATCAGAAAATTTATCAACTCTTACCGCAACACCAATTGAGGTATTATAATCTTCGCTTGAATTAATATGACTTTCGATTTCATCTCTAATTTTTTTTAACTGATCTACAGTAGTGTCGTATTGAAGCGTAATAATCCAACTGATTAACCAATTTGAAGTTTCACTTACATTTACAACTGCGTTCTCTGCAAATTGAAAATTTGGAATAATAGCAAGAGATTTGTCAAACTTTCTAATTGTTGTTGATCTAAATCCAATCTTTTCTACTACACCTTCAATAATACCCTCGACAGCTATCCAGTCTCCAATTTTAAATCTCTTTTCAACTAAAACTAAAATTCCTGAAATTAAATTTTTGAATAAATCTTGTGCCCCTAATGCTACAGCAACACCAAACAATCCAAGACCTGCAATGATTGGACCTATTTTAATTCCCCACAATTCTAAAACTGCTGCTAAACCTAAAATAAAAATTAAAATTTTTAGCGATTTAATTATCCAGCCAATAAGTTCTCTTGTTAACAATTTGTCTAAACCACTAAGTATGTATGAGATTGGTTCTATGATTTGGTGAATTACCCAAAAAATTAAAATAGTGATCAACGTTCTATTAATTGTATCTACCGCTTCTCTTCCTTCTAATGAGAAAGTCATGTAGTAACTTGCAATAAAAAATCCTAATACAATTGGTAAAAATCTTGCTGGACCTACAAGTGATTGAACAAAAGTATCATCTAATTTATTTGTTGTTCTTTTCGAGATAATTTCTAATTTTTTAATAACTAATTTGCTTATTAGACCTCTAAAAATTAAAAACAGTAAAAATATTCCAATACCAATTAAGATTTGAAAAATATCAACACCAAGAATTCCTTTATTCCATACTGATAAAAATATCTCTGAAAAATTATTAATTAATTCCATTTCTAAATTTTATATAACAAAAACTCTTCTTCTCCAGGGTTAAAAAGAAAAATCTTTTTCCATTTGATTTCGTTCAGTATTGACGAGGTTTTTTCGCCTATACACATCAAATTTGTATTCATCCATAAATTTTCGGTTTGGTAAATCTTTATGAAATTTAAGAAACTTGACGCACTATTTTGAGAGTAAACATAGACCATATCAGGCATATTTAATTTTAATTCATTAACAAATTTCTCATCAAATTTTTGATTATGATCTACTCTATAATTAATAATTCTTTTTACCTTAAAACCTTCGCTTAATAACTGTTGATCTAAATCAACCGATATTGTTTCACCACTTACGTAAAGTAATTCTTTATTTTTGGACTCATAACTTTGTATAATTAACTCCTTTAAGTTTGTAACATTTCCTTCAGCCACAATTGTATTTTGAAAACCAACACTTCTTGCTTTGTTTTCTGTAGCGTTTCCAACACAAAAGCATTTAATATTTTTATCTAATTTTACTGTGTTTAAAAATTTTACTGCATTTGCACTAGTAAAAACAATTCCACCATATTTAGAAAAGTTAATTTCTTCATAATTAACCTTTTCAATTCTTATTAATGGAAGATGAGAAACTTGATGTCCTAATGATTGAAATTTTAGTATCATTTCAGAACAATCCTCCAGTGGTCTAGTTAACAAAATATGCATATTATCTTTTATATGAATTATTTGATTTTGTTTTTAAAAGTATTCCAATCTCTTTACCAATTTCTTTAAACTCATTTAAATTACCAACTTTTTTTTCATAAAACCTTTGTTTACCATCTAAAGAAAAAAGTTCAGCCTCCACTATAATCTTATCTCCATCAACCACTGAATGAGCACCAATTGCTGTTTCACAATCTCCATCTAAAACTTTTAAAATATTTCTCTCAAGATGAGCTCTTTTATGTGTTTCCTCATGATTAATTTTGTTTAAAATAGAAATTGTCTCATCATCATTTTCCCTGCACTGAAGAGCAATTACGCCTTGTCCAGCACTAGGAATTATTTCTTCAGCTGAAAAAATTTCTGAGATTTCATTTTCAAATTTTAAAAATTTGATACCAGCATAAGACAAAATAATTGCATCATACATCCCTTCATTCAATTTTCTAATTCTAGTATCTACATTTCCTCTAATTAGTTTACAGTTCAAATCTTGTCTAATTTTTTTTATTTGAAATTCTCTTCTATATGATGAGGTACCAACAATTGACTTTTGATCTAAGTCTTTAAGTTTTTTTTTGTTCTTTGTAATTAAAATCTCTCTAGGGTCATTTCTTTCAAGAAAAGAATCTGTCCTTAATCCTTCTGTCTCATTCGCGGGCATATCTTTCAGCGCGTGAACTGCGATATCAATATTTTTTAACTGAAGTTCTTTTTCAATATTACTAGAAAACAAACCTTTGCCACCAAGCTCAGATAATCTTATATCCTGTACTTCGTCACCTTTAGTTGTAATTGATTTAATTAAAATATCTTCATTACCAAGGTCGGTATTTTCAATAATCTTATCTTTAGCTTGTTGAGCATAAAGTAAGGCAAGCTTACTACCCCTAGATCCAATTATTATTTTTTTTCTCATAAAAAATTATTTCTTACTTGTATAAAGATTGTACAATTATTAAAAACTATTTGAATGAGCAAAAAACCCTTAATTCTTGGAATAGAGTCTAGTTGTGATGAAACAGCAGCTTCTTTAATAACTGAAAATGAAGAAGGATTCCCAGTAGTTTTATCCAACATTGTTTCAAGCCAAGTGGAAGTTCATAAGGAGTTTGGTGGTGTAGTTCCTGAACTAGCAGCACGTTCACACATTGAAAAAATTGATTGGATCGTCAAAAAAGCTATTGATGAAAGTGGAAGAAAAATTGAAGAAATAGATGCGGTTGCTTCTACCGCTGGTCCTGGATTAATTGTTTGTTTATCAGTTGGGTTAAGTTTTGGTAAAGCTTTCGCAACAGCAATGAATAAACCTTTTATTGCTGTTAATCATTTAGAGGGACATGCTTTAAGTCCAAAAATAAATACAAATTTAAATTATCCATATTTACTTCTTTTAATTTCAGGTGGTCACTCACAATATTTAAGTGTTCAGAACCTTGGTAAATATAAAAGATTAGGAACAACTATTGATGATGCATTAGGTGAGGCGTTTGACAAAACGGCAAAGCTTTTAGGAATAGAATTTCCAGGA
>CACJSX010000002.1 GCA_902596185.1 uncultured Pelagibacteraceae bacterium
GTGGAGGATTTAGACAACTTGGAAATGCAACTAAACCTGTTCATGAACCAGATGATATGAAAGGACTTAAATGGAGAACTACTAAAAGTCCAGTTGAGTTCATGCTAGTTAAAAATTGGGGTGCAACACCAACACCTTATGACTGGAGTCAATTATATCAAGGTCTTCAATCAGGTGTAGTTGAAGGTCAATATGTTGCTAGTCCATGGCAGCATGTAGCAAAACTTCATGAAGTTGCGAAATATTTCACTGAGATCGGAGGAATGTGGTCTGGAAATATTTTAGCAATGGATGCTAAACAGTACAATGCATTGTCTGACCAACAAAGAAAATGGTTACACGAAGCAGCTGATGCTTATGGAGAAAAAGTAAACGAGTTGGATAACGCTTGGATTAAAAATGGTGAAGATGCAATTAAAGCATCTGCTAAAGAGTGGTATGTACCAACAGAAGCAGAAATGACTAAGTGGAGAGCAGGTGCAATCGGTGCTTGGTTAGACGCTAAGGGTACTTTTGAACCAGAAGTAGCTAAAAGAGTACTTCTAGAACAAGGTATGGATGGATTTGTAGCTCAGTTAGAAGCAGCTGGCGCTCTATAATTCGTTCAACAAAAATTGTGTAAAGACCACTTAATTCATTAGAATTAAGTGGTCTTTGCCTTAAATAAATCATAACTTATAAGTATTCATGGAAAGTATTATTTTACTTGTAGTACTCCTTTTTCTAATTTTATTAGGAGCTCCAATAGGCTTTATATTAATACTGATTCCATTTGTTTATATTCTTCTCACAGATGCTGTTCCTCTTGTTTTGATTCCTAGTCAAATGTTTACAGCAATTGACTCAGTTCCATTGACTGCCATTGCATTCTTTATGCTGACAGGTGAATTAATGACAAGTGCAACAATCACAGATCGTTTAGTAGCGTTAAGTAGGGCATTAATTGGACGTATACGAGGAGGGTTGGCCCAAGTTAATGTTTTAGTGAGTATGTTTTTTGCAGGAATGAATGGTTCTGTTGTAGCAGATACCGCAACAGTCGGAGCATTAGTTCTACCAGCAATGAAGAAAGCAGGTTATCCTGCTGCATTTTCAGCTGCGGTTACAGGAGTAAGTTCCACCATAGGAGGAATTATTCCACCTAGCATCATGATGATTGTTCTTGCTAATGCTACTGAGATTTCGATTGCATCTTTATTTGCTGCTGGGATTATTCCAGGTATCTTGATTGGAGTTGTTATCATGGTAATCAACCATTACTTTGCAGTTAAATATAACTTCGAACGTAGTGATGAACCATTTTCGGTACGTAGAGCTGGTAAAGAATTATACCGATCTTCGTTTGCCCTTTTGATACCTTTAGTTTTAGTAGGTTCAGTAATGGGAGGTGTCGCATCTGTTGTTGAGGCTGGAGCTATCACTGCTTTGGTTGCGTTATTCACAGGTGTATTTGTTTACAGAACTATTAAATGGAAGGATTGCACTGGTGCTTTTCGTAGAGCATTCCGTAATTCAGCAATGGTTTTTATTATTATAGCTGCTTCAGGACCTTTCAGTTGGCTACTTACTTCTCTTGGTGCAATCGGTGATCTTGAAACCTGGCTTTTAGGCTTAGCGGATTCTCCTATATTATTTATTTTAGCTTTAATATTATTCATATTTCTTCTTGGAACTGTAATGGACTCAGCTGTTAACATTATCATCGTTGGCCCTGTATTAGTAAATGTTATGTCTCAAGCGGGTTTTCCTGAAGTGCAAGCAGCTATGGTTGTGATAGTTGGCTTCTTAATAGGATCAGTAACGCCACCTGTTGGTGTTGCCTACTTTACCTCTGCAACAATTGCTCAAGTCCGTCTTGAAAAGGTTGCTATAGCGTTAATTCCTTATTTGATTGGGTTGTTTTTACTTTTATTTTTTATTCTTATTGTCCCAGAATTAACAATGTTTCTTCCAAACTTATTGAGTAATTAATGAAATGATGAAATTTTTGAACAGTATTGACCGTTTTATTCATCGTATGCTGGAAGCTATGTGTTCACTCTTGTTGGCCGCTATGGTTGGTTTTACTCTTTACAATGTTACAATGCGATATGTTTTTAATAATCCTCCCGTTTGGGGAGATTTGCTAACAGTATTAAGTAATATTTGGTTGATGTTTATAGCACTTTCTCTAACGGCTAGAGATAATGAACACGTAGCTTTAAATTTAATTTATGAAAAGTTACCAGAGCGACTTTCATTATACATACGACAGTTTTGGAAAATTATGATTATGATAATTGGTGTAGTCTTAATTATTTATGGAATTGAACTTGTAGAGGGTATGCGAGGTAAATATTGGGAAATGTGGTATTTTGAAATTAGTATGCAAGGTATTGAGTTCAAACCAAATTATATGCCCAAAAAATATGCAGTTGCTATCCTGCCTTTAGCTGGATTTTTAACTACCATTGGTGCTGCCATAGGTTTTATAAAAAAAGTCTAGTTCTTTAAATACCGTTTTTACCCTTAACCTTTACCTCTCCACGGAATAGTCTTATCTATTATTTTTCTTAAAGATATATCAAACAAAAGACCCAGCATACCCATTATGAAAATTGTTATCCAAATAACTTCATACTGAAAGTATTTTTTTGCGACATTTTCAACAAAACCAATACCAGTTGTACCTGCTAGAAACTCTGCAGCAACAAGTGTTCCCCAACACATACCAACAGCAACTCTAATTCCTGTAAGAATTTCAGGAAGTGAATTAGGGAAAATCACATATCTTAAAATTTGTTTTTTAGTAGCTCCTAATGAATGTGCAGCATGTATTTTTGAAAGCTGTGTTCCTGATGCACCAGCTCTTGCAGAAATAATCATAATTGACAGTGAGACCATGAATAATAAAAATATTTTACCAGTATTATCTATTCCAAGTACTGAAATAATTAATGGCGCCCAAGCTAACGGCGGAACAGGTCTGTATAATTCGATTAAAGGATCAAAGAAGCCTTTAGCAAATCGATTTAGACCCATAAACAATCCTAATGGTACCCCAATAAGAATTCCAAAAACTAATCCTAAAAATACCCTTAAGAATGAGTCCCAAATATGTCCATATGGAACAGGTACTTTAAATAGTTTAAAATCGCCTGTAACAACTTTTAATACATTGCTTTTAAAGTTCTCTTTTACAATTCCGTCTTTAGTATGCACTGGATATTCACCAGGTAATATATCTGCTATCCAGTCAGGTAAAATAAATCCTATCATTTTACTTACATCAACCATTTCAATCCATAAAAGAGGAATATTTTTGTATCCAACACTTGGTTTAGACATCAATACAAATTTATTAAATGTATCTGATGGTTTAGGTAACCATCTACCTGAACCTTGTTCAGAACATGTTGGTCCACTTGCAACAATTGTTCCTGCTGGAAATAGAAGAATATCAATTAATCTTAATCCACCTTGTTCTTTATTTTGTAATTCATCAAACTCTATTATTGCTGCTTGCATTTCATTTAATGCATTAGGAGGATAGATGCTTGCAAACTCTATTCGTCTTGCAATTTTAACAATATTTTTTGCATAGCTAGATGCTATTTCTTCACTATCGTCCAATCCTTTTCTGTAAGCTTTAATATCATCTTTAAGTTGTTTGATTGCGCTTTTGAACTGTGGGTTATGGTTTTTTAATTTAAAAAATTTGTCGTCAATTTTTTTTAGTTCTGCTGCAGCTGAATGAAATTTTAAACCTTTATTAGTTTGAGGTGCAGTAGGTATTTCAATGGTATTTTCAATTGTACCGGTTCCAGAATCTATAGTTGTAATTCCCCAGCCACCTTGTTCATCAATAAGTTTCAGTCTCTCAGTTTTTTGTGTATCTGTCTCAAATGGGTAATCTTTCTTTCGGAAATTGGAACTTAGGAGTTTTATTTCTTCTGTCATTTCCTTAAGTTTAATTTTTGTATCCATTTCCATAAGTTCTTCACTTGTTAAAAATGGAATTAATTTAGAAGTTCTATCAATGTAACTTACAAGTATTGTTTTTTGTTGATCATTTAGATCAGGAGATGCTTTTATTTCATTTGCAATTTTTACAAGATTTTTATTTTCAATTTTAATAATGGATGTGCTTTTAAATTCTCTTTCTTCAATAGGGAACTGATATTTTAAACCTAATAATGACTCATTAATTTTAGCGACTTGACATAATTCATTTGCTGATTTTGGATAGAATCCTTTTGCAATATCCCAGGAATAATATAGCCACAACATGAGAATTGCACTACTTCCAACTATTACCCAGTGCGTTCCTCCTTTAGCTCTTTCTGGATTACCAAAGACTGCATCAACTTTTTCTGTTCTTATTAATTTTCTTCCATAAAGAATACATCCAATAACAGATACGATAATTAATATTGTTAAAAATTGAGTTAACATTAATTATCCTTTCCCATTATTTCTTCCTCCATATTCCAAATCATGGATAAAATTTCTTCTCTTGTAGATGAGAATTCTTTATTTTTTTTAATTTCTCTTAAATCTTGTGTAAGACCCATTTCTGCAAAAGGAAGATTATACTCTTTATGTATACGACCTGGTCTTGGTGCCATTACATATAATCTTTCTCCTAGTAATAATGCTTCTTCAACAGAGTGTGTAATTAAAATTATTGTTTTACCTGTTTCTTTCCAAATTTTTAAAACTAGAGACTGCATCTTTTCTCTTGTTAATGCATCTAATGCACCTAACGGCTCATCCATTAAAATTAAATCAGGATCATTTATTAAACATCTTGCAAGAGCAACTCTTTGCTGCATACCACCAGATAATTGATAAGTTGGCGTGTTACCAAAACCTTTAAGTCCAACTATATCTAACCATTCATCAACTTTCTTAGCTGTAACCTCAGGATCTTCTTTTTTCATCCTAAGTCCAAAATTTACATTTTCAGCTACTGTTAACCATTCAAACAAAGCACCTTGTTGAAAAACCATTCCTCTTTCAACACCAGGTCCATCAATTTCATTATTATTAAGAGTTATTTTTCCTGAGGTAGGTCTTAAAAATCCAGCAGTAATATTTAGTAAAGTTGTTTTTCCACAACCAGAAGGACCAAGTACTGTAAGCAATTCTCCTTTTTTTAAAGTAAAGCTGACGTCTTTTAGAGCATGAACCGTTTCTCCCTTTGGAGTTTTGAAAATCATGTTTAGATTTTGAGAAATCAGATCACTCATAAGTGCCTTATATTAGAAATTTGATAAAAAAAATAGGCACCAATTATAAAATCAGTGCCTATTTAAAAGTTTTAAACCCTTAAAATTATAAAGGTAAGAAACTTGTATCTACAGCTCCTCCTGGAGTTCCCATACCTTTTAGGAAACCATCAAGATTACCGCTTTCCATAGATGCTTTTGTTTCTTCTGGAGTTAAGAATTTGAAACCACTTAAAGTGTCTTTCATATCTGCAACTGTCATTTCAGAAGCTTTAGCCATCGAATTCATGTCAGCTTTACCAGCTTTGTATCTAGCATTAGCTTCATGAGTTACTTCTATGAAAGTTCTTAACATACCTGGGTTTTCTTTCATGAATTTATCTGTAACAGATGTAATATCTATACCCAAGATACCAGCTGCTCTAGCTTCATCTACAGTTAAAAGTCTTGATCCAACTGCAGTTGCTGCTTTGATAGAATTACCACCAAATAAACATGCCATTACAACATCACCGCTTACTAATGCAGCAGCACCTTCTTCAGGGTCCATTTGAATGATATCCATTTTACCTCTGTCAGCACCAACAACTTTCATACTCTCATCAAATACGTATTCAGCCATTGTTCCTAAAGGAACAGCAACTTTTTTACCCTCTAGCTCAGTAGCGTTTGCTTTTGTAATTCCAGAAGCATTAGATGTAACACATGTAGTTCCACCCATTCCGTATTCCATAGCAATATCAACCAATTTGATAGGTGCATTAGATTTTACAGCATTGATAAAAGGTACTAATCCTTGTGAGTAAGAAATATCGATATCTCCTGCTAACATTGCATCAGTCATTGCTCCACCATTAGTGAAATTTGTCCATTTTACTGGAACACCAAGAGCTTTAGCAAAATTCTTTTTCTGCATGTCTTCTAAATTTGGGCTTGGCCATTCTAGAAAGTATGCAACTCTAACTTCATTTGCAGCTGAATTAGCAACTGAAATTGATAGGTTAAGTGCAAAAATAGATCCTAGAATAAAACTTAGTATTTTTTTCATTTATTCCCCTATGTTTAATTAATTAAATTCTGGATATTTAAATTCAAATTGTCACCGAAGTAAAACAAAAAAAGAAACTTATACAATTTCTGGTTGTGTCAATAATGTGGTAGTTAATCCATTTATTTTAGTCTAAAGAGGCCTTAAGATTAAATTAAATTATTTTATAGAAAGAAATTTTTATGAGCACACAAAATAAAACAGCAATTCCAAATTCTTTAAATGAGCATTGGATGCCATTTACATCTAACAAAGATTTTAAAGAGAACCCAAGATTAATTGTTGAAGCTAAAGGTGTGTATTTAAAGAACCATCAAGGTCAAACTCAAATTGATGCAAGCTCAGGATTATTTTGCAATCCTTTAGGGCATGGTAGAGAAGAAATTATTGAGGCAATAACAAATCAATTGAAAACTTTAGATTATTGCCAACCTTTCCAACAAGGTTTTGGTGGATCATTTGAATTAGCTACTAGAATTTCAAAACATACTCCAGGAAACCTTAATAGAATGTTTTATACTATTTGTGGTTCAACAGCTGTTGAAACTGCAATTAAGATAGCAATCGCATATCATAGAGCAAGAGGAGATAGCCAAAGATTTAGATTTGTTGGTAGAGAAAGAGGTTACCATGGAATGAATATTGGTGCGACTTCAGTTGGAGGTATGGTTAATAACGTAAAAACTTTTGCAAGTGTTTTAATGCCAGGTGTTGTTCATATGAGACATACGCATTTACCTGAACATAAATTTGTAAGCGGACAACCAGAAACAGGTGTAGAGCTAGCGGAAGATTTAGAGAGAATTTGTATGAATTTTGGTGCTGAAAATATTGCAGCATGTATTGTTGAACCCATTGCAGGATCAACAGGCACATTGGTTCCACCAAAAGGATATCTACAAAGATTAAGAGAGATTTGTGATAAACATGGAATACTATTAATTTTTGATGAAGTAATTACAGGCTGGGGAAGAACTGGTTCTCCATTTGCATCACAAGAGTATGGTGTAACACCAGATATGATGACAATGGCAAAAGCTACAACAAATGGTATAAGCCCAATGGGAGTTGTTGCATGTAAAGAAGATATTTATGATGCAATTGCAGAAAATGCTCCAAAAGGAACTATAGAATTATTCCATGGCTATACTTATTCTGGAATACCAATTTCTGTAGCTGCTGGATTAGCTGTTCAAGATATAATTGAAAAAGACGATATTTTTAACAGAGCTAAAAATTTAGCACCTTATTTTCAAGAAGGTTTAATGTCTTTAAAAGATATTGATGTTGTAGATAACATCAGGGGATATGGAATGATGGGTGGCATTGATATGGTGATGGATAAAAAACCAGGCGCAGCTGGATTTACTTGTTTTAAACACTGCTATGAAGCAGGTGTAAATTTCAAAGCTACAGGTGACTGTTTAATCATTGCTCCAATGTTTATTTGTGAAAAAAAGCACATTGATGAGATTATTGAAAAACTTCGAACCGGAATAACAAATTACGCAAAAAGCAAAAAGAATTAATTTTCGTTTATGAAAATTGGAGTTCCTAAAGAAATTAAGCCTCAAGAAAACAGAATTGGTTTAACTCCAGAAAGTGTAAAAACTTTAGTTTCAGAAGGACATGAAGTATTAGTTGAAAATAACGGCGGATTTGAAGCTGGTTTTGATAATGATCAATATAAAAAAGCAGGTGCTAAAATTGCAAATACAGCTTCTGATATTTTCAATGATGCAGAAATAATTGTTAAAGTTAAAGAACCTCAAAAAGTAGAAGTTGATATGATTAGAGAAAATCAAATTGTATATACCTATCTACATTTAGCTGCTGCAAAAGAACTAACTGAAGGTTTAATTAAATCTAAAAGTATTAATATTGCTTACGAAACAGTTACAGATGATAATGGAAGACTGCCTTTACTTGCCCCTATGAGTGCTGTTGCAGGAAGAATGTCTGTACAAGCTGGGGCTCACTGCTTAGAAAAAAACCAAAGTGGTAGAGGTTTGCTATTAGGGGGTGCACCAGGTGTAAAAGGTGGAACAGTAGTTATATTAGGTGGAGGAGTTGTTGGTGAAAATGCTGCAGTGATCGCAACTGGTATGCAGGCAAAAGTTCATATTGTAGATAAATCTGAGGCTAGATTAAAACAACTTGTTGAAATGTTTGGAGATAAAATTATTCCAGAACAAAGTGATAAAACTGATTTAGATAAATTAGTTGCTGAGGCAGATTTATTGGTTGGTGGGGTGCTAATCCCAGGTGCAGAAGCACCAAAATTAATTACTAAAGAAATGATTAAGACCATGAAAAGAGGTTCTGTAATTGTTGATGTTGCTATAGATCAAGGTGGCTGCGTTGAAACTAGCAAACCTACAACACATGGTAATCCGACATATATAGTTGATGATGTAGTTCATTATTGTGTAGCGAATATGCCAGGAGGTGTTCCTAGAACTTCAACATTGGCATTAAACAACGCAACCTTACCGTTTTTAGTTAAACTTGCTAACAAAGGTTATCAAAAAGCATTAAGTGAAGATAAAAACTTTTTGGCAGGGTTAAATGTTCACAAAGGTCAAGTAACTTATAAAGCAGTTGCGGATGTATTTGGTCACAATTTTGTGGAACCTGGAGAAGCTATCAAACATTAGAAATGGAAAAGAAACTACCAGCTAGCACAAAAGTTGTTGTTATTGGTGGTGGTGTTGTAGGATGTTCTGTGGCCTATCATCTAGCAAAATTTGGCTGGAAAGATACCGTTCTGTTAGAAAGAGATCAATTAACATCAGGAACAACTTGGCATGCAGCAGGACTTGTAAGTCAATTAGGTCCTTCTGCAGCAATAACTAAAATAAGAAAATATACTTTAGATCTATATAAAGAACTCGAGAAAAAAGTTGATCATTCAGCTGGATTAAGATTAAACGGTGCACTTTCAATTGCTGAGACAAAAGGAAGATGGCAAGAACTACAGAGACAAGCCACAACTGCACAATTATATGATGTTGATGTAAGAATTTTAGATAAACAACAGATAAAAAAAGACTATCCAATAGTAAATACAGATGACGTTATAGGTGGAATTTTAATGCCAGGTGATGGTGCTGCTGATCCATCAGGAGTAACACATATGTTAGCTAAAGCAGCAAGGCAAGAAGGGGCTCAAATTTTTGAAAAATCACCAGTTGAAGAAATTATTATAAATAATGGAAAAATTTCTGGAGTTAAAGTTAAAGGTCAAACAATTCATTGCGAATATATTGTTTTAGCTTCAGGTATGTGGTCAAGGCAAATAGGAGAAAAAGCTGGTGTTAGTATACCTCTTTATCCTGCCGAACATTTTTATATTATTACCGAGCCAATAGAAAACCTTTCAAAAACATTACCAACTATAAGAGATTTTGATAACCGAACCTATATTAAAGAAGATGCTGGTAAAATTTTGGTTGGAATTTTTGAAGGAAATTCTATTCCAGCTTGGGACAAAACAAATATAGTGCCAGAAGATTTTTCGTTTGGTGAATTTCAAGAAAATTTTGAACATTTTGAACCTTATCTAGCTTCGGCTATGAAAAGATTTCCAGTTTTAGAAACCGCAGGTATAAGGAAATTTTTTTCAGGACCAGAGTCTTTTACACCAGATACCAATACCTTATTAGGTGAGGTTCCTGAAGTAAAAAACTTTTTTGTTTGCTGTGGATTGAATAGTATTGGAATTGGAAGTGGAGGTGGTGTTGGTAAAGTTACAGCTGAATGGTTAATGACAGGACATATTAATGAAGATATTTTTAGTTACGATATAAAAAGATTTCAAAAATTTCATTCAGGATTAAATTTTATCAAAGAAAGAATTACCGAGTCTTTGGGGGATTTATATGGTATGCATTGGCCATTTAAACAACATAAAACTTCAAGAAATATTAAAACCCTTCCTCATCATGATAATTTGAAAAGTTTTGGTGCGTGTTTTGGTGTATCAGGTGGATATGAAAGACCAATGTGGTTTGCTCTAGACGGAGAAAAAGCAGAATACAAATATAGTTACAATTATCAAACCTGGTATCCTTCTGCTGAATATGAAACTAGCAATACAATTAAAAATGTCGGTCTATTTGATCTCACACCTTTTTCTAAGTTTGAAATAAAATCAGATAAAGCTCACCAAGAATTACAAAAAATTTGTACTGCCAATATCAAAAATGAACCTGGTAAATGTATCTATACACATATGCTAAACTCAGATGGTGGAATAGAGGCAGATTTAACAGTTGTTTGTATTGAGAGAAATCATTTTAGAATAATAAGTTCTGCAGCAACAAGAGAAAGAGATAAATTTCATATTAAAAAACATCTTTCAAAAGGTATCGAAGTAAAAGATGTTACAGATGATTTATGTGTATTTGGATTATTTGGTCCAAAAAGTAGAGAGTTAATAAAAACAATATCAAAAGATAATTTTGAAAATGATAATTTTAAATTTGGTACAGCAAAATATATAATAATTGAAGGTATTAATATTTGGGCTCAAAGATTATCTTATGTAGGTGAGCTAGGATACGAATTATATGTAGATTTTAAAGATGCAAAAAAAATTTATGAATTAATTGTCGACAAAGGTAAAAATTTTAATCTTTCAAATTGTGGTATGCATGCGATGGATATTATGCGAATGGAAAGTGGATTTTTACATTGGGGACATGACATTTCACCAGAGGAAAATCAATATCAAGCAGGATTGTCTTTCACTATTAGTAAAAAAAAAGTGGTTAAATTTATAGGTCAAGAATCATTGGAAAAAATTAAACAAGAAAAGACAAAAAGTAGATTTGCAATGTTTACTTTAAAAGACAGTGAACCCGGCAAACCTTTATTACTGCATGATGAGCCAATTTATTTAGATAATAAAATAATTGGCAGAACTACTTCAGGTAACTATTCATTTAATTTTTCGAAGAACTTGTCTTATGGATATATAAATACCAACTTTTCAGACGAGGAATTAGTAAGTAAAAATCTATTTATAGAGGTAGAAAAACAAAAATATCGTGCAAAAATTCTTTTAAAACCCTTAAAGGGAAGTAATCATAAAAATATTTAGAAACTAATTTATTTGTCTTTTAGTAATTAAGGTGATTAAATTGATTATGAAAAATTTTCGACATATAGAGAAAACTGATAAATTTTATTCATTTAAGGAAAAAGAAATAAAGACAACAAATGTCAACATATTACTTAATAGAGTGAGAACCAGTAAACGAAGAGATATAAAAAAGAAACTTTTTCTGACAACATTAGTTTTTATTCTTTTAAGCACTTTAAGTTATATTGTCTTTTGAAGAGATAAACTTATAAAATAATCTCATATATTTATTATGACGAAAATAAATATTATCTATCTTTTGCCAGAGTCTAAATATCCTGTTGGCGGAGCGAAAGTAATTTATAATCATTCCCATATTCTTAATAATTTAGACAAAAAATTTTCGTCAAAAATTATTCATCTAAAAAAAGGACTTTCATATAAATTTGAAACTTCACTTTCAAAAAGAATAGATTTTCTAGGTAATAATTACTCAGGTTGGGAAGTAAACAAAATGAAAGTTAGTAAAAATTTTTTACCTAATAAAGATTGGTATAATAAAAAAATTAATTTAGGAGATAGTTTAAATTTTAATAATAAGAACGATTTTATAATTTTACCAGAAATTTGGGCACACTTTGCAGTTGATTTAGGATTAATAAAAAAAAAAATTAATTATTCAATTTTTGTTCAGGGCTTTTACCACATGAATTCAACAAATAATTATAAAAAATTTAAATCTGCCTATGAAAACGCTAAATCGATTATTACTGTTTCTGATTACAGTGTAGCTTACCTTAAAAAAATGTTTCCAAAAATGAAGAATAAAATTCAAAAATTAAATTTCTCAATAACTGGCAAAATACGCATTAAAAAGAAAAAAAATTTAATTACTTATATGCCACGAAAATTAAAGGATCATTCAAACTTGTTAATGTTTTATTTAAATGGGATGATGCCAAAAAATTGGAAAATTATTGCTTTGGAAAATATCTCTGAAAAAAAATTATTTGAAATACTTGCAAGATCAAAAATATTTTTATCATTTTCTCACTTAGAGGGCACAGGCATACCTCCAATTGAAGCTGCTCTTTCAGGCAATAAGATAATCGGATATACTGGTGGTGGAGGAAATTCTTATTGGAAAAAACCTATTTTCACTAAAGTAGAAAATGGGGAAATTCATGATTATGGTCAAAAAGTATTGAAGTTTATTAAAAAGTATAATTCAAAATGGATTAAAGATACTCACAAACAAAGAGTAAAACTATCATCTATTTATTCTGAGGAATCTGAGAAACGATCATTAAAAAAATTTACCAAACATATTTCAAAGTTTTTTTAATATTAAATTAAAAAAAACAGTCAGCAAAACTTGTTTGCAACAAAAATAAAAAGTAGTATAAACCAACAATTATTTAATGGCGGGGTAGCTCAGTTGGTTAGAGCGCGGGACTCATAAGCCCGAGGTCAGTGGTTCGATCCCACTTCCCGCTACCATATATTATGAAAGATATATACATTAGTTGGGAAGATTATCACAAGAAGATAGAGCACTTAGCCAAAAAAATTCACGAAGATAATTGCAAATTTAATCAAATTATTTGTATTGCAAAAGGTGGGTTAAGAGTTGGAGATATTTTTAGTAGATTATTTAATGTTCCATTAGCAATATTATCTGTCGAGTCTTATCATGGAGACAGTGATGATATTAAAAATCAACAAGGACAATTCACCTTTTCAAGAGATTTGGCAAAAACTACACCTAACTTAGGCTCTCATGTTTTGTTAGTTGACGATCTTGCTGATTCAGGAAAAACATTAATTAAAAGTATTAAGTGGCTTGAGCATTTTTATGGTTTTTATTTTGATGAAAAAATAAAAACGGCTGTGATTTGGCATAAATCAACTTCAAAATTTATACCTGATTATTCTGTAGATTACTTGGAAGATTCTCCTTGGATACATATGCCTTTTGAGAAATATGAAACTACAAATATAAAAAATTTTAAATTTGAGTAATTAATTATCTTATTAAACTATCATTAAACTGATTGGATACTCTAACAAATGTTGTACATTTACTTAATTGTTTAAGTGAGGGAGCACCAACATAAGTACAGCTGCTTCTTACACCACCAAGAATATTTAAAATTGTATCATTAATTTTTCCTCTATATTTTACTCGCACTTTCCTTCCTTCACTACTTCTATAAGACGAAAGTCCGCCATAATGTTTTTTATTTGCAATTTCAGAACTAGAACCATAAAACTCAATAAACTTATTCCCATTAACTTTTACAATTTTACCATTTCCTTCATCATGGCCTGCTAACATTCCTCCTAACATTACAAAATCAGCACCACCACCAAAACCTTTTGCAACATCACCAGGACAGGTGCATCCACCGTCTGCTATCACATGTGCACCAAGTCCATGAGCTGCATCAGCACATTCGATTACAGCACTCAATTGAGGGTAACCTACTCCAGTTTGAATTCTTGTTGTACAAACACTCCCAGGTCCAATTCCTACTTTAACAATATCTGCACCACTTAGAACTAATTCTTGGGTCATATCAGCAGTCACCACGTTACCAGCTATGATAGTTTTTGTTGGATATTTATCTCTTACTGATTTAATAAAATTAGTGAAATGTTCTGAGTATCCATTTGCTACATCAATACAAATAAACTTAAAAAAACTAAATTCTTTCAAAACTTTATCTAAATTTTCAAAATCTTCTTTTTTTATTCCAACGCTTAAAGCAATATTAGGATAGATTTTTTTAATATTTTTATTCTGTTTAATTTTTTTCACATCATGTTGTTTAGTTAAACATGTTATCATTCCATGATCATTTAAATTTTCAGCAATACTTAATTCTCCTACTCCATCCATATTTGCTGCCATGATTGGAATGCCTGACCATTCGTTTTTACTATATTTAAATCTATAAGTTCTTAATAAATTTACATCTTTACGACTTTTTAAAGTACTTCTTTTTGGTCTAAACAAAACGTCAGAATAATCTAATTTTAATTCTTCTTCTATTCTCATTGATGTTTAAATTATCTTTGTAAAAGGATATTTCAATTTAAATATTGGTTGTGGATAAGTATTTTCAAAAATACAAAAGTATTGTAAATCAACAAAAATAAATTGATTTTATAAAATATAATAAAGCTAATCTAAGGTTAAATTGTTATTCTAATCAAATTGTAATAATTCAATCACAATTATTTAAAATTAATAGATTTAGATTAATTTTTTTAAATCTTTGAAACTAAAATTATTTTTGTCTTTTTGAGAGATTATTAATTTTTTCTTGGGCCAAACAATATTAAGGTCACTATCATTCCATAAAATTCCTGTCTCCGACTCTGAATGACGGTATTTTGAACATTTGTAATGTAATACAACATCATCTGTAAGAGTGCAAAATCCATGAGCAAAACCTGCAGGAATTAATAATGATTTATTCTCTTTTTCTGAAAGATAAATACTAAAATATTTACCAAATGTCTTTGAATTCTTTCTACAATCAACGCAAACATCATATATTTTTCCATGCAGCACAGTAATTAATTTCGCTTGAGGATTTTTTAGTTGTAAATGCAATCCTCTTAAGACATTTTTTTTTGAATAAGACATTACATCAAAAGGAAATTTAGTATTGAAATGTTTTTGAAGATAAAGTTCTCTAAAGTATCCTCTTTTATCCTTAAATGTTTTTTTATCGTAAATTAGTAGATCTTTAAATTTGGTTTTAATTATTTTCATTCTTTTATAAATTTTTTGAAAGTTAAACAAATATAGTTCAATTCTGATTTATTCATTCCTTGATGGCAACCAAGTAAAATTCCATTTTTCATAACATCATTTGCTACTTCATCACAATCAGGATGTTTTTTATAAGCTCTATTTTTCATTACTGGTTGTCTTAAGATATTTCCAGTAAAAATTGTTCTGGTTTGAATGTTATTTTTTTCAAAAAATGTTTGCATCATTTTTCTATTAAATTTTTTATTTTTCTTAATTACAAGTGGAAAAGCTAACCATGGTGTTTTAACACCGTTATTTTGTTCAGGTAATTTAAAATAGTTTTTATAATTACTAAAAAATTTTTTTAAATATTCAAAATTCCTATTTCTTATTGAAATATTGTCTTTGAGTTTTTTTAATTGTTCAAGCGCAAAAGCTGCTGATATTTCCGAGGGTAAAAAATTATATCCTAAATCAGAAAAGATATATTTTGCATCATAATCTATGCCCGAAACTTTAACGCTAAATCTTTTGGTTGCGTTTTCAGACTCATTAAATGTTGCTGAAGATCTTCCCCAGCCTCTTAAAAGTTTTGCCTTTTGATACAAGTTATAGTCATTAAAACAAACTATTCCTCCAGTACCAGCTCCATTAATGATGTGTGATGCATAGAAACTATTAGTGACGATGTCTGAATATTTACCTAAGTTTTTTTTATTAACTGTATAACCAATTGTATCCGCTGAGTCCTCGATTATTTTGAGCTTATATTTTTTAGCAATTTTATAAATTTTTTTCCAATCAGCGATGTTACCTAGTAAATTAGGTATCATTAAAGCAACAGTTTTTTTATTTATACATCTTTCTATTTTAGAGGGATCAGTAACAAATTTATTTTTTTCTACACCAACAAAGTGAGGTATCAATCCTAATTGATAAATGGGTGCGACTGTCGTTGAAAAAGTTAAATTTGGAGTAATAATTTCTGAACCTTTTTTAAATTTATATGCTGAAAGCGCTAAAAGATTTGCTGAGGAACCTGAATTAACCATCAGACCATACTTTTTTCCAAAAATTTTAGAAACTTTCCTTTCAAGATATTTTACTTTTTTTCCATCAATAAGAGACAAGCTATCATTTTTCAGAACACTTAATACTGCATTTATTTCTTTGTGATCGTATACAGCTTTACCATAATAAATTTTTTTCATTGGTCGTATTTAGCTAATATTAAAAAAAACTCAATTAAATTTATCCAGTAATTACATTAATTATATCCTCAATTTTACTGTTAAGCGGTTTCCAATTTTTGAGAATATTATACTTATAAGTTTTTTCTTTAATAACCTTATCTGACAGCCATCTCACTTTAATTTTTTTTTCAGAAATTTTGTTCAATTGTTTTATAATATTAATTATTTTAAAATCATTTTTGTTAGAAAGTAGATATGAACCAGATTTATATTTATTTTTTAAAATTAAAATTAGAGCATTATTAATATCTACAACATTAAGCAAATTAAGATATAAATTTTTAGAAATTATTTTTGTCTGTAAATTTTTTTTATAGTTATTTTTTAATATGTTGATAATTTTATTTCTTTTATCATTTTTCCCAAAAGTATCTGAAATGGTTAAATTCAAAAAACTTATATTATTTAGTTTTTTTTTGTAAAAATTCATTATTTTAGTAAAATTCGATTTATACACAGAGTATAAATTGAAATTATTATCTTTTTTACCATCATAGTTCTCCCAAACTGTTGAAAAATTAATAAATTTTGTTACACCCATGCACTCAAGATTTTCTAAAAGTACATTACCAAATAATATATTTGAATCACTTAATTTTTTTAAATCTTCAAATTTATGATGTTTAACATAATGGGTAGCACAATGAATAACAGTATTAACTTTTAATTTTTTTAATTTTTTACTTAAAACCTCATAGTTATTAAAAAAAATTTTTACAACATTTTTATTATTTGTAATTTTTTTTGTCTTTGCTCTCAAAGTTATGTAAATTTTATAATTTTTTGATAATTCTTTAAGTAACTGTGATCCTATGAAACCTGTTGAACCTGTTAATATTATTTTTTTCACTAATTTATTTAATTAAATTTCTTAAGTAATTTGAATATTCACACTTTCCATAAAACTTTATTTGATTTTGAATTTCCTTTTTTTTAATCCATCCATTTAGATGTGCTATTTCTTCTATGCAGGCAATTTTTAATCCCTGTCTATTTTCTATAGCCTGAACAAAAGCAGAAGTCTTGTAATAATCACTAATTGACCCAGTATCTAGCCAAGCTCCACCACGTCCAATAAATTCTGCTGTGAGTTTATTTTTAATTTTATATTTATTTATTAGATCAATTATCTCCAATTCTCCTCTTTTTGAGGGTTTTAATTCTTTTGCATAATTGACGACATTTTTATCAAAAAAATATAAACCAGTAATTGCGTGGTTAGAAACAAATTTTTTTGGTTTTTCAATAATTTTTAAAATTTTTTTATTTTTATTATTAATCTTTGCTACACCAAATAATTCTGGATTTTGAACACTATGAAGAATTATTTTTGCACCGTTTTTCAATTTTGCACAATTATGCAAAAGTTTTGATAAATTTTGACCGTAAAAAAAATTATCACCAAGTATCATTGCTACATTAGATTGATTTATAAATTTTTCACCTAATATGAACGCATCAGGTAAGCCTCTAGGTCTATCTTGTTCTTTAAAAGTAATATTTAGTCCTAAATTCTTTCCATTAGGTAATAATTTTTTGTATTGATTTAATTGCCCCTTGTTAACAATAATTAAAATATTTTTTATTTTTGCTAACATCAAAATTGACAATGGATAATAAATTAAAGGTTTATCATATATTGGAAGCAATTGTTTATTAACAGCCTTTGTTAAAGGACTCATTCTAGTACCCATTCCTCCAGCTAAAATAATTCCTTTATTTATCATTTTTTCCTAATCTCTTTGTTATATCTGTTTTTGATAAAGAATTATAATATGTTTTGTTATTGTTATACCAATTAAAAGTTAATCGTATTCCTTCATTAAAATTTGTTTTAGGATGCCATTTTAATTTTTTTTTTATTTTATTGCTATCAAGAGCATATCTTACGTCATGGCCAGGTCTGTCTTTTATAAAATTTATTTTTACATTTTTCCCCAGTGAAAGTATTTTTTTTGACTCAGAAATTAGTTTATTACAAACCTCAATATTATTTAAATTTTTATTTGAGCCGATATTATAAAATTCTCCTATTTTTCCTTTTTCATAAACTTTTATAAGGGCTTCACAATGATCTTTAACATAAATCCATTCTCTAGAATTTTTGCCTTTTCCATAAATTGGTAAAGGATTGTTGTTTAAAATATTATAAATTAATTTTGGTATAAGTTTTTCAGGATGTTGTTTAGGACCATAATTATTTGAACAATTCGTCACAATTGCAGGTATCTTATAAGTTCTAATGTAAGAGCTAACTAAATGATCTGAGGCTGCTTTACTAGCCGCATAAGGCGAACTTGGTTGATAGGCATAACTTTCAGAAGACCTACCTTTTAATACATCTCCATAAACTTCATCTGTTGAAATATGAATCAATTTAGATTTATATTTTTTTGTTAAATCTTTAAAGCCTTCAAGTAAATTGAAAACACCCACAATATTACTTTGAATAAAACTCTCTGGATTATCTATTGACCTATCAACATGGGTTTCAGCAGCCAGATTAAATAAACATGAGGGTTTAAGTTTTAATAATATTTTTCTAAATTTATACTCCTTTATATCACATTTAATAAAATTGTAATTTTTTGAATTCTTAAATTCCTTTATATTATAGAAATTTGAAGAATAGGTAACCTTATCTATATTTATAACTTTGTAATTTTTTTTCAGTAAAAGTTCAATTAAGTTACTACCTATAAAACCTAAACCACCGGTTACAATTATTTTTTTCATCAGTTAAATTATTTTTTTACATTAGTAAAAAGTATTAGTATATTTTGATACACATATCATATGTCAATATCTAGGCAAACTTTAACAATCGTAATTGTCACTTTTAAAAGTGAAAAAGTAATTGATAATTGTATCAAATCTATATCTGATCAAATTAAAATAATAGTAGTTGATAATTCAAATGATCAAAATTTTAAAGATAGTTTGGAAAAAAAGTATGAAAATGTTGAGTGTATATTATCATCTTCAAATTTAGGAATGGGTTCAGGGAACAATTTAGGACTTAATAATGTAAAGACTGATTATGCTTTAATACTTAATCCAGATGTAATTTTACAAGATAATACAATTAGTGAAATTATTAATGAATCAAAAAAAATAGAGTCATTTGCTGTACTTGCTCCATTATCAGAAGACGATAAGTATCCAAATTATAAAATTAAACAAGAAGATAAAAAAAATATAAATAATCTAAATCCGTTTAAGGTCAAAAGTGTTGATGGATTTGCAATGCTTTTAAATTTAAATAAAATAAATCAAGTAAATGATTTTCGAAATAAAAAATATTTTGATGAAAATTTTTTCATGTATCTTGAAAATGATGATTTTTGTAAAAGATTAAGTCAGTGTAATCAAAATATTTTTATAATTCCAAAATCGAGGATTAAACATCTTGGAGCTAGAGCAGTTAGTGATGAATATGCGTATGAAGTTGAGCTTTCAAGAAATTGGCATTGGATATGGTCAAAATTTTATTACAACAAAAAACATTTCGGGTTTTCATTTGCTTTGTTAAATGGTTTGCCTGTATTTTTATCTGCAATTACAAAAGTTTTATTTTACTTTTTTATAAATAAAAAAAAGAAACAGATATATTTGCAAAGATGTCGTGGATATCTAAATGCTTTATTTGGAAAAAAATCTTTTTATAGACCTAAAATAAATATTTAATGACCTGGAAATTCAATTAGGTTTTCTACTTTGTAATTTTTTTTTATTAAATTTTCACATCCTCCTAGATCGAACAAATTAATTACAAATATGAATGAAGCAACTTTACCATTTGAAATTTCAATTAGTTCTGCTGCAGCTTCAGCAGTGCCACCTGTTGCTATTAAATCATCAATGATTAAAACTTTGTCTTCTTCATTTATAGAGTCTTTGTGAACCTCAATAGTCGCAGTTCCATACTCTAACTCAAAATCTACAGAATGGACTTCTGCAGGTAGTTTATTTTTCTTTCTAAGCATTATAAACGGTTTTTTTAAAATATATGATACTGCTGAAGCAAATACAAAACCCCTGGACTCTATTGCTGCAATTTTTGTAAAATTGTATTTTTTTGATCTTTCAACTATTTGATTAATTGTTTCGCTAAATGCGTTTTCATCTTTAATCAATGTAGTTATGTCTCTAAATAAAATACCTTTTTTTGGGTAATCAGGTATTGATCTAATATAATTTTTTAAGTTCATAATAGTAGAATATAAAAGTATAAATAAATAAATTTTAAATTATGACAACAAATAAATTAGCAATTATAGGTGGCAGTGGTCTTTATGATGTTGAGGAATTTAAAAATAGAGAATTGCTCGATTTAAAAACACCATGGGGAAGTCCATCTGATCAGATCTTAAAAACTAAATATAATAGCAAGGAAGTTTATTTTTTACCAAGACATGGAAGAGGGCACTTTGTTTCCCCCTCAAATATTAATTTTAGAGCAAATATAGATGCTCTTAAACAACTAGGAGTTACCGACATTGTTTCTGTATCAGCTGTAGGTTCTCTTAAGGAAGATTTGCAACCTGGAAAATTTGTTATTATAGATCAATTTATTGATAGAACTTTTGCAAGGACAAAAACTTTTTTTGACGATGAGATTGTTGCCCATGTTTCAATGGCGCATCCAACATCCAAGGGATTAATGAACGCCTGTGAAGACGCAATTAAAAAATCAAACATAGAATATCAAAGAAAAGGAACTTATGTGGTTATGGAAGGACCACAATTTTCAACATTAGCAGAATCAAATTTATATAGATCATGGAAAGCTGATGTAATTGGTATGACCAATATGCCAGAGGCAAAATTGGCGCGAGAAGCTGAAATTAGATACGCATCAGTTTCAATGGTTACTGATTTTGATTGTTGGCATCCAGATCATGAAAATGTTGATGTTCAACAAGTAATCAAAGTTTTATTAGGAAACGCTGAAAAAGCTAAAATTATGATTAAAAATTTGATTGATAATTTTGAAGATCATATTGATCCAAATGATCCAACAAACAATTGTTTAGATGTTGCTATAATAACTGCCCCTGAAAAAAGAACAAAAAAAACAATTGGTAAACTTAAAACAATAGCTGGAAGAGTTTTATCTAAATGAAGATTGAAGGTAAAGATTATCGAACAATATGGTATGAGGAAAATGTTGTAAAAATAATTGACCAAACCAAACTTCCTCATCAATTTATAATTAAAGAATTAAAGACAGTAAAAGATGCAATAAGCGCTATTAAAATAATGAAAGTGAGGGGAGCTCCTTTAATTGGAGGAACAGCTGCTTACGGTCTAGCTTTGGCAGTTCAAGAAAATAATGATCCAGAATTTATAAAAAAAAGTGCAAAAGAATTAATTCAATCAAGACCTACTGCTATTAATTTAAAATGGGCTGTAGACCGAATGATAAAAAAATTAGCAGGAATTAACGGTGAACAAATAGCAAGTATTGCTTTAAATGAAGCAAAAGAAATATGCGATCAAGATGAAAAGTTTTGTGAAAATATTGGTATTAATGGATTAAAAATAATTGAAGAAATTTATAATAAAAAGAAAGATACAGTAAACATATTAACACATTGTAATGCAGGTTGGTTGGCAACAATTAATTGGGGTACAGCCACATCACCAATTTATCATGCACATAAAAAAGGTATACCAGTGCATGTATGGGTAGACGAAACAAGACCAAGAAACCAAGGTGCTAATTTAACTTCATATGAATTAAATGAAGAAAAAATTCCAAATACTATCATTGCTGATAATACAGGTGGTATTTTAATGCAGAGAGGACAAGTTGATATGTGCATAGTAGGAACAGACAGAACTTTATCTAACGGAGATGTTTGCAATAAAATTGGAACCTATCTTAAAGCGCTAGCAGCTCATGATAATGATGTTCCATTTTATGTAGCACTCCCAAGTTCAACAATTGATTGGGATATTAAAGAAGCTAAAGATATTCCTATCGAGGAAAGAAATTCAGAGGAATTATCTCATGTAGAGGGTGTTGATGAGAATAATCAACTTAAGAAAGTTTTGATATATCCTAAAAAAAGTAAGGCAATAAATTTAGCTTTTGATGTTACACCTGCAAAATATGTAACAGGTTTGATTACAGAAAGAGGGATTTCTAAAGCTTCATCTGATGGTTTAAAAGAATTATTTAAGAAATAATTTTAGAGGAAATTAATCCATCGAGTGGTTTTGGGTGAAACCATGTGGATTTTTGTGGCATATACTTTCTCTTTTCGGCAAAAGATAAAACTTGTGAAATATTAGTAGGATATAACTTGAATGCCAAATCATACCTTTTAGAATTAACTAAATTTTCTAAAACTTTTTTACCTTTAAAACCTGATACGAATTCAATATTTTTTTTATTTTTCAAGATTTTATTTAATATTAATTTCCTTAATATTGTTACATCTAATTCTTTTGATTTTTTAAAAAGCTGAAGAGTATGCCATTTTTTATTTACGTACATTTCGATTTGATTTTGTTTTAGTTTTTTATTTTTTTTAGAAATATTTATAGAAAAATGTTTTGAAATTATTTTCTTAATTTTATTAAACTTTAAGTTAGTTTTTACCACTCTATTGTAATCCAATATATTTACTTGTTTATAAGGAAAAGCAATTATCATTGGAGCAATTTTCTTTTTACTTTTGAGCATTGCTTGAATTCGATGATGTCCATCACATATATATATTTTCTTTATACTTTTAAGATAATTTCTAAGTAATTTTTCTATACTGTTTTTTTTAACAACCCAAAGCTCATGCCTACATTTGTCTTTAGATGTAAAATTATAATCTGGCTTGAATTTAAAAATACGATTTAACTTCTTTAAAGAATTTGAATTAGTCTTGTACGTTGTATAAATGGGGCTTATTTGACTATTAAACTTTAATAATTGTTCTTTTCTTTTTCTTATCCTTTCAACAAAAGTCTCCTCGTGACCTAATATTTTTTTGTCATCATAATTTTCTAAATTTATTTTTCCAACAATTCCAAGTAATTTATTCTTACTGTATGTAATTCGATATAAATAGAAATGATTAGATTGATCTTTTTGAATAATGCCTTTCTCTTTAAGAGAATTAAGCATTTTTTTTGATTTATTTATATTAAAAGTATTTAATAAATTAAGAAAATTTAATTTTTTACTTGGTTTATAATTATCAATATAACTGATGTTAGGAGAAGTTATTTGTTTTGCGAATTTTTTTTTAGGTCTTATTCCGCTAAATGGTTTAATGAGACTCAATTTTTATATTAAGCAATTTTTGGAAGTTCCTCTAATGCTTTGTCTACGCTTGCTTGATCAAATTTATCTTCAGCTAAATTTCCTTCAAAATAATCACCATAAGCTTTCATATCAAAGTGACCATGTCCACAAAGATTAAATAGAATTGATTTGGCTTCACCATTTTTTTTACATTCTAATGCTGCATCAACTGCACCTTTAACTGCGTGAGTAGCTTCTGGAGCTGGAACGATTCCTTCTGTTCTTGCGAAATTAACTCCTGCTTCAAAACACTCTTTTTGACCATATGATTTTGCTTCTATTGCACCTATTTCCTTAAGATGACTAACCATAGGCGCCATTGCATGGTATCTTAATCCTCCAGAATGTGTTGCTGGTGGAATAAATTGAGACCCTAAAGTATGTGTTTTCATTAACGGTGTTAATCTTCCAGTATCACCAAAATCATAAACAAATTTCCCTTTTGTAAGTGAAGGACACGATTTTGGTTCACAAGCTATTACTCTAGTGTTTTTTCCTTCTCTAAAATTTTTACCTATAAATGGAAAAACTAATCCTGAAAAATTACTTCCACCTCCAGTGCAACCAACTAATATGTCTGGATAATCATCAGCCATTTCCATTTGAAGTAAAGCTTCATTACCTACAATCGTTTGATGCATTAAAACATGATTTAAAACGCTACCAAGCGCATATTTAGTGTCAGGATTTTTTGCTGCCATTTCTACTGCCTCTGAAATAGCAATACCTAAACTACCTGTATTATTTGGATCTTTTGCTAAAATAGCTTTTCCACTTTCAGTTTCATCTGATGGACTTGCAACACATCTTGCACCATATGTCTGCATTACTAGTTTTCTATATGGCTTTTGTTCAAAACTAACTTTAACCATATAAACATCCAGTTCTATTCCAAACAGTTTACACGCAAAAGCAAGCGAAGTTCCCCATTGACCCGCACCAGTTTCAGTGGTTATTTTTTTTGTTCCTTCCTCTTTATTATAAAAAGCTTGTGCAACTGCAGTATTAGGTTTGTGACTTCCAGATGGGCTTACTCCTTCATATTTATAGTAAATTTTTGCAGGTGTATCTAAAAATTTTTCTAATTTTCTAGCTCTGTAAAGTGGAGAAGGTCTCCATTGTTTATAAATATCTCTAACTGGTTCCGGAATTTCAATTTCTCTTTCCTGAGAAACTTCTTGTCCAATTAAAGCCATTGGAAATAATGGAGCTAAATCATCTGGTCCTATAGGTTTAAGAGTTCCTGGATGCAAAACTGGATCTAGAGGTTTTGGAAGATCAGCAGCAATATTATACCAAGTTTTTGGCATTTTGCTTTCTTCTAGAAAATATTTTATTGTATCGGCCATTTTAATATTTATGTAGTCTGTTCTTAAATTAACTTAAAATCAAGTTGTTTTTAATGAGGAAAATTAAGGCTGAAATTATAAATTATTCAAAAATGCTTAACAGCAGAAAGCTATCAGCTCTTAGATCTGGTAATATATCAGCAAGATATAAAGATGGTTTTTTAATTACCCCTTCCGGAAAAAAATATTCTTCTCTTAAAAATAAAGATATTGTTTTTGTTTCATTGGAGGGAAAGTTTGATAAAAAAAAAGGAATTCCATCAACAGAATGGCAATTTCATAAAGATATTTATATTAATAAAAAAGAAGCTAATGCAATTGTTCACGCTCATTCAACTAATGCAACAGCAATTTCTACTCATAAGAGAGGAATTCCATCTTTTCATTACATGGTAGCCATGGCTGGAGGTCACGATATTAAATGTGCAAAATATGCAACCTATGGGACTAAAGCATTATCAAAAAATATTTTAAGTGCTTTAAATGGAAGAAAAGCTTGCTTGATTGCAAATCACGGTCAGATTGCATTTGAGGAGAATTTATCAAAAGCTTTTGAACTAGCTGAAGAGGTTGAAAATATATCACTTCAGTATATAACGAGCCTTAAATTGGGTAAGCCTAAGATTCTTTCGTTAAAAGAAATGAAAAAAGTTTTATCCAAGTCACAGAATTATAAAAGGGGATAACTAATGACTAAAGTTGGAGAACATATAACTCTAGACATTATCGGCACCACAAAAGAATACGATCCTTCGGTATTTGAAACAGTAATCAATAAAATTGCAAAAGCTGCAAATGTTACAATACTTAAAATTTCCAAATATAAATTTGAACCTCAAGGATTTACAATTCTTGCTTTGTTGGCAGAAAGCCATATCAGCTTCCATACATTTCCAGAAAAAGGAATTATAAGTTTTGATTTCTTTACTTGTGGAAAGATTAGTCCATCAGTTGCTATTGATATAGTAAAAAAAGAATTTGAACATAAAAGAATAGTAAAAAAAGAGTTTAATAGAGATACCAAATCTCTTTATCATGATATTTATAGCTCACCAGGATTACAAAAATCATATGTGGTTAATGATGTTTTAGAAGACTTTAAATCTAAGGTAGGTCAACATATTGAAATTTTAGACTTAGAACAATTTGGAAAATCTTTATTTATAGATGGTGAGATACAAGTTGCTGCTACTGACGAACATTTATACAGTTCTACTTTCGTTGGTTCTAGTTTAGATTTAAACAAAGATAATGATAGAGCTGCTATTATAGGTGGTGGTGATGGTGGAGTTGCAAGAGAATGTATTTCAAAGAATTTTAATTTTATTGATTGGTACGAACTTGACCCAGAAGTAGTTGACGTATGTAATAAACATCTTGGAGATATTGGCAATAAAGCAACCGAAAAAAATTCTGTTAAATGTGTATGGGGTGATGCATTTGAAAGTATTAAAGCTGTAGGTGATGATACTTATGATCATATTTTTGTCGATCTTAATGATGATCAATTTTGTATAGATTTAGCTGCAAAGAACATGGACTCGCTTGTAAGAATTTTGAAGCCAAAAGGAGTTATTACCGCACAAGTTGGAAGTCAGGATAAAAAACCACAGCAGGTTGAAAATTGGTTAAATGTATTTAACCAAAACTTTGGAAACGCAAAATTATCAAGAGTTTACATACCTAGTTTTGATTGTTCTTGGAATTTTTCCTCTTCTATAAATCATTAATTTTTCTTTTTTCTTATTTAAAACTGTGAAATAATTATTCCTAATTAAAGGAGAAAATAATGAATATATTTAAAAAAACTATTTTAACAGTTCTAGCTTCTTTATTATTAATCGGAAACGTTTATGCTGATAAAATAAAAATTGGAACTGAGGGTGCTTACCCGCCGTGGAATTCAAAAGACGCTTCAGGTAATCTTATTGGTTTTGAGGTTGAGTTAGCTAATGAACTTTGTGCAATTATGAAGCATGAGTGCACTATAGTTGAACAAGACTGGGATGGAATGATCCCTGCATTATTGATGAGAAAATTTGATGCGATTATGGCTGGAATGTCTATCACAGCTGAGAGACAAAAAACAATTACTTTTTCACAAGGTTATGCTGATGAAGTTGCATCTCTTGCAGTAATGAAAGGTTCAAGTTTAGAGGGCATGGATACACCAGAAGGTATTAATTTATCATTAGGTGGATCTGATGTTAAGAAAGCTCTTAAAACTTTAACAGGAGCACTTGCTGGTAAAACTGTTTGTACACAAACAGGAACTATTCACCAAAACTTTTTAGAGTCAGGTGACGTAGGAAGTGTAAATGTTAGAACTTATAAAACTCAAGACGAAGTCAACTTAGATTTAACATCTGGTAGATGTGATGTTGCATTAGCTGCAGCAGTTGCATTTACAGATTACGCTGACAAATCAGGTAAACCAGTTGTGTTAGTTGGACCAACATTTTCAGGAGGCGCATTTGGTAATGGTGTTGGTGTTGGAATTAGACAAGGTGGTGATGATGCAATTGGAAAAAGAGATGCAAAATTACTTAAAGATTTCAACAAAGCGATTAATACAGCTCGAAAAAAAGGTATTATTAGCAAGCTTGCTATTAAACACTTTGGTTTCGACGCATCTATGTAATCATTTTCAGATTTGGCGACTATAATATATAGTCGCCAATCTATATGGAACTTCTAACATTTGGTAAAACAGGTTGGGGTGATGAGTTATTTTACGCAACCTTAATGACAATTGCTGTATCGATTACAGCAATGTTAGTTGGTTTCTTTTTTGCATTAATTTTTACACCTTTAAAACTTTCAAAATATAAAACTTTAAATTTAGTTGGTAATTTTTATACAACGGTAATCCGTGGAGTACCTGAACTACTAGTAATTTACCTTTTCTTTTTTGGTGGCAGTGGAGCGATCATGTATGTAGCTTCTATTTTTGGGTATTATGAATACATAGAAATTAACGCCTTTATTACTGGCTCAATGGCTATTGGAATTATTTCTGGTGCTTATTCAACAGAAGTATTTAGAGGTGCTATACAATCTATAGATAAAGGACAATTTGAAGCTGCAAAGGTTCTTGGAATAAATAAGTTTGGGCAGTTCTATAAAATAATTTTACCTCAAATGCTAAGGTTAGCTATTCCAAATTTAAGCAATGTTTGGCAAATAACATTAAAAGACACTTCTCTTATTTCAGTTACTGGATTGGTTGAAATAATGAGACAATCATATATTGCAGCTGGTTCAACAAGAGATCCATTATTCTTCTATTCATTTGCAGCAGTTTTATATCTGTTGCTTACTTATGTGAGCATGAAATTAATTAACAAGTTAGAAGTTAGATATAGCAGGGGGTATTAATGGATTTTGATTTAATGATCACCAGTTTCCCTAAACTCTTAGGAGCAACAGTAGTCACACTAAAATTATTATCTGCATCATTATTTTTTGGATTATTCCTAGGTCTTTTCTTCGCAATTTTAAGATTAAACAAAAATATCTTTATTAATAAATTTGCTTATGGGTATTCATATATATTTAGAGGGACACCTTTATTAGTTCAAATTTTCATTATTTATTTTGGCTTAGGACAAATTGAATATTTAAGAACAACCTTTTTGTGGGTTATTTTAAAAGAACCTTATTGGTGTGCAATAATAGCATTTACTTTAAATACAGGCGCATATACCTCTGAGATTTTAAGATCAGCATTTCAAACAATAAAACCAGGAATTATTGAAGCTGGAAAAAGCTTAGGTATATCTAATAAGATAATCTTTTATAAAATTCAAATTCCAATTGCTATTAGACAATCACTCCCTGCATACGGAAATGAAATCATATTGATGATGAAAGGAACTTCTTTAGCAAGTACGGTAACTTTAATGGATTTAACTGGAGTTGCTAAATATATAATTTCAACAACTTTTAAACCAATCGAGGTATTCATTGTTGCTGGTGGAATTTATTTGTTCATGACTTTTATCATTCACAACGTAATCAAATATTTAGAGAAAAAGTATAGCTTTCAACAGTAAAAATGTTTTTATCTCACAGACAAATTAAAGATTATCAAAATGATGGTGTCATAATAATTAAAAATGTATTTAAAGATTGGATTGAACCACTTAGAAAAGGTTTCCAAAAAGTTTTAGATAATCCAAGTAAACACAGTAGAGAAAACGTAATTGATAATAATGGAAGATTTTTTGAGGATTATTGTAACTGGGAAAGAATAGAAGAATTTAAGGATTGTTTATATAATTCACCTGGGGCTCAAATAGTGGCAGAAGCAACTAATTCTAAATTTATTCAAATTTTTCATGAACACATTTTTATAAAGGATCCAGGTACTCACAAAGAAACACCTTGGCATCAAGATATGCCATATTACTGTGTAGATGGTAACAACACAGGAAGTTTTTGGATTCCATTAGATAAAGTTGATCAGAAAAATAATCTTAAATTGATTTTAGCCTCTCACAAATGGACAAAATTAATTAGACCTACAAAGTGGTCAAATAACCGGTCTTGGTATAAAAATGACAGTTCTTTTATGGATTTACCTTCAGAAGAAGAATTTAAAAAAAATATTTTAATTCCAGAACTAAGTTTAGGTGATGCTGTTTTGTTTAATTTTAAAACTGTACATGGTTCAACAGCAAACAATACTTCTAAAGCTCGAAGGGCTTTTTCAATGAGATTTATAGGGGATGATGTTAAATATATTGATAGAGGAGGATCTACTTCACCACCATTTGATGGTATCAATTTAAAAACAGGAGACTTGATGAGAGAAGATTGGTTTCCAAAAATATTTAATAATTAATTTTCCTTTTTATGGAATTATTATTTTTTATTATCGCAAGTTTTTTAGTGGTTATTGTTCCAGGACCAACTGTAAGTTTAATAATTGCAAATTCTCTAAAGTTTGGAGTTAAAGCAGGTCTATTAAATATATTGGGAACACAGATCGGTGTTTTAATTTTAATTTTGTTACTAGCTCTTGGGTTTGAATTTATCTCTCCATTTGTAGACCAGATAATAAAAACTGTAAGAATACTTGGTGCAATTTATTTAATAATTCTTGGAATAATTACATTTAATTCCAAAATAAATTTAAATAACAATCAATCTGAAAAATATAATAAAAGATTTATTCTCCAAGGATTGATAGTAATACTAACAAATCCTAAAATTTTTTTGTTTCTAGGATCATTTCTTCCTCAATTTATCAGTTTAGAGCATTCAATAAGCTTTCAAATAATATATTTAGGTTTATTGTTTGTTCTTGTAGCTACAATTTTCGATAGCTGTTATGCTCTAATTTTTGGAAAATTTAGAAATCTAATTGCACAAAAATACTTGAAAATTTTAAATTTAATAGGTAGTGCAATATTAGTTTTAGTAGGGGTTTGGTTGTTTGCTAATTAATTTAATAACTAGTGTACTCTTTTATCTCTCTAATAGTTGACCCAGTGTGATTATTCATTTCTAATTTAATTTTTGCTCGGTCATCATTTAAAAAATGAACATCTCTAGATAATTTTATAAATTTATCACCAAAGTCCTTATTTTTTTCACAATCTCTTTTATCGTCCTCTATTAACCAAAGCTTGGCGTTAATTTCTTTTAAATCTTGGAATAGTTTATTTAGTTTATCGTCTGATTTAACATTTTTTTCAAACTGATCTTTAAGAATCGAATGTTCATTGGTTATAAATTTTAGTTTTTCAGGATCTTTAATTTTTTCTTTTTTAATTTCTAAGATTGAAATTTTGTCTAAAAGCTCGCCTACAGACACTTCTACTATAATTTTATTCATTAAATTTTATACTATGTTAAATTGTTAAAAATATGTCTAATATTTTAATCATTAAACATGGATCTTTAGGTGATATAGCTCAAGCTTGTGGTGCAATTCAAGATATTTCTGAGAATCATAAGGAAGATGAAATTCATTTACTCACAACTAAACCCTACTATGATTTATTTAAAAAAAATCCCCATATTTCTAATATTATTTTGGATAAACGATTATCAAGACTAAATCTGATTTATTTATATTCATTAATGAAAAGTATAAAAAAATATAATTTTACTAAAGTTTATGATCTTCAAAACTCAAGTAGAACAGCTTTTTATAAAAAAATTTTATTTCCAAAAGCAACAAAAGATACTTGGTCATCTACTGATACAACATTACCTGAAGGAACCGCAAAACAAGATTTTGATAAAGACTCTGTTTTGTCTAGATTTGATTATCAATTAAAAACTTCAAGCATCAATACAAATCATACTTTGAAACCTGATTTTTCATGGAGCACAACAGACATATCTCAAATAAAAAATTACCATCAATTGGATAAATATATTCTTCTTTTTCCTTTTTGTTCGCCTCATTTAACTTCAAAGAAATGGCCTTATTATAATGAGTTAATTTCTATGATTAATGAAAAGTCAGAAAATAAATTTAAAGTAGTAATTGCACCTGGACCAGATGAAATTAAAGATGCAACAAATATTAACGCACTTTGCGTTTTAGACAATGGCAAAGCCTTAGATATTTCTCAGTTAGCAACATTAATTAAAGATAGTTCATTTGTTGTTGCTAATGATACTGGACCAGCGCATATGACAGCACATTTAGGTTCAAAAGGAATCGCTTTATTTGGATCTCATACATCTCCTTTTAAAGTAAGTATTGAAAGAGAAAATTTTAAAGCAATACAAGCCCCCGAACTATCTAAACTTTCAGCAGAAAAAGTTTTTGAAAGACTTTCTGAAATTATTTCTTAATTTTTTCAATTACTCTTAAAAATACAGGGACTGTGAAAAGTATGAAAAGTAATCTTATTATATGGTGAAAAGCAACAAAGTCTGGGTCTAAATCAAAAGCAATTGCTATAACTGCTACCTCATAAATTCCACCGGGGCTATAAGATAATATTAAAGTTAAAATATTTGTCTCAACAAAAAATGTTGCAACATAAGCCGCAACCAAACCTAACACTACCAAAATAGAAGTAGCTACAATACTGTGAAGAGAATTATTAGCTATCTCTTTAACAGTTTTTTCAGCAAACCTACAACCAACTGAGGAGCCAAGAATTAGCAGGCAAAAATTTACTGTTTCATCTGGCAATTTATAAGAAGCTATATCAGTAATTTGCAACAAACCACTCGCAAATAATGTTCCAGATAGTAAAGCTGCAGGAATTCTAATTTTATCAAAAACAAAAATAAAAAACAAAGATGCAATAATAAGTAGAATTAAATTTAAATGATTTTGAGCAAAATAATTGAAGTCGTCATTTAATAAAACATTGTTGTCAGTATTATTAACTATAATAAATGGGATGACAGTTATTATGATTATTAATCTAATTAAGTGAGAAGTTGCAACTTGAGATAAATCAGTTTTTTCATTTTCTGCTAAAATCATTAAAGGACCCAGTGCACCAGGTGCTGCTGAAAATATTGAAGCTTTTTCTCCATAACTTGCAAATTTTTGGAGGTATTTAGCGACAACTAAAATACAAATTATTATGTAGATTAACATAATTAATGAAGTCCAAATCCAATCAAGCATTTGATTAAATAGATTTTGGTCTATGTAATTTCCAATATGCAGACCTAAAATTATTAAGATAAAACTTAATACAATATTAGGCATAATGATTTTTAGACCTGATAAAGCGGCAATTGAAGTTACAATCATAGGTCCTAAAAACCAAGCTAGTGGAATATTAAAATATTGAGCAATGATTGCGCTAGGAAAAGAAATTATTAGAACAGAAATAAATTTAAATGAAAATACTTGTTTTGCATTTTCAAGATAAGATTTGATTTGATGATTAATCATTTATTAAGCTTCTATCATCAACTATGTAAAAGATAAGAAAAAATGTATTAGTCAATAAAGTGAAAATTTAATTTTTAAAATTAATAAAATTCCAAGTTTTGTTAATATTTTTTTTGAGAAAATAGTTTCAATTAAAAGTTGTGTTACTTAATTAGAGGTTGAATAAAGATTAAGACTATAATTAACTTACTTTTTTAAATTAGAGAGGGATAAATAATGAAAAACTTAAAAAAAATAGTTTCAGTATTATTTTCAGCAATCCTATTATTCTCAGCAACAACTACAAGCTCAGTAGCAATTGATAAATTGCACTTTGTAATCGGTGGTGGTGCTGGTGGTGGTTGGGATGGAACCGCTAGAGGTACTGGAGAAGCTTTAACAAAAGCTGGAATGTTAAGCAGTGCATCATTTGAAAATATGTCAGGTGGTGGTGGTGGTAAAGCTTTAGCTTACATGATCAATACTAAACCTGCTAATACAGTTTTAGTTCAATCAACACCATTAGTATTAAGATCAATTACTAGACACAAAGGTTATGTAAAAGGAAGTGGTACTTTATCTTATAAAGATGTTGTGCCGATCGCCGGTGTAATTGGTGACTATGGCGCTATTGCAGTTGCAAAAAGTTCATCTTTTAAAAATTTTAAAGATGTAGTTGATGCATATAAAAAAGATCCAAATTCAGTTAAAATGGCTGGAGGTTCAGTAAGAGGAAGTATGGACCATTTGATTGGTGCTTTAGCTTTCCAAGCTGCGGGCGCAGATCCAAATGCTGTTGCATACATTCCTTATGATGCTGGTGGAAAAGCTTTAGCTGGACTTTTATCTGGAGAAACTCAAATCATTTCAACTGGTTTAGGTGAATTGATGGGCGCAAGAGACCAAGTAAGAATTATTGGTATCACTGCTCCTTCAAGAGTTTCTGATGCACCAGATGCACCAACTCTTAAAGAACAAGGATACGATGTACAATTCGTTAACTGGAGAGGTTTCTTTGGCCCTCCAGGTATGAGCAATGCTGATAGATCAGCTATAGCAAAAATGCTTGGCGATGTACAAAAAACTCCAGAATGGGAAACTGTCAGAGCAAGAAATGCTTGGGTTAATATTTATAATCCAGAAGGCAAGTTTGTTTCTTTCTTAGAAAAACAAACTCAAGAAATGACAGCTCTTATGAAAAAACTAGGAGTAATTTAATCCTTAAGATTATTTGAAATTAGAGCAGTGAATATAAATACTACAAAAATTATATCACTGCTCTTTTTTATTTTTTCAGCATTTTATTTATATACTGCGTACCAAATTCAAGTTTTTACATTTGATGAAAATGCACCATTTAATGCACGAACATTTCCGATTTATTTAGGTTATGCAGGATTATTTTTCTCTGGATTAAAACTTATTTTACCAGACCCAACTACTATTAAGGTTGATCATAAAAATTTAGAATATAAAAAAACAGGTATTCTTATACTCATTGCAATTATTTACGGAGCTACAATTTTAAAAGTTGGTTATTTTTTGACCACTTCTTTATTTTTATTTGCTTCATATTATTTTTTAGGAGAACGAAGGTGGATTTTAATGTTTTTATTATCCTTTCCATTTGTTGCTGCTTTTATGTATCTCCTACACGGTATTCTTGATATATATTTAAGGGATCCATTCTTACAATCAATAGGAGTTATGGGATGATTGAAGGAATATTAATTGGATTAACAACAGCACTTACATTTCAAAACATATTAATGGTTATGGTTGGTTGTTTTTTTGGAACAATCATTGGAATGCTTCCTGGTCTTGGTCCAATGACAGCAATAGCATTAATGATACCAATCACTTATGGTTTTGATCCTGCAACAGGATTGATTTTGATGGCTGGGGTTTATTATGGAGCTGTATTTGGTGGATCTACTTCTTCTATATTATTAAATGCACCAGGTGTTCCAGGAACTGTAGCAACTTCTTTTGATGGTTATCCTATGGCACAGCAAGGTAGAGCCGGTAAAGCTTTAGCGATAGCTGCATGGAGTTCATTTGCTGGTGGAACATTATCTGCAATTTACTTATTATTCATGGCACCAAGCTTGTCAAAAGTAAGTTTATCTTTTAGATCACCTGATTATTTTGCTTTAATGATATTAGGTTTAACAGCAATTGCCGCTTTTTCATCAAAAGGACAATTTTTAAAAGCAATGATGATGGTAGTACTTGGTTTGATGTTAGCTTCTGTTGGTCAAGATAGCTTATCTGATATTACAAGATTTACATTTGATAATATGAACCTAACTGATGGAATTAGCTTTGTGCTTGTTGTTATGGCAACATTTGCAATGAGTGAAGCTTTAACAATCATATTGAAAAGAAACGATCCAACCAGTGCTGCTAAACAAGTTTCATTAACTGAGCTAGGTTCAATTAAAATTAATAAAGAGGAACGAACAAAAATGTACAAAACAATTCCAAGATCATCTGTAATTGGTTTTTTAATTGGTGTTTTACCAGGAGCAGGTGCAACTATTGCATCTTTCTTAGCTTACGGCATGGAGCGAAATGTTGTCAGTGATGAAGAAAAAGAAAAATTTGGTAAAGGAAGTGTAAATGGTTTATCAGCACCAGAAACTGCAAACAATGCAGCTTGTTCAGGTTCTTTTGTACCAATGCTTACTTTAGGAATTCCCGGAAGTGGAACTACAGCTGTTATGTTAGGAGCTTTATTGGGTTTTGGAGTTCAGCCTGGTCCTAGACTTTATATGACCAACCCAGAAATTTTCTGGTCTATTATTATGTCTATGTATATAGGAATGGTAATCTTGCTGATATTAAACTTACCACTTATTCCATACATAGCTAGAATTCTTGCTGTTCCTAAAAATTATTTAATTCCTTTAATTTTATTTTTCTCAGTTACTGGGATTTACGTAATGTCATTTAACAATTTTGATATTTATTTAATGATTGGGATAGCTGTAGTAGCAACCTTTTTAAGATTATATGATTTCCCAATGCCACCCTTGATATTAGCTTTTGTACTTGGTGGATTGATGGAAGAAAACTTGAGACGATCTTTATTATTAAGTAATGGATCTTGGGAATTTTTATGGGACAGAACTTTAACTGCATGTATCCTAGCAACTACAATTTTAATTGTAGTTTGGCATATTTACAAAACATTTAAGAGAAAAAATTAAGATTTAATATCTATACGTTTTCTAATGATTTCTTTATCAAGCTTCATTTCACGATATGACATGATTAAAACACCTAAAAATATAACACTAGCACCAATCCAAGTGAAGAGATCAGGTGTTTCACTAAAAACATAATATCCAATTAAAGAAGCAAACACTAAACTTAGAAACGAGTATGGTTGTGTCATACTAACATCTACTAATTTGTATGCGTGATTTATGCAAAGATGTAACAATGTACCAAATAAACCTGCAAAAAATAAATAAATCAAAGTTTGAAAACTAGGTGTTTGCCAATAAAACAACGCAATAATGAAACTAAAAATTGTCATATACGTGTATCCATAAGATAAAATTGTAATCGAGCTATCATCTTTTGCGATAGTTTTTGTAATTATAATTACTATTGACCACATAAAAGACGATGCCAGTGCCATATAAACTCCAAGAGAGATTTCAATTATTCCTGGTCTTAAAATTATTAACATTCCTATAAATCCTAAAACCAGTGCAAAACTCCTGTATATGTAAATTTTTTCTCCTAGAAATAAAACTGCCAATATCGTTACTATGAAAGGAACCACAAAAGATATAGCTGTAGCTTTTTCAATTGGCATCATTACTAAAGCTGAGAAATATAACAGCATTGAAGGTAAATTTAAAACTGCTCTTAAAAAATGTTTTTTATGATGATTTGTTTTAAAAACTTCAAATTTAGATTTTAACATATAGGGAAAAATAATTAGGAAACCAAATAAAAATCTAAAAAATCCGGCGACATAAACATTAACTTCTTCTTGTGCTAATTTTAAAAAAGTTAACATCAATGTTCCGCAAAAAACTGAGATTATAATTAAAAAAATTGCTAATTTATTATTTGAAATCAATTTAGTATTTTTTTGTATTCTTCAATTATTTTTGACCATTGAAATTTATTCACAAATTCTTTTGCATTTTTCCCAAGCTCTAAATATTTTTTATTTTCCAACATTGAATAAATTGAAGAATAAATATCATCGAGACTATTTCCATCACATATTAAACCAGTTTTTCCATGATCAATTGCATCTGCAGCTCCACCATCTTTACCACCTATGGATGGAACACTGTATTGTGCGGCTTCAACATACGCTATGCCGAATCCCTCAACTGATTTTTTATGAATTATGGATGGCATTACAAAGATATTTGATTTTGAAACTAAAGCATTTTTTAAATCATTACTTATACCTTTAAAAAACATAACTTGTGCTTCAAGATTTAGTTCTTTCACCAGTTTCTTAATATTTTCTTCTTCATCTCCATATCCAACACAAATGTAAACAATATCAGGATAAATTTGTTTTAAATTCCTTAAAGCCATTACTATTTTTTCATGATTTTTACGTTTATCAAATCTTGAAACTGTAATTAGTCTTGGATTTTTAACTTTAAGTATACTTTCAACTTTATCTAAAGTTTTTTTATTTAATTCTTCAGCAGGATCCACACCTGGATTTATTACAATTACTTTATTTGAATTAATACCAAGTTCTATTGCTAGATTTTTTGTAAACTGAGAATTTGCTATAACTTTTTCAACATTATTTAAAACACTAATCACTCTTTTATTTTGACCAGAACCTTTTGGGTGGTTGATTTCTTTACTATGAATTAAACAATATTTTTTCTTAGAAGTTTTAATAAGTTCTAAACTTTTCCAATGATCAGCAATAATTCCATCTATTTTATTTTCTTTGATATATTCATTAATTAATTGTGCTTTTCTATATTTTCTAAGTAGTTTAATTCCACCAACTCTTTCGATAGAAAAAGAGGCTTGTTCATCAAAATCTTTGTGACCTTCTATATGATCTGCAAAAACTTTTATCATGAAGTTTTTAGATAGTTCTCTTGAAAGACCCCAAATTAGACTTTGGATGCCACCAAGCTCAGGTGGGAATGATCTAGTTACAATAAGATACATTAATCATACTTCCATTTAATACCACAGCCCGCACTTGGAATTTGATCTTTAGGACCTTTTCCGGTTTCAGCTATTTGTCTCATAGCATTTAGCAAATCACTTTCTCCGTCTTTAACTGGAATAAACTTTTTAAGTTCTCTTAATCGTCCTCTGTATTGAAGTTCTAAATTTTTATTATACCCAAAGAAATCTGGAGTACATACGGCATCATATGCTTTAGCAATTTCTTGAGTTTCATCATGTAAGTAAGGAAAATTGAAATTATTTTCATTTGAAAACTTAATCATGTTATCAAACGAGTCATCTGGATAATTAACAAAGTCATTTGAGCAGATAGCAACTGAGTTGATACCAATTTTGTTTAATTCACTACAATCTTCAACTAATTCTTTTGTAATAGCTTTTACATATGGACAATGATTACAAATGAACATTATTAAAGTTCCATTTTCGCCTTTGATATCATTTAAGGATAGAATTTTATTATCAGTAGATTTTAATTCAAATGAAATAGCTTTTTGACCAAAATCACATATTGGAGTTTGTATGGGCATAATGTAAAATATATAGATTATGTTTTATGATTTAAAAGATAAAAAACCAAAAAACTCTGGCGAAAATTGGGTAGCTCCTAATGCCACAATAATAGGGGATGTGAATTTAGAAAAAAACACTAGTATTTGGTTTAATGCAGTTCTAAGAGGAGATATTGAAAATATTCATATTGGCGAAGGATCTAATGTACAAGATGGAAGTGTATTACATACAGATCCCGGATGTCCTTTAAAAGTTGGAAAAAATGTTACTATTGGTCATTTAGTTATGCTTCATGGGTGCACTATAGGAGATAACAGTTTAATTGGAATTGGTGCTGTCATTCTAAATAAAGCTAATATTGGAAAAAATTGTATTATTGGTGCTAAAGCTTTAATCACTGAAAATAAAGTAATTCCAGACAATTCTTTAGTCGTTGGCTCTCCAGGAAAAGTTATTAGAGAAGTTACTGAGGAAGAAAAAAAAGCAGTATTTGAAAATACAAAACATTATCAAGATAATTGGAAAAAATATTCAAAATCAATTTTTTAAAAGGAGGAAAAGATGCCAGTAGGTTATGTGATTGCGCAATTAAAAGTAACAAATCCCGAAAAGTACAAAGAGTATGTTGAGAAGGTACCAGAAGTAATAAAAAAGTATGGTGGTGAGTATCTAGCTAGAGGAGGTGATCATCTAGTAGTTGAAGGAGAAGATAATTTTCCAAGAATAGTAATAATTAAATTTCCGTCATATGAAAAGGCGTTAGAATGGTATCATTCAGACGAATACAAACCAGTTAAAGAAATACGTTTAGCAAACGCTGTTGGTAGCAATATAATTCTGAAAGGAATTTAAGGTACTAACCAAGTATCTTTTTTGTTTTCTAAATCAAACTTTGCTCTTCTGTGACCTTTAGCTGCTAAATATAGCCATTCCATAGATTTAATTTTACACTGAATTACTGTAAAATTTTTATAACCTTCTTCACTTTGCTCTTTAGTATAATCAAAATTATCTAATTCAGGTTTTAGACCAGAGGTTGGTAGATCTGACTCAGTTCCAGGTCCATTATCAACCAAATAACATTTTCTAGATATATGTTGTGTTTTAGACCAAGAATCCTCTGTAATATTGTTGTTGTGATTTACAATACATTCAACTTTCAATCTTACCTGTATCTTTTCATCTTTGTCATAAAATAACAATGCTGCATTTTTATTAGCTTTTAATTTTTTAATTTTATCTGATCTTATATCACTGTGAAATTGTACAAGATTATTTATTTGGTCTGATTTTCTTAAGACAACAATTCTTCCATCAATATCATTTTGATTTCCACAGGCAAAAACTGGAATCCTAAATGGTGAACTTCTGTCCTTAACAGCATTATCTAGTAATGACCAAATTTTTTTTTTAATTTCTGAGAAATCCTCATAATATGAGGGTTGCATATTACTTCCTAAATCTTTTAATTAAACTTGAAGTATCCCATCTATTACCTTTCATATTCTGTACTTCCCCATAATATTTATCAACTATTTCTGTAATAGGTAATAATGATCCATTATTTTTAGCTTCATCCATAGCAATTTTTAAATCTTTTCTCATCCAATCAACTGCAAAACCAAAATCAAATTTATCATCAATCATTGTTTTATATCTATTTTCCATTTGCCATGACTGAGCTGCTCCCTTTGAAATAACTTCGATTACGTCTTCCATATTTAATCCAGCTTTCATCCCAAAATTTATTCCTTCGGACAGACCTTGGACTAATCCAGCAATACATATTTGATTTACCATTTTAGCTAACTGACCACTTCCAGCTGATCCTAACAATTTCATTTTTTTGCTATAACAATCTATTTTATCTTGTGCTTTATCGAAGTCAGTTTGATCACCACCAATCATTACAGTTAAAGCACCATTTTCAGCACCTGCTTGACCACCAGAAACCGGTGCATCTAATGCGCCAAATCCATTTTTTTTTGAATATTCGTATATCTCTCTTGCTATAGTTGCTGAAGCGGTTGTGTTATCAACATAGACTGCACCTTTTTGAATATTTTTGAAAGCACCATTTTCTCCAAAGGTTACCTCTCTTAAGTCGTTATCATTACCAACACATGTAAAAATATATTCGGCATCCTTTGCTGCTTCAGCAGGTGTTTCTGCTATTTTACCTTTATATTCACCAATCCATTTTTCGGCTTTTGATTTGGTTCTATTAAAAACAGTTACATTGTGTCCAGCTTTTGATATATATCCAGCCATTGGGTAGCCCATAACCCCAAGACCTATGAAAGCAACATTACAAGTCATAATTTTTTTTCTATGTTTAAAAGTTTAAGTTTAAAAGTAATTGTATTTGGTTTTATTTTTACATTTTTTTCTAGTTTTGGACAGAGTTTTTTTCTTGGGTTATTTAATTCTAGTATTAGAGACGCATTATCAATTACACATGGACAATTTGGCTCAATTTATGCATCAGCCACTTTATTAAGTAGTATTGTTTTAGTTTGGATTGGAAAAAAAATTGATGACGTAAACATATTAAAGTTTGCATCTTATGTAATAATTTTTTTATCAGCTTCCTGTTTTATATTTTCAAAGATTTCATCTATTATTTTTTTATTTATAGGAATTTTTTTAATGCGTTTAGCTGGACAAGGTTTATCAAGTCACACAGCAACAACAACTATATCTCGTTTTTTTGAAAAAAATCGAGGAAGAGCTTTGAGTACTGGTTGGTTAGGATTGTCATTAGCTGAATTTATAATGCCAGTTTTGATTGTTTTTTTATTAACTTTTATAGAATGGAGAGATATTTGGGTTTCAATATCTATTTTAGTTATACTTGTTTTACCAATTGCAACTTTTCTTTTAGTTAAAGAGGTTAAGCTTGATACTAGAGAAGAATCTAAATTAGAAGTCAATAATAAAAAAATTAAACAATGGAAAAGAATAGAAGTTTTAAAAGATTATAGATTTTATATCATTTGTATGACGATGTTAGCAATGCCATGGATTGCTACAGGATCTTTTGTTTATCAGTCTTTTATATCTTCTTCTAAAGAGTGGGGACCTTATGTGATTGCACAATCATTTATGGCTTACTCAATTTTATCAGTGATTACTCTTTTTATATCTGGTTTTTTAATTGATAAATTTTCAAGTCGAAAATTATTAATCTATATGAATATCCCACTTCTTTTTGGTACTATAGTTCTCTACTATTTTGATGCACCGATGTCTTCTTTTATATTTTTTGGTTTAGTAGGGGTCACCAATGGTTTGGCAAACGTACTTGGTTCTTCAACCTGGGCTGAGATTTATGGTGTTAAATATATTGGATCTATAAAAGCCTTAACAACTGCATTGATGGTATTTTCAACAGCATTTGGCACAGCTTTATTTGGCTTTCTGATTGATAGTGGTTTTTCAATTGAACAAATAGCCGTTGTTTCAGGAACTTATATCTTTGGCTCAATTATCCTTCTTTATTTGGTTAAAAATAAGCTAAATCCTAATTATTTATAAAATAGACCTTGATTTTTAAAGAGTCACTGTGTAGATACTCCGCATGGCACGAGTAACCGTAGAAGACTGTATAGATAAAGTAGAGAGCCCTTATGAATTAGTACTAGTTGCTAAAGAAAGAGCTACTCAATTAAATGCAGGAATAGAACCAACAATTGATAGAGATAACGATAAAAATACTGTTATTTCATTAAGAGAAATTGCTGAGGAAAAAATTAAAGTTTCAGATTTAACCGATAGCGCTGTTTACAAACTTAGAAAACATGTTGAACAAGTTGACGATACAGCAGAGGATGATGAAGAAATAGGTGATGATTTTGAAAGTTTATACAAAGGTGAAATTTCAAAAAGTGGAACACCAATATTGCCATCTAAAAGAGCAAGAAAAACACCTGAAAAAATTCAAGTTACAAAAGAAGATTTGGCTGAGCTATCAGAAACAGCTACAGCAGAAGTTGATAATTCAGTAGGGGAAGAAACTATGAATGAGCAAGGAGAAGTTTCTTTAGATGAAGTATCTGAATCAGAAAATCAAGAAGCAGACGTATCTTCAGACGACACTGAAGCTTCAAACTCTTAAAAAAATAATATAAAGTTATACCATGAATAGGAAAGTATCAGTTGCTCCTATGATGGATTGTACAGATCGTCATGAACGATTTTTTCTTAGATTAATATCCAAAAACACACTTCTTTATACTGAGATGGTAGTTGATGAAGCCATAAATAGAGGAGATAAAAAAAAGTTACTAGAGTTTAATATTAATGAGAAACCTGTAGCACTTCAATTAGGAGGATCTTCTCCTAAACTTTTAGCTGAAGCCACTAAAGTAGGTGAAGATTTTGGTTATGATGAAATTAATCTAAACTTAGGTTGTCCTAGTAAAAAAGTTGAAAAAAATAGATTTGGTGCATGTTTAATGAAAGAGCCAAATTTAGTTGCAGATTGTTTAAATAAAATGCAATCAGTTACAAAACTACCAGTAACTATAAAAACAAGAATTGGTTACGATGATGTGGAAGATTATGAAAATTTATATAGTTTTATTTCTACTCTAAAAACAACTGGAGTTAAAACTTTTATCATTCATGCTAGAAAAGCAATGTTGGGTAAGTTTACACCAAAGCAAAATTTAAATATTCCACCTTTAAAATATGAGTATGTTTATAATTTAAAAGAAGATTTTCCTAATGAAGAAATCATCATCAATGGAGGAATAACTTCAGTGGATGAAATTAAACCTCATTTAGAAAAAACTGATGGCGTAATGATTGGAAGAGCTGCGTATCATACCCCTTATTTATTAGCGGATATTGAAAGAAAAATATTTAAAAATGATGATGTTCCAAGTAGACAAGATGTAATTGAACAACTCATTCCTTATGTGAAAGAAGAATTAAAAAAAGGAACAAGATTAAATCAAATCATGAGACACACTCTTGGTTTATTTCATGGTCAAACAGGTGCAAGTTATTGGAAAAGGTATTTAAGTGAAAACATGTGTGTAAGAGATGCTGATGTGAAAAAAATTGATCACATCATGGATAAAATTAAATACAACAATGTATATACTAGAGTAGGGCAGTCTGCTTAATTCAATTTTAACAAATGATTACAGTTATATTATTTTATTAATGGCCTTAACAGCTATACCAGTTGGATTTGTTGCTGGTTTATTTGGTATTGGAGGAGGGTTGATAACTGTTCCCTTTTTATATTTTATTTTCGGTTCTTTAGAAATTGATCCCAAATATGTTATGCACCTTGCTGTAGGAACTTCCTTTGCAATTATAATACCAACATCTACAGTCTCAGTTTTAACACATCATAAATTTAAAGCGGTTGATTTTGATATTGTTAAGAATTACGGTCTGTTTGTTGTACTAGGAGTTATTGTTGGAACTGTTTTTGCTGCTTCTTTAAAAACAAAGTCTTTAGTTTTGTTTTTTTCTATAATGATCTTATTTCTAGGAATTTATTTATTATTAATAAAAGAAAAGGAACAAAACATAATTGTTAAAATGAAATTACACCTAAAAGTATTTCTTGGCTTTCTAGTCGGGTTTATATCTGCACCTATGGGTATAGGAGGAGCCGTAATGAATGTTCCTATTCTTAAGTTTTTTGGTTATTCAATAAATAAAGCAATAGGAAGTGCAGCAGCTATAGGTTTTTTAATTGCTTTATTTGGAGCAATAGGTTTTTTAATTTCAGGAAATTATTTAAATTCAAGTCTTCCATTAAGTATTGGTTTTATAAATCTCCCTGCTTTTTTAATTTTTATACCAATTACAACTTTCATGGCACGGATTGGAGCTAAAACAGTTCATAGTATTGATAAAAAAAAAATTAGTAAGTTTTTTGGAATTTTTCTTTTAGTCGTTTCGATTAAATTTTTTTATGAATACTTGAAATTATAACAAGCAAAAAAAAAGAGGTGACTTCAGTCTCCCTCCATCACCTCACGAATCTAAATTAAGTGATTCTTTACATATTTATGAACACTTATTAGTTGTAAATGGTCTTTATTAACTAATTTAAAATCGGACAATCTTGAGTTGTATTTAGTTTTAAATAAAAACTCAAATTAGCCACACATAATATTTAGTGTTATTATTCTAATTGATACTTTTAAAAATGGTTTCAATAAAAGACATTAATAAAAATATTAAAAAAAATTTATTTGATCCGATCGATAAAACAAAAAATAAGTTTTCCTCAATTTTAGAAGATTTTAAAAAAAACAAAGTTAAAAAAGATTTAGCATTACAAAAACAATTAGAAAAAGAAAAAAAAAGAGAATTAATTTTAGAAAAAAAACTAGCAAAAAAAGCTAAACAAGACGAGCTCAAAGAAGAAAGAAAGAAAATCCTTTTTCAAAAAAAATTAATTATTGAAAATGAAAAGCAAGAAAAAAGGAATGAAGAAAAAAGACAAAAAATAGAAGTTCAAAGAATTAAAATAGAACAGAAAAAAATTAAAGACGAAGAAACAAGAAAACTTAGAGAAGAAGCGAGAAAGCTCAAGCAAGAAGATTTAAGACTTAAAATGTTAGAAAGACAAAGAATTAGAGAAGAAAGTTTTAAAATCAAAGAAGAAGAATTAAAAAATAAAGAAATTGAAGCTCAAAAGAGAAGAGATGAAAAAGAAAAAGAAAGACAAGAAAAAATAAGATTAAAAGAAATTGAAAGAAAAAATAGACTTGAGGAAGAACAAAGATTAAGAGAGGCAGCTAGGAAGCTAAAATATGAGCAAGAAAAGCTTAAAGAAATGGAAGAAAGGTTAAGAGACCTTGAAACTGAACGACAGCAAGAAATTCAAAGACAGATTTTAAAGGAAGAGGCTGAGCAAAGAGCTAAGGAAGAGGAATTAAGAATTAAAGAAAAAGAACTTAAAGAAGCTGAACGTGAAAGAATAAATAAAGAAAATGAAAGACGTCAAAGAGAAAGAGAATTGAAAATTGAGGAGGAAAGACAAAAAAGAATTGAGGAAGAAAACGAAAGAATTCGATTAGCTGAAATAGCTCAAAAAGAGAGAAGTGAAGAGGAAAATAGGCGCATGAAAGAATGGGAAAAGAAATTTGATGAAGAGCAAAGGTTAAAAGAAGAGGAGTTAGTTAGAAAGTTTTATAGTGATGAAATTCCCAAACAAGAAAATAATCAAAATGGTGATAATTTAGAAAATAATGCTGATGAGGATAATATAGGAACCAAAGCTGATGATGATAATTATAAAAATTAAGTTTTTAGACCAGTGAAATCAAAGATTTTTTTCACAATATAATGAAGCAAATTTTGTAGCCTCCATTATATCTTCAGGTTTTTGCTTAAATATCTCCTTAATTTCATCATCTGTAAATTTCTCATTGAGTTTTTTTAATGTACACATGCAATAGGATTTTGCTTTTTCAGGACCTATATATTGTTTTGAATTTCCATAGCAGCCTATATAAATTTGTTGTTCAATTTCAGGGTTAAAACTTAGGGCTTTTGAGCCTAAAAATAGAAAAAAAATTAAAAAAATATTAAATTTTTTGATCATATTCGCCAATTTTTCCAGTTTCCTGAAGCAATCTATCAATAAAATCGAATATTTTTTTCTTTCGTTCATCTGATGTTGGGCTTTCAGTGACTATTACTAATGAAGGTTTATTCGAAGAAGCTCTTATAAGCCCCCAAGAACCATCTTCGAATGAAAACCTAACTCCATTAACAGTTAAAATATCATTAATCACTTGGCCATCTATTTCAGTTTTGTTGTCTTGCAAATTTTTAATTTGTTTAACGAGCTCTTCAACAACAATATACTTTTCTTCATCTTTGCAAAATGGTGCCATTGTTGGTGTTTGAAATGTGTTAGGTAATTCGGCAATAATTTCACTTATTTTTTTATTTTGGTTATCTAATAAGTGACATACTTGAATTGCTGAATTGATACCGTCATCATACCCAAAACCTAATGGTTGATTGAAGAAAAAATGTCCACTTTTTTCAAATCCAGCCAAAGCTTTTTCAGTGTTTACTTTTCTTTTAATGTGAGAATGACCTGTTTTCCAATAAATTGTTTCACAATTGTTTTCAATTAATATTTTATCTTTTGAAAATAAACCTGTTGATTTTACATCTACTATAAATTTAGAATTTTTATGTTTGTTTGATAAATTTCTAGCTATTAAAAGTCCTATCTTATCTGAAAATATTTCGTTACCCTTATCATCAATAACACCAACTCTATCTCCATCTCCATCAAATCCGAAACCTATATCAGCATGGTTTTCTTTAACTACTTTTGCTATTTCATGAAGCATTTCTAGATCCTCTGGATTTGGATTGTATTTAGGAAAATTCCAATCTAGGTTACAATCTAATTCAATTACTTCACAACCAATACCTCTTAAAATATCTGGAGCAAAAACTCCAGCTGTTCCATTACCACAAGCCACCACAGCTTTTATTTTTTTCTTAATTTTATTTTTACTAATTAAGTCTTCCTTATAAATTTTATCAAAATCTTTTATTTGTTTTTCGTTACCTTCACCTTTTATAAATTTTTCATTTAAGGTAATTTCTTTTAATTCCTTCATTTCTTCAGGTGCATGAGTAAGTCCTTTTTTGATTCCCATTTTGACACCAGTCCAACCATTTTCATTATGACTTGCTGTAACCATAGCAACTGAATCTGTATCTAAATTAAATTGTGCAAAATAAACCATTGGAGATAATGACAAACCAATATCTTCTATATTGCATCCTGTAGATATTAATCCTTTTTTAAGAGCTTTTTTTATTTCTTCACTATAAGAACGATAATCATGACCTACTATAATTCTAGGATTATCTTTTTTTGTATGTTTTTTTATTTGTGTTCCAAGCCCTTTTCCAAGATTCTCTATACCAGCTAAATTTATGTCTTTTTCATACAACCAACGAGCGTCATATTCTCTAAAACCAAATGGGTCTATTTTTACTTTTTGATTCATTACCTATTTTCTTACTCTTTTTTTGTTAATTTCTTGCAAAAAAATTTATTTTTTTATTGATTATCATTTTGTCGCGTTCTATAAATGTTCTGTTGTACAAAAGTTTATATAGTATATTAACCTTAAACGCCTACAACATATAGTTGTTTTCGTAACAATAACAAAATATAGTAAAATTTATGAACAAGATTCTTTCACAAGCACTTAAACAAGCTGTCTCTGAATATAGCCCAGAAATTAAAGAAGTTTCTAAGATAAATAAGCCTGATCTTTTCTCTTTAAATAATGAAACAGAATTATTTCAGAATGACAAAGGCATCATAATTAAAATTGATAGATCAAAAGATTCAAATTTAACCGATTTTGGAAAAGCAACATTGAAAGATAGATATCTTGGTCCAAATGAGTCTTTTCAAGATTTATTTGCAAGAGTAGCTAGCACATACTCTGATGATAACTTACATGCTCAAAGAATTTATAACTATATTAGTAACCTTTGGTTTATGCCCGCAACACCAGTTTTATCAAATGGTGGAACTAAAAGAGGACTACCAATTTCATGTTTTTTAAATGAAGCTTCCGATAGTTTGGGAGGAATTCTAGATCTTTGGAGTGAGAATGTTTGGCTAGCAGCTAAAGGTGGTGGAATAGGAAGTTATTGGGGTAATCTAAGATCAATTGGAGAAAAAATTGGTAAAGTTGGAAAGACCTCAGGAATAATTCCGTTTATTAAAGTTATGGACTCGTTAACGATGGCAATTAGCCAAGGTTCATTAAGAAGAGGATCTGCAGCTTGTTATTTACCAATTGATCATCCAGAAATTGAGGAATTTATTGAAATGAGAAGACCAACCGGAGGTGATCCAAATAGAAAAGCGTTGAACTTACACCACGGTGTTTTAGTTTCAGATGCATTTATGAGAGCAGTTGAAACAGATGAACAGTGGGCATTAAAAAGTCCTGCCGATGGAACTATACAACAAACTATTTCAGCAAGAAATTTATGGATTAGATTATTAACTGCGAGAATAGAAACAGGTGAACCGTATATTATTTATATTGATACTGTTAATAGACAAATTCCACAGCACCATAAGTTAGCAAACCTTACAGTTAAAACTTCCAACTTGTGTAGTGAAATAACCTTACCAACAGGAATTGATAAAGATGGAAGAGACAGAACAGCCGTATGTTGTTTATCTTCTTTAAATTTGGAAAAGTATGACGAGTGGAAAGATGATCCAGATATGATTAATGACGTGATGAGATTTTTAGATAACGTCTTATCAGATTTTATTAATAAAGCACCTGAGCAGTTTAAAGATGCAAAATATTCAGCGGAACGAGAAAGAAGTGTTGGTTTGGGTGTAATGGGATTTCACTCATTCTTACAAAAAAACAGAATCCCACTTGAGTCTGTGATGGCAAAATCATGGAATAAAAAAATATTTAAAAATATAGATGAGAAAGTAAATCAAGCTTCTAAAGATTTAGCTGAAGAGAGAGGTGCTTGTCCAGATGCGGCTGAGTATGGTTATAAGGAAAGATTTTCAAACAAAACAGCAATAGCTCCAACAGCTTCTATTTCAATTATTTGTGGTGGAGCATCTCCAGGAGTAGAGCCTATCGCTGCAAACAGCTATACACATAAAACTTTATCGGGTTCTTTTAATGTAAGAAACAGATATCTCGAAGAAATATTACAAAGTCATGGCAAAAATGATGATGAAACATGGTCTACAATTACCACTAATCAAGGATCAGTTAGCCATCTAGATTTCTTAACAGATTTAGAAAAAGATGTATTTAAAACAGCATTTGAGCTTAATCAAAATTGGATAATTGAATTAAGTGGTGACAGAACACCTTATATTTCTCAAGCTCAATCAGTAAATTTATTTCTACCAGCAGATGTTCATAAAAAGGAATTACACAAAATTCATTTTGATGCATGGAAGAAAGGTTTAAAGAGCCTTTATTACTGTAGATCAAAATCAATTCAAAGAGCTGAAAATATTAATGATGCTAATTCAACTGATATTACAGCAAATGTTTATAAATCTAAAAATCAACAATCAAACGAGCAGCCAGAGTACGAGGAGTGTTTATCATGTCAGTAGCAGAAAAAATTAACAAAGAGATTATTCAACCAAAAAAAATGGGTCTATTAGTAGAGAACCCTGTTTACAAACCGTTTAGATATCCATGGTGTTATGATGCCTGGTTAACTCAACAAAGAATACACTGGTTACCAGAAGAAGTTCCTTTAGGAGACGATGTTAGAGATTGGCAAAAAAACTTGTCTCAACCAGAAAAAAATTTATTAACTCAGATCTTTAGATTTTTTACTCAAGCTGATGTTGAGGTTAATAATTGTTATTTAAGACATTACACAACAGTATTTAAACCTACAGAAGTTTTAATGATGATGACAGCTTTTGCTGCTATGGAAACTGTGCATGTAGCAGCTTATTCACATTTATTAGATACAATTGGAATGCCTGAGTCTGAATATTCTGCATTCATGAAATATAAAGAAATGAAAGATAAGTATGATTACATGCAAGACTTTAATGTAAATTCAAAAGAAGATATTGCAAAAACTGTAGCTGTATTTAGTGCTTTCACTGAAGGGTTGCAATTATTTGCAAGTTTTGCAATTTTATTGAATTTTCCAAGACATAATAAAATGAAAGGAATGGGTCAGATCGTTACTTGGTCCGTAAGAGATGAAACTCTTCATTGCAACTCAATGATCAGAATTTTCAAAGAATTTATAAAAGAAAATCCAGAAATTTGGACTCCAAAACTTAAAAAAGAACTTTATGAAGCTTGTAGAACTATTATTGAACATGAAGACGCTTTTATAGACCTAGCTTTTGAAATGGGTCCTATGGAAGGTTTGACAGCAAAAGAAGTTAAAGATTACATAAGATTTATTGGTAACAGAAGATTAGTTCAGTTAGGATTAGAACCAATTTATGATATTGATAAAAATCCATTAACTTGGTTAGATACTATGCTTAATGCTGTTGAACATATGAATTTCTTTGAAGGGCGTGCTACAGAATATTCTAAAGCATCGACCCAAGGGACTTGGGCAGAAGCTTTTAGTTAATAATAAAAAATTATCTTTGGTTTAACTGCATCACTTTTCTATGCTTGCTACCCTTGTAGCTAGCTAATGGTCTAATAAGTTTGTTAGCAGCATGCTGTTCCATTATGTGAGCAGACCATCCAGTGATTCTTGAAATTACAAATATTGGAGTGAAAAAATCGGTATCAAATCCCATTAAATGATAAGTAGGTCCTGTTGGATAATCTACGTTAGGATAAATGTTTTTCTGTTTGATCATAACTTTTTCAACGATGTCATAGATTTTTTCAAATTTTTTATCTTTTTTAAGTTTAGCCACTTTACCAAAGTACTTTCTCATAGTTGGAACTCTCGAGTCACCTGACTTATAAACTCTATGACCAAATCCCATGACTACTTCCCTATTTTTAAGTGCATTATTTATCCATTTTAGTGCATTTTCAGGTTTTTTAATCTTGTTCATCATATGCATCACTTCTTCATTAGCTCCACCATGAAGTGGGCCTTTTAAACTTGCAATTGCGCCTGTAATTGCTCCATGTATATCAGATAAGCTACTTGTGATTGTTCGTGCTGTAAAAGTTGAAACATTGAAACTATGTTCTGCATATAAAATTAAAGATACATCAAAAGCTTTAACAATTTCTTTTTGAGGAACTTTTCCAAAACACATATAGAAAAAGTTTTCAGCAAAAGTTAAGTTTTTCTTTGGTTTAATAATTTTTTTTCCTTTTCTAATTCTATAAAAGGCTGCTAATGCAGTCGGCGTTTTTGCAAAAATTCTTAATGCTTTCCTCATATTTGCTTCAGGAGAAGAATCTATAGTTTCTTTATCCTCTAATCCCATCACGCTGACAGCAGTTCTTGCAACGTCCATTGGATGAGATTTTTTTGGCATATGTTTTATTATTTCATATAAATTTTTTGTAAGCTCTCTATTGTTTCTTTCTTCTTTCTCGAAATTTTTAAGTTCTATTGAATTTGGAAGATCTTTATTTAAAATCAAATAGGCTACCTCTTCAAACCTACAATATTCACATAAATCTTGAGCAGCATACCCTCTATAAGTAAGAGAATTTATTTCTGGCATTACTTTTGAAACTTCAGTTTCATCTACCACAATACCTAGTAAGCCTTTTTTAATATCATCACTCATTACTCATGTCCTTCCGTACTAAAATTATAAATTTTTTCATCTAATGAATTGTATTTTTCGTAATCAACTAATTCATAAAGTCTTTTTCTAGTTTGCATTTTATCAATAACATTGTTTTGGTGTCCATTTGCATAAATGTCTCTTAATCCATCCTCTACATTTTTCATAGCCAATCTTTGTGTTGTTACAGGATAAATCACTATGTTATATCCAAAATTTTCTAATTCTTTAAAGTTGAATAATTTAGACTTACCAAATTCGGTCATGTTTGCTAATAAATAACCAGTTAATTCTTTACGTACTTTTTCAAAATCTTTTTCATCTTGAAGAGCTTCTGGGAAAATAATTTCAGCACCAGCATCAATATAGGCCTTACATCTTTCAATCATTTTATCAATTCCTTCAACACTTTTAGCATCTGAACGTGCAATAATTTTAAAATTTTGATCTTTTTTTGCTGCAACACATTCTTTAATTTTTTTAACCATAGCATCAGTTGAAATAAGTTCTTTATTATCAAGATGGCCACATCTTTTTCTCTCAATTTGATCTTCTAAATGAACTCCTGTTACTCCAAATTCTTCAAAAGTTTCTATTGTTTCTTTACAAGATTTAAATCCTGTATCTATATCAACTATTGTTGGAAGATTAGTAACTCTAGAAATTAAATAAGATCTTGTGCTGACATCTTGTAATGTTGTTAAACCAATATCAGGAAATCCAAGGTCATTAGCCATTACTCCACCAGATACATAAACTGCATCATAACCAATTTCTTCAATTAATTTTGCTGTAAGTGGGTTATATGCACCAGGAGCTCTTAAAATTTTATTTGATTTTAATTTTTGATCAAAATCAAATCTTTTTTGACCTGGTTCTTTTTCAACAAAGTGCATTAAAAAATTCCTTTTTTATTATTTTGTTTTAATTTACTTTTTCTTACTTCAATATTTAATTTTTGAAGTTGACCAGATTTTAAATTTCTTAAATTTTGTACTGTTTTTAAAAAACGGTTACTTTCTTTTTTATCCAAAATACCCTGAGTTAAAGTTAAAAATTTTTTTATATAATTTTCTCTTTTAAATGGTCTAGCCCCATACGGATGTGCGTCTGCTCTATCTAGTTCCTCTGCTATTTTTTTTCCATTGTTTAGTGTTACAACTACTTTAGCACCAAATGCTTTATTTTTTGGATTTGGATCATGATATTTCTTTGTCCATTTTTTATCCTCATATGTTTTAATTGATCTCCAAATTTTAATTGTACTTTTTCTATTTGCTCTTGCTTTAGTGTAAGATTTAACATGATGCCAATCTCCGTCTTCTAAAGCTACAGCAAATATATACATGATAGAATGGTCTAATGTTTCTCTGCTAGCTTTAGGATCCATTTTTTGTGGATCATTAGCACCTGTTCCGATTACATAATGAGTGTGATGACTTGTAAAAATATCTATTTTCTTAATATAATTTAAATTGGTAATTTTTGTCTTTAGCTTTTTAGCTAGATCTATTAATGCTTGCGATTGATATTCTGCAGAATATTCTTTTGTATATGTTTCTAAAATAGCTTTTTTACTTTCACCTTTTTTTGGCAAAGGAACTTTGTAGTTTGCTTTTTTCCCATCTAATATTCTTGCTATTACACTATCCTCACCCTCATATATTGGACTTGGAGCACCTTCACCTCTCATAGCTCTATCTACAGCTTCGATAGCAAGCTTAGCTGCATGTGCAGGAGCATAAGCTTTCCAGCTTGAAATTTCTCCTTTTCTGGATTGTCTTGTAGATATTGTTGTATGTAATGCCTGTTGAACAGCTTGATATATAGTTTCAGTATTTAATTTTAACATAGTTCCTAATCCAGCAGATACACTAGGACCTAAATGCGCAATGTGGTCTACCTTATGCTTGTGCAAACAAATGCCTTTAACTAAATTTACCTGAACTTCATATGCAGTAATTATTCCCTTTAATAAATCTAATCCATTTTTTTTATTTTGTTGTGCAACACTAATAAGTGGAGGAATGTTATCACCTGGATGACTATAATCAGCAGCTAAAAAAGTATCATGAAAATCTAATTCTCTAACAGCAGTTCCGTTTGACCATGCTGCCCATTCACAATCAAATTTTAATTTTGAGTTTACACCAAATAAAGTTGCACCATTTTTTCTAGGGTGTCTTAAAGCCATTTCTCTAGATGAAATTACTGGTTTTCTGTTTAAAGAGGCGATCGCAACAGAAGCATTATCAATAATTCTATTGATAACCATTTCAATAGCATCTTTATTTAATTTAGCATTATCGCTTGCTATCTCTGCAATTTTCCATGCAAGCTGTTTCTTCTTTGGAAGATTAATTTTTGATGGATATACTTTAACTGTGTGTAATAACAAAATTACTCCTTATTTGTGATTTTGTTTTAATAGTTAAAATAAATTAATCAATATTAAAGATATTTTGTTACTATTTTTTCAATACCTACAAAGTCTTTTATAATGTGATTATGATAAATATCCTCAGATCTTTTTTCTGTATATCCATATTTTAGTAATATTATTGGAATTTCAGCAGCCTTAGCAGCATTAGCATCTGTCTCGCTGTCACCAATCATAATCGATTTATTTTTATCACCATCTAAAATTTCAATAGTAGTTGTTAAATGTCGAGGGTCAGGTTTGCAATATTCAAAAGTATTATAACCTGCAACATATTCAAAATAATCATAAATCCCTATTTTTTTTAAAAGATCAACCGCTAAGTGTTCAGTTTTATTTGTGCATACTGCCATAGAAATATTTTCATTTTTACACCAATTTAAAAATTCCTTTACACCGTTAATTAATTTACTCTCATGTAAAATATTTTTTCCATAATAAGTTAAAAATTCATCAGTCATTTCATTTTGAATTTTTTCATCAAACCATTTCCACTGTCCATTAGCCTTTGCCATCATAGCTTTTGCTCCTTTGCCAACAGCATTTTTTAATTCTCCTAAAGTTTTTGTAGGATAACCAAATTTTTTCATTACATGGTTATGGGCGCGGATTAAATCTGGAGCGGTATCCACTAATGTACCGTCTAAATCAAATAAAATTGTAAATTTTTGTTTCATTTTAAAAGTATTTTAAAGAAATAAATTGTGAATTAATCAAGACATATTCTTAATGTAAATCAATTCTAAATGGAAGTTTTAAATCAAAAAAAACTAAGAAAGAAATTTATAAAATCAGGAGTTAAGATGATAGGTCCTGAAACTATTTTTTTTTCAAAAGATACAAAGATTGGAAAGAAAGTAACTATAGAACCTTATGTTGTTATTGGCTCTAATGTTAAAATTGGAAATAATGTAATTATAAAATCTTTTTCACATTTAGAGTCGTGCAAAATTGAAAATAAAGTTGAGATTGGTCCATATGCTAGAATAAGACCTGATACAATTCTAAAAGAAGGGTCCAAAGTAGGTAATTTTGTAGAGATTAAAAAAAGTACTTTAGGAACTAAATCTAAAGTTAACCATTTGTCATATATAGGAGATGCTAAAATTGGAAAATCAGTAAATATAGGAGCTGGTACAATTACTTGTAACTATGATGGAGTAAATAAAAATAAAACTAAGATTAAAGACAAAGTATTTATAGGCTCAAATTCTTCATTGGTTGCTCCAATTACTATAAATAAAGATAGCATTGTCGGAGCCGGATCAGTCATAACAAAGAATGTTAGAACAAAATCATTAGCATTAACAAGATCGCCACAATTAGAAGTTAAAAATTATAAAAGAAAGAAAAAATAATTTATGTGTGGAATTATTGGAATATCTAGCAACAAACCTGTTTCTGCAAATATAATTAATTCATTAAAAAAATTAGAATATAGAGGATATGACTCAGCAGGTATAGCCACACTTTCAGATGGGCAAATCAATGAAGTAAAATCAGAGGGTAGAGTAGATAACTTAGAAAATAATTTTGATTTAAAAAACTTAAGAGGAAATATTGGTATAGGACATGTAAGGTGGGCAACCCATGGTATTCCAAATAGTTTAAATGCACATCCACATTCATCTCATAATGTTTCAGTTGTTCATAATGGAATTATTGAAAACTCTACAATATTAAAAAAACATTTAATCAATAAAGGTCATGAGTTTAAATCTCAGACAGATACTGAAGTTATTGTTCATTTAATAACAGAAAATTTAAAAACTTCAGAACTAGAAGAGGCTATTACAAAAACATTAGAACAACTTGACGGAAGTTTTGCACTCGGAATTGTATTCAGAGATATACCAGACCTAATTGTTGGTGCTAGGAGAGGGTCACCTTTAGCAGTTGGTTATGGTCCAAATGAAAACTATCTAGGATCAGATTCTTATGCTTTAAAATCAATGACCAATAAGATTACTTATCTTGATGATGGTGAATTTTGTGTCGTGAAAAAAGATCAAGTTCTTTTTTTCAATGAAGATGGAAAAAAAATTAATAAAAAAATATTAGAAATGTCATCAAATGAGACAAATTATGACAAAGGTGATTTTAAACATTTCATGGCAAAAGAAATTGAGGAGCAACCGATAACAATTAAAACTGGTATAAAAGAATATATTGACAATGTTAATAAAGAAATAAATATCTTTAATTTTCCATGGAAAATAGAAGAGATTAAATCAATAACCTTAATAGGATGTGGAACTGCGTATCACTCTTGCTTAATGGCAAAATATTGGTTTGAAGAACTTACAAACTTAGATGTCAGCATAGATATAGCATCAGAATTTAGATATAGAAAAAATAGATTTAAGAAAGATACTTTATATGTCTTTGTTTCTCAATCTGGAGAAACAGCAGATACTTATGCAGCCCTAGATCTTTGTAATAAAAATAGTATGAAAACATGTGCTATTGTTAATGTAATTGAAAGCTCAATTGCGAGAGATTCAAATTTTGTGCTACCAATTCATTGTGGCCCTGAAATTGGAGTTGCTTCAACAAAAGCATTCCTGGGTCAAATACTCGTATTGTATATTTTGGCTTTAAAACTTGGATCATTAAGAAATGAAATTGAAAAAAAAGAATATCAAGAAAAAATTAAAGATTTAAAAGATCTACCAGGTTTAATAGAAAAAACTTTATCATATGATAATGATATCCAGGCAATATCCTCAACTTTTAATGAAGCAAAGGGTTCAATGTTTTTAGGAAGAGGTTATTCATATCCTATAGCTTTGGAGGGTGCATTAAAACTTAAAGAACTTTCTTACGTTCATGCTGAAGGATATCCAGCAGGTGAAATGAAACATGGGCCATTAGCTTTAATTGAAGAAGGTATGCCTGTAGTAGTTTTAGCGCCTAAAGATAGTTATTACAAAAAAACAATTTCAAATTTGCAGGAAGTTGTAGCAAGAGGAGCAAAGGTATTATTAATTACTAACAAAAGTAAAGATGAAGTTGTGTCAGAAAATATTTGGGAAACTATTGAAGTTGAGAATACAAATGACGACCTATTCCCGTTCCTTTTAACTATTCCACTTCAAAAACTTGCGTATTACTCTGCGCTTAAAAAAGGTTATGACATTGATAAGCCAAGAAATTTGGCAAAATCTGTTACTGTTGAATAATAAAATTTATTTAGTTAATTTTCTTTATACGTTAAATTAAATTGATGAAAAAAATTATTAATAATCCATCAGATTTTGTAGAAGAATCTATTCAGGGTTTAGTTATTTCTCATCCAGATATTTATAGTTTTGCTAGTGATAATCAAAGAGTGATTCAAAGGACCAAAAAAGCAAAAAATAAAGTAGGAATTGTTTCAGGAGGAGGTTCTGGACATTTACCAGTATTTACGGGTTATGTGGGAAAGGGAATGTTGGATGCATGTGCGGTTGGTTCAGTTTTTGCATCTCCCTCTGTTGATCAAATAGCATCTGCAATCAGAAATGGAAATAATGGTAGTGGTGTTTTGTGTGTTTTAGGAAACTATGGTGGCGATGTCATGAATTTTGAAATGGCATGTGAAATTGTAAAATCTGAAGGGATAGAAACAAAAATGATTATTATTTCAGATGACATTGCAAGCGCAAGCAATGAAGATAAATTAAAAAGAAGAGGAATAGCAGGATTAATTTTTGCATTTAAAATTGCAGGAGCATGCTCAGAAAATGGAGCAAGTCTTGAAGAAGTTTATAATTTAACATTAAAAGCTAATGACAATTTAAGAACAATTGGTGTTGCTGTGTCTTCATGTATTTTGCCAGAAGTAGGCAAACCTACTTTTGAACTTAAAAATGACGAAATTGAAATAGGAATGGGAATTCATGGTGAACCAGGCATCAAGAGAGAAAAATTAAGAAAAGCAGATTTATTAGTAGATGACTTATGTAAATTGATTTTTGAAGATTTTGAAATGTCAAATAGTGATAAAGTTTCAATTATGATTAATAGTTTAGGTGCAACACCATTAGAAGAACTTTATATTGTATCAAAAAGAGTAAATGAAATTTTTTTAAAAAAAGAAGTAGAAATTTTTAAAACTTATGTTGGAAGATACGCAACATCTTTAGAAATGGCAGGGATGTCTATCTCTGTATTAAAGTTAGATGATGATTTAAAAAAAGCATTAATAGATCATAGCGAATGTCCTTTTTGGATTAATTAGTATGTTTAATAAACTAGTAATGATTGTTGTCTTTAAAAAATTATTATCACAAGCTAAAAAATCATATGATGAATTCAATGCCGCAGATGGAAAAATAGGAGATGGCGATCTTGGGATAACAATTTTAAATGGTTTAGAGGAAATTAATAAAAATATAGATAAATTTAAGGACGATTTAAGTTTAAATTTTATAATTTGCTCACAAGCATTTGTAAAAAAATCAGGATCAAGTTTTGGAACTCTTATAGCTTTTGCATTTATGAATATTTCAAAAGATTTAAAAAACAAAAATTCATGTGACCATGATGATATAATTAATATGATAAATATTGCTATGGAAACTATTAAAGAAAGAGGAAAAACAAAATTAGGAGACAAAACTATTTTAGATAGTTTAAGTTTTATTTTAAATAATTTGAAAACAAATAAGAAAAATGTAAATTACCCAGAATTATTTAAATCAAGCACCAAAGATGCTTTAAATGCTTTTAAAGGTAAAAAAATATTAATTGGTAGAGCAAGAATGTTTGAAGACAAAACTAAAGAGTTGGACGATCCTGGCATGCTTGCTTTAAGTAAATTAAGTGAAGTTTTTTAATAAAAATTCATAATAGTTGAATTATTAATAATCTCTGCTAAACAATCCTCAGTTGCAATGAAAAATTGGAAAAAAAATAGTTGGAGAAAATATCCAGTAAAACATATACCGGAATATCCAGACAAAAAAGAGCTGGATATGGTTTTGAACAAGATTGAAAAATTTCCACCATTAGTCTTTGCTGGAGAAACAAGACACTTAAAACATCAACTAGCAGATGTTGTTGATGGTAAAGCATTTTTACTTCAGGGTGGTGATTGTGCTGAGAGTTTTGCTGAATTTAACCCAGATAACATAAGAGATACATTTAAACTAATGTTACAAATGTCTTTAGTGTTAACTTACTCAGCATCTTTACCAGTTGTAAAAGTTGGAAGAATAGCTGGACAGTTTTCTAAACCAAGAAGTTCACCCGTTGAAAAAAAAAATGGTATTGAGCTACCAAGTTATTTAGGTGATAATATTAATGGTATGGAATTCACAGAAAAGGCAAGAGTTCCTGACCCAAAAAGATTATTTAAAGCATATTCTCAATCAGCTGCAACTTTAAATTTAATAAGAGCTTTTTGTCATGGTGGGTTTGCAGATTTAAAGAATGTCCATAATTGGAACTTGGGATTTATCAAAAATTCTCCTGAATTAAAAAGATTTAAAGATTTAGAAGATAGAATAGCTGACGCTCTAGCATTTATGGATGCATGTGGAATTAATTCAGATTTTAATAGAAGATTAAAAACAGTTAACTTTTGGACTTCTCACGAAGCTCTTTTGCTTCCATTTGAAGAAAAAATGACTCGAGTAGATTCTACATCTGGAGAAAATCACGATACTTCAGCTCATTTCGTATGGATTGGAGATAGAACCAGGCAATTAGATGGAGGACATGTTGAGTTTTGTAGAGGAATAGAAAATCCAATTGGAATTAAATGTGGACCAACTTTAAAAGCTGAGGATTTAATCAATTTGTGTAACAGAATTAACCCGAAAAATGAAAAAGGTAAAATTACATTAATTTCAAGATTTGGTGCAGACAATGTTTCAAAACATTTACCAAAACTTATTAGAGCAATCAAAAAAGAGGGTTTAAACGTGATTTGGTCATGTGATCCTTGTCATGGAAATACAATCCAAGCTGCTACAGGATTTAAAACTAGACCATTTAATAGTGTACTTAAAGAAGTTAAAAATGTATTTGCGTGTCACCAAAGTGAGGGAAGTTATGCTGGAGGTCTTCATATTGAATTAACTGGCCAAAATGTGACAGAATGTATTGGTGGGGCTCAAAAGATATCTGAAAAAGACTTATCATCAAGATATCACACTCATTGTGATCCAAGACTAAATGCAAACCAAGCTTTAGAATTAGCTTTCTTAATTTCAGATGAGATAAAAAAGAATAGCTCTTATTCTAAAAATGCAGATAGAGCGGCATCATAAGACATTGTAAAATTTTAAATATCTAATACTTTAAAATCATGAATGCTTCAGAAAAAGTTAAATTTATATCTAATTGGATTAATGAATATGTTAATAATATGCCAAGCAAGGCAGAGTCATTGGTTATAGGAATTTCTGGAGGAATAGACTCATCAGTTTCTAGCACATTGAGTGCAATGACAGGTTTAAAAACTATCGTGTTATCAATGCCAATAAAACAGAAGTCACACCAACATGACTTAAGTTTAAAGCACCAGGCATGGTTGGTTAAAAATTTTAAAAATGTTGAGGCACATACAATTAACTTAGATGAATTATTTTTAGCATTTAGTTCTAGCTTATCTAAATTTAATAATGAACATGGTATGGCAAATTCTAGAGCAAGATTGAGAATGACAACGCTCTATCAAGTAGCTGCAGCGAATAAAGGAATAGTAGTTGGAACTGGGAATAAAGTTGAAGATTTTGGTGTTGGTTTTTATACAAAATATGGAGATGGTGGGGTGGATATATCACCAATAGCAGATTGTAATAAAACTGAAGTTTGGGAACTGGGAAAAGAGCTTGGGATTTTAAAAGAAATTATAGATGCAGCCCCTACGGATGGTTTGTGGGATGATGGAAGAACTGACGAAGGTCAACTCGGATTAAAATATGAGGAATTAGAAGAAGCTATGAATAATCCGAATTCAACTAATCGAGCTAAATACGAAATAATCAGAAAACAAAATTTGCATAAAATGGAGCCAATTCCTGTGTGCAAAATTCCAAATTAATCAAATAGATTCACAAATCTATTTTTTAAGTATATTCCTAAAACAATGAGTAAAGATATTTTTTTAACAAATAATCTAACAAATAAAAAAGAGAAGTTTGTTCCACTAGATAAAAGTAACATTAGAATGTATGTTTGTGGTCCAACTGTCTATGATGATCCTCATATTGGAAATGCAAGACCATTAGTTGTATTTGATATTCTATATAAAATTTTTAAAAAAAATTATTCTAAAGTTACTTATGTGCGTAATATTACAGATGTCGATGATAAAATCATAAAATCTTCAAAAGAAAAAAATATTTCTATTTTTGAATTAACCAATAAGGTAACCAAAAGTTTTACTGAAGATTGTCATTATTTAAATTGCGAAGAACCAACACATCAACCAAAGGCAACAGAAAATATAGATTTGATGATTGAAATGATTTCTGAATTAATAAAAAAAGGATTTGCTTACGAAAATAATAAGCATGTTTATTTTGAGGTTAAAAAATTCAAGGATTATGGTCAACTATCAAATAAAAAATTAGATGAACTAGTAGCTGGATCAAGAGTAGAGGTAAGTGAAAATAAAAAAAATTCAGAGGATTTTGTTTTGTGGAAGCCATCTGAAAGTGACGAACCATCTTGGGATTCTCCTTGGGGGAGAGGACGACCTGGATGGCATCTAGAATGTTCGGCAATGTCAAAGAAATTTTTAGGAGATGAGTTTGATGTTCATGGTGGTGGTATTGATTTACTATTTCCTCATCATGAGAATGAAATAGCCCAATCAAGATGTGCAAATGAAACAAAAATATTTGCAAAATTTTGGATGCATAATGCATTCATTACTATGTCTAATGAAAAAATGGCTAAGTCTCAGGGAAATATTTTAAAAATAAAAGATTTTAGAAACAAGATAAGTGGTCAAGTTTTAAGATTAGCTTTATTAAGTGCGCATTACAAACAACCATTAGATTGGAATGATAAACTTCTCGGGGATTGTCAAAATACAATTAACAAATGGTACAATTCTTATTTAGATATTGAAATTAATTCTGAGCTTCCTGATGAAATTCTTCAACCACTTTATGATGACTTAAATACACCTGGATATATTGCTAATTTACATAAATTATATGACAAAGCTCAAAAAGGTAACGACCAAGATAAATCTTTATTTGTTTCTGCCTGTCAATTTGTAGGACTATTAAATGAAAGTAAAGAAAATTGGCTTAAATTTAAAATTAGCAAAGCTTTAATTTCTGAAAAGGAAATTTTACAAAAAATTCAGAATAGAAACAAGGCTAGAGATAACAAAAATTACGAAGAGGCTGATAAAATTAGAAATGAGCTTTTAGACAAAGGTGTTTTAATAGAAGATAAAGATGGTAAAACGATTTGGAAATTTAAATGAGTAAAGAAAAACTATTTATATTTGATACAACATTACGTGATGGTGCACAAACTCAAGGTGTAGATTTTTCTATTGATGATAAGGAAAAAATCTCATCAGCATTAGATAAATTAGGTGTTGATTATGTTGAGGGAGGATGGCCAGGAGCAAATCCAACTGATACTGAGTTTTTCAATAAAGATCATAATTTTAAATCATCAAAATTAACTGCATTTGGAATGACTAAAAAATCAGAGCATAGTGCAGAAAATGACCCCATGCTCTCATCATTAATTAATTCAAAAAGTACTTCTGTTTGTTTGTTTGGAAAATCATGGGATTTTCAAGTGGATGTCGCATTAGGAATAAGTAATGAGCAGAATTTAATGAATATAAGCGAAAGTACAAAACACATAGTTAAATCTGGAAAAGAGTTTTTGTTTGATGCCGAACATTTTTTTGATGGATATAAATCTAATCCTGAATATGCAATGTCATGTTTAAAAGCTGCTTTTGATAATGGTGCTAGATGGATTGTATTATGTGATACTAATGGCGGTACACTTCCACACGAGATAACTGACATTGTTTCTGTAGTATGCAAACAAATTCCTGGAAAAAATTTAGGAATACATGCTCATAATGATACCGAAAATGCAGTTGCTAATAGTCTTGCAGCAGTTCAAGCAGGAGTTAGACAAGTTCAAGGTACTATCAATGGTTTAGGGGAAAGATGTGGAAATGCTAATTTAATGTCATTAATTCCCTCATTTTTTTTAAAGAAAGATTTTTCAGAGAAATTTGAACTAAGTATTAAAAGAGAAAATTTAAAAAACTTAACTCAATGTTCAAGATTATTAGATGAGATATTAAATAGAAAACCTAATAAACATTTACCTTATGTTGGAGCTTCTGCTTTTTCTCACAAGGGTGGAATGCATGTTTCAGCAGTTCAAAAAGATCCTAAAACATACGAGCACATAAATCCAGAAGAAGTTGGAAACTCTAGAAATATAGTTGTTTCAGATCAATCGGGACAATCTAATATAATGTCGAGATTGAATTCAATAGGAATTAAAGTTGAGAAAAGTGATCCAAAAATTAAAAAACTTTTAGAAGAAGTGAAAGATCGAGAATTTATTGGTTATAGTTATGATGGTGCCGATGCATCCTTTGAGCTGTTAGCTCGAAGATTGATGGGGGAGATACCAAGATATATTTCAATTGATGAATATGATGTTTCTGTAAAGAAAGATAATGCAGGAGAAATTATTTCATATGCAAAAGCTCAGTTAGAGGTAGATGGAGATAAAATTTTGTGTGAAGGACAAGGTAATGGACCTGTTAATGCTCTAGATAATGCAATTAGAAAAAATGTTAACAAGCTCGCTAAATATTCAGAATATTTAAAAGATTTAAGACTTGTTGATTACAAAGTTAGAATTTTAAACACTGGTACAGAAGCTGTAACAAGAGTTAGTATTGAAAGTACAGACTCGAAGGGCGTTAATTGGTTTACTATTGGAGTATCACCAAATATCATTGATGCATCTTTCAAAGCTTTAGTAGATAGTCTAGATTATAAGTTATTTAAGGATAAAGCTCCTGGAAGTTCGTAAGAATGAAAATTAAAAAATTTTCAGAAAAACCATCTGACCTAAAAGATAGAATAGGAGCAAAACCAATAGTTTGTTACCCAAATACCAATATTGAAGAAAAAAATTTAAGTATTTTACATTCTGCTCGGGAACACTTGGTTAAAAAAAAGGAAGTTATAATTCCTCCAAGAGACGCAAAAACCTTTGAAGTTAAATTTGGTGAGTATTTTAGAATTGAAAGTGTAGAAGGACCCCAAGTAGGTGATTTAAATTTATTTAATTTAAACAATTTAGAAGAAAAATTTTATTCAGGAAAAACAAGAGCACTTTATGGAACACATCTTTCTGTTGGAGATAAAATGTTTAGTAGTTTTCCCTATCTTAGATCTTTAGCAACAATAACTTGGGATACTTTAGATTGGTATGATTATGATAAAGATGGAGGATCGGTTCATGATGTAATTGGTACAAGGTGTGATCCATATACATCAAAACTTTTGAGTGATAACGATTATCATTATTGTTGTCATTCAAATTTGACAAGAGCCTTAGTTAAAGAAAAAAATATTCAATTAGACCATGCAGAAAAAATAGTTCATGATGTATTAAATGTTTTTATGTTAACTGGTTTTACTATCGATACCAAACAATACTTCATGAAAGCAAGTCCAGTTAGACCAGGTGATTATTTAGAGTTTTTTGCTGAAACAGATTTATTAGGTGCACTTTCTACTTGTCCAGGTGGAGATTGTGGATCTGAACATTCATCTGATGTTGCTAAATGTTATCCATTAAAAGTATCTGTTTGGACAGTAGATCCTAAATATTTAAATGATATCAAACCATCAGCTATTTCTAATTATAACAGAAATCATGGTATAGATTAATGTCTGTTAATAATATTTCTTTCATTTTGCACAAACCTCAACTCTCAGAAAATATTGGAGCATGTGCAAGGGGAATGAAAAATTTTAATTTTAATAAACTTATTGTTGTTGATCCTAAACCAATATTTCCAAATGATAAAATTTTAGCAACCTCTGTAGGAGCAAAAAATATAATAAACAAAGCAAAGAATTTTGAAAATTTAGAAAAATCTTTAAAAAATATTGATATTGTAATTGCAACATCAGCACGATTTAGAAATAAAAATATTAAGCATATTCAATTAGAAGACTTAAAAAAAATTAATTATAAAAAGAAAATAGCTTTTTTGTTTGGTTCAGAAGCATCTGGTTTATCAAACAATGAAATTAGCTATGCAAATTATACACTTCAAATTCCAACTAATCCTGATTTTAAATCATTAAATTTATCTCACAGCTTAATAATAATTGCTCAATACCTATCAAGCATAATTAATTTAAAAGCATCTTCTTTTAAGAAATCAAATAAAGTTCAATCAGCAACTAAAAAAGAGATAATAGCAATGGCAAATCTTTGTATACAGAATCTTGAAGAGATTAATTTCTTTAAATCAAAAGAGAAGAAACCAATAATGCTTGAAAACTTGAGGAATATTTTTTATAGAATGGAATTATCAACTAAAGAAATACGTATTTTATCAGGAGTATTTGCAAGTTTAGGTAAAAAACGTTGATTGACAAAATTAAGAGTAAGTTTATAAAGCCCACTATTAAATGACAAAAAGATTAAACTCTAAACACAAAGTAGATAGAAGATTAAAAGTAAACTTATGGGGAAGACCTAAAAGTCCTTTTAACACAAGAGCTTATGGACCAGGACAACATGGTCAAACAAAAACATCCAAACCCTCAGATTACGGCATTCAGCTTCAAGCAAAACAAAAACTTAAATCATATTATGGAAACATAAATGAGAGACAATTTAGAAATACCTATAAAAAAGCTGTTATGCTTAAGGGTGATACAGGTGAAAACTTAATTGGTCTTTTAGAAAGAAGATTAGATGCTGTTATTTATAGAGCAAAATTTGCTACTACGATTTTTTCTGCCAGACAATTAATAAATCATGGTCATGTGAAAGTTAATGGTAAAAAAGTTAATATTGGAAGCTATTTAGTTAGAGAAGAGGACTCAATTGAGATAAGAGATAAATCAAAACAATTGGCAATAATTGATATAGCTCTAGCTAACAAAGAAAGAGAAGTTCCAGAATATATCCAAATGGATGAGAAAAATAAAAAATTTAAATTTGTAAGAATTCCTAAGTTTGATGAAGTTCCTTACCCAATTGTTATGGAACCAAATCTAGTTATTGAATACTACTCAAGATAAAATCTTGATAAAGAGAACCTCAAAAAAATTTATAGATAATCTTCTTCTTAACAATCCAAGCTGGAAAATTTTAGATATAGGTTGTGGATTTACCGCTCACAATAATGCTACCGTAATTTGTGATGTTCAAGATTTATCTGATTTTTATAAAGACAAAAATTTTATAAAATTAGAAAGCAACACACTACCGTTTAAAGATAAAGAGTTTGATTTTGTTATAGCTTCTCATGTAATTGAACATGTAAAAGATGTTGATTTTTTTATAAAAGAATTAGAGAGAGTATCCTCAAAAGGTTATATTGAACTTCCTACAATATTAGAAGATAATTTAGTTTTTGAAAATAAAAAGGATCATATTTGGCAGACTGAATTTGATGATGTAGAAAATAAAATTAATATTTCAAAAAAAATTCAATTCATAGAACCTTTGTTAACAGTTTCATCATCTAAAAAATTTTCTAAAATATTCAGACAAAGTTTGGTTCTTGAGCTTTATTGGGAGGATACAATAGAATTTACCTTTATTGAAAGAACAAATGAAGATTTTCAAAAAATCTCAAGATTAACTTTATTTAGAAAATTTTTTTCCAAAATCTTAAGAAATATTTTACGAAGAAATTAATTCTTTATTTTAAAATTAATTTGCTTACTCTCAAATAACTTTGCTAATTCACCACTTTCATACATTTCTTTGACTATATCACATCCACCTATGAATTCATTTTTAACATAAAGTTGTGGAATGGTAGGCCAATCGCTATAAGTTTTAATACCTTCTCTTAAATTTTGATTTTCTAAAACATTTACTCCTTTAAAATTTACCTCTAATATTTTTAAAATGTTTGAAACTGCCATTGAAAATCCACATTGTGGTGCATCAGGTGTACCTTTCATAAATAAACAAACCTCGTTGTTTTCTATTTCATTTTTAATTAAATCATTTGTTTGTTGATTCATTTAGCTCTCCTTTGTTTTAATTGCTAAAGCATGAAGTTCGTTACCCATTCTACCTTTTAAAGAGTTGTAAACCATTTTATGCTGTTCAATTTTACTTTTTCCAGAAAATTGTGAAGAGGTAACGGTTGCTGAATAGTGATTTCCATCGCCTGCCAAATCTTGTATTTCAATAATCGCATCCGGCATTGCCTCCTTTATAAAATTCTCAATTTCTTTTAAATCCATCGCCATTATTTACTCATATAGTTATTAAACCAATTTTTATTCGTAGTTGACAATTCGTCAATTGCAACTTTTGTCTTATCGTTAATATATAGTTCATTTTTAATAATTGTACCAAGTTCATCAAAATGGACTGCATTTTTATTCAATATATCAGCTACTTTTTTAAAATCTTTTTTGTTTATTTCTATAATATATCTACCTTGATCTTCAGCAAAAAAGTATTCTATTTCATTAATTAAATATTTAGGTTTTTTAATATTTATTCCTTTTTTTCCTTTAATACACATTTTTGCTACAGCAGTAATTATGCCACCTAAAGAAACATCGTGTGCACTTTTTATTAAATTATTATCTATCAATTTTAGCAAGGTTTCTCCATTATTTTTTTCATTAAACAAATTTACTTCAGGAGGAGGTCCATTTTTTTCATCTAAAATGGTTCTCGCAAATAAACTTTGATCAATATGTCCTTCAGTTTTTCCAATTACTAAAACTAAATTATCAAATTCTTTAAACTCCATAGTGATCATATTTTTATAATCCCTGATTAAACCAACTCCACCAATTGCAGGCGTGGGTTTTATTCCTTTTTCTTTTGTTTGATTGTAGAAAGATACATTTCCAGAAACTACCGGAAATTTTAAATATTCGCTTGCTTCACCAATGCCTTGAACACATTCAACAAATTCTCCCATATTTTCTTCATTTTCAGGGCTACCAAAATTTAAACAATTGGTTATAGCAATTGGTTTGGCACCAACAGATATAAGATTTCTAAAACTTTCGCAAACTACTTGTTTTCCACCAGTTAAAGGATGAGCCCAGCAATAAACAGCAGAGGAATCTACAGCAGCAGCCACTGCTTTATCCGTCCCATGAACTCTAACAACACCCGCATCACCACCAGGTTTTTGTATTGTATCTCCCATTACTGTATGATCATATTGTTGCCAAATCCATTCTTTACTGCATACATTTGGATTAGCTAAAATTTTTTTTAATACATCAATAATTTTTAAATGCTTAGTGTCTTCTTTTTTAATTCTATTTTTTTTAGGAAGTTTTGTTTTTTTCCATTTACGATCATACATAGGAGAGTTTTCAACTAGAGTATTAACTGGAATATCCGCAACTTTTTCTTCATCAAAATAAAGTTCTATTTTTTTTGACTTAGTAGTTTTTCCTATTACTGCAAAATCTAAATTCCATTTATCAAATATTTTTTTTGCTTGTCCTTCTTTGCCATTTTCTAAAACAATCAACATTCTTTCTTGACTCTCTGAAAGCATTATTTCATAAGGTGTCATCTTGGCTTCTCTACAAGGTACTTTGTTTAAATTAATTTCTATTCCAAGGTTTCCTTTTGAAGCCATTTCAATACTTGAAGAAGTTAAACCGGCAGCACCCATATCCTGGATAGCTATAATTGAGTCTTCTACCATTAGCTCTAAACAAGCTTCTAGTAAAAGTTTTTCTGTAAACGGATCTCCAACTTGAACTGTTGGTTTCTTTTCTTCGATTTTTTCATCAAAGCTAGCTGAAGCCATACTTGCACCATGTATTCCATCTCTTCCGGTTTTAGATCCAACATAAATGACGGGCTTATTTAAACCAGCAGCTTTAGAGTAAAAAATCTTATCTTTTTTGACTAATCCCAATGTCATAGCGTTAACCAAAATATTTCCATTATAGGAGCTATCAAAACTTGTTTGGCCTGCAATTGTAGGAACACCCATACAGTTTCCATAACCACCTATTCCGTGAACTACACCTCTTATTAAATTTTTTGTTTTTTTATGTTGTGGTGATCCAAAATGTATTGAGTTTAAATTAGCGATTGGTCTTGCACCCATTGTAAAAACATCTCTCATTATTCCTCCAACACCAGTAGCAGCTCCTTGATACGGTTCAATAAAAGAAGGGTGATTGTGGCTTTCTATTTTAAAAACTATTGCATCATTATCCTCAATATCAATAACACCAGCATTTTCTCCAGGACCTTGAATAACTTTTTTTCCTTTAGTAGGTAGTTTTTTTAAATGTAATCTTGATGATTTATAAGAACAATGTTCATTCCACATTGCAGAAAAAATCCCTAGTTCTGTAATATTGGGAGTTCTTTTTAGTAGCTCACAAATTTTAGAGTATTCATCTTTTTTTAAACCGTGATCGACTGCTACTTGTTCGTTTACAATCATTTTAAGTTATTTATTAAATTTTTAAAAAATAATGATCCGTCCTCACCAGATAGAGATTTATCAATCATTCTTTCAGGGTGGGGCATCATACCTAGGACATTTTTGTGTTTATTGAATATACCAGCAATATTTTTTGTCGATCCATTAGGATTAAATTGATCCTCTATTTCTCCATTTTCACTACAATAATTGATAGCTATTTGATTATTATCTTCAATTTCTTTTAATTGATCGTTAGTACAAAAATAATTTCCTTCATTATGAGCTATATGAAGTTCTAAAACCTCGCTATCAACATTTTTAAAATAATTATTCTGTTTATCGTTAATTTTTACAAAAACGTTTTTACAAATAAATTCTAAATATTTGTTTCTTAGCAAAACACCTGTAACTAAACCAGTTTCAACCAATATTTGAAATCCATTACAGATACCCAAAACCATACCACCTGAATTTGCAAAGTTAATTACAGACTGCATTATTTTTGATTTAGATGCCATACTCCCACATCTCAAGTAATCACCATATGAGAAACCGCCTGGTAAAACAACCAAGTCACTTTTTGGTAACTCAGTATCTGCATGCCAAACCATTTTATTTTTAAATCCAAATTTCTTCAAAGCGACATGCATGTCTCTGTCGCAATTTGAACCAGGAAAAGTAATAACTGATGATTTCATTAATTACTTTGGATCAATAATTTTATAATTTTCAATTACAAGATTTGCCAAAAGTTTTTTACACATTTCTTCAACTTTTGCTTTTGCTTTGCCATTATCAGTTTCTTTAGTATCTATTTCAAAATATTTACCTTGTCTAACTTCGTTAACATCATCAAAACCCATTCCATCTAAAGTTTGATGAATAACTTTTCCTTGTGGATCAAGTACATCTTTTTTTAAAGTTATGATTACTGAAATTTTCATTTTTTCTTTCTTTTTATTGATGAAAGTTGGGTGACATTAACAGCAGAAACATTTGATTGTTCATGAAGTATTCCAAGTCTTTTTGCAACTTCCGTATACGCAGGAATAAGATCTCCTAAATCTTTTCTAAATCTGTCTTTATCAAGTTTTTTATCTGTTAAAGTGTCCCATAATCTACATGTATCAGGACTTATCTCATCAGCTAATATAATTTGAGTTTTTTCACTTTCATGAGTGAGGCCAAATTCAACTTTAAAATCCACTAATTTTATTCCAACACCTCTAAACATTCCTAATAAAAAATCATTTAATCTAGATAGATTTTCATCTATCAAATCAAGCTGAATTACATTAAGCCAATTAAAAGTTAAAATATGCTCACGACTAATTATTGGATCTCCAAGCTTATCATCTTTCAGACAGTATTCTATTAATGGTCGTTCAAGGACAGTTCCTTCCTCTATACCCAATCTTTTAGTTAATGATCCAGTTGCAATATTTCTTACTATAAATTCTATTGGTATTATATCAACTAGCTTTACTAGTTGTTCTCTCATATTAATTCTTTTTACTAAATGATTTTTAATTCCAACTTCAGATAAATTTGAGAGTATATGCTCAGATATTCTATTATTCAGAACACCTTTACCCTCAATTGTAGTTTTTTTTTGATTATTGAATGCAGTTGCATCATCTTTAAAATATTGGATAACTAGGTTTTTATCATTTGTTGCATAAATAATTTTAGCTTTGCCTTCGTATAATTTTTTACCTTTTTTCATTATTTAAAAACTCTTCTAAAGATAAAATTTACATTTTTAAAGTGTTTAGAATAATTAAATATAGACTTTAGTTTTTTTGGTGAGATTTTACTCATTATAAATTTATCAGACGAAATGACATCAATTAAGTTTAAATTATCTGCAAAACATTTTTTCGCATAAGATTGTACTATTTTGTAAGATTTTTCTCTGCTTAATCCAGTTTTAGTTAACTCCAACATAACTTCTTGAGAAAAAATTAAACCTTTTGTTATATTTAAGTTTTCAAGCATTTTTTTAGGATAAACAATCATGTTATCTAAAATATTTGTAAGTCTAACCAATGCAAAATCAGTTGTTATATTAGCATCTGGTCCAATATTTCTCTCAACACTTGAGTGAGAAATATCTCTTTCATGCCAAAGAGCGATGTTTTCAAGTGCTGGTACAACTGCACTTCTAACCATTCTTGCTAGACCAGTTAGATTTTCACTTAAGATAGGATTTTTTTTGTGAGGCATTGCTGATGAACCTTTTTGTTTTTTTGAAAAATATTCTTGTAGTTCATAAACTTCAGTTCTTTGTAGGTGTCTTATTTCAACGGCTACTCTCTCAATAGATCCTGCAATAATCCCCAAAACTGAAAAATAAAATGCATGTCTGTCTCTCGGGATTACTTGTGTAGATATTGGCTCAACTTTTAGACCTAATTTTTTTGCAACGTGTTTTTCAACATTAGGATTAATATTTGCAAATGTACCTACTGCACCAGAAATTGCACAAGTTGACACTTCATTAATAGCATCCTGTAGTCTTTTTCTGTTTCTTTTAAATTCCTCATAAAATGATGCTAATTTTAAACCAAATGTAATTGGTTCTGCATGAATACCATGACTTCTACCCATGCAAGGTGTGAATTTATATTTTTTAGACTGTCTTTTTAAAACTTTTAAAATTTGATCTAAATCTTTTAAAATTATTTTACCTGATTGGACTAACTGAATATTAAAACTAGTGTCTAATACATCAGAAGAGGTCATACCTTGATGTAAATACCTTGCTTTAATACCAGCTTTTTCGGTAACAGAAGTCAGAAATGCTATCACATCATGTTTAACATCAGATTCGATTTTATGAATTCTATTTACATTAATTCTTGCTTTTTTCCTTACTGTTGACGCAACTCCTCTAGGAATATGACCAAGATTTTCCATTGCTTGTGCAGCAGCAATTTCAACATCTAGCCAAATTTTGTATTTATTTTCTTCCGACCAAATATTAGTTAATTCTTTTCGCGAGTATCTTTTAATCATTAATTATAAGTATGGAGGCTTTGAATAACCTTTAGCAGATTCTGTAAAGATTTCATAACCATTTTCGGTAATTCCTAACGTATGCTCAAATTGAGCAGATAAAGATTTATCTTTTGTAACAGCTGTCCAGCCATCATTCAACATTTTAACATCATATTTACCTGCATTAATCATTGGCTCGATGGTAAATGTCATTCCAGGCCTTAGCTCCATACCTGAGTTTTTATTTCCATAGTGTAGAATGTTTGGTGGTTCATGAAAAGTTGTGCTAATTCCATGACCACAAAAATCTCTAACCACTGAAAAACCTTTTTCTTCAACAAATGATTGAATTTCATACCCAATATTACCCAATTTTAATCCTGGTTTTAAAATTTTTATAGCTCTCATCATAGACTCATAAGTAGTCTCTATAAGGTTATTTAATTTTACTGGTGTTTTTCCAATACAAAACATTCTGCTGGTATCTCCATAATGTTCATCAACAATTGCTGTAACGTCGACATTTATAGCATCACCGTCTTGTAAAATTCTATCAGAAGGTATTCCATGACACACAACATGATTTAATGATGTACATAAAGATTTTGTAAATCCTCTATAATAAAGTGGGGCAGAGTAACCACCATTGTCTCTAATAAATTCATATCCTAACTTATCAACATAATCAGTAGATACACCTTCCTTTATATTTTCAGTTAACATATCTAAAGTTCTTGCTGCTAAATTTCCAGCAATTCTCATTTTTTCAAATTTTTCTTTATAATCAGTCATCAATAATTTTTAATTTTTTATCTATAAAAATTTTTTTAGAATTAATATCACATCTATATGCTAAAAAGTTAACCCCAGCTTTTTTAGCTATTAAATAACTCTTATAATATTCTTCATCTATATCTTTAGCTATTTTAAAATATTTCATATTTTGAATTTGAACTAAAAATATTAAATATGATTTATAACCTTTTTTTATGGCATCAATAAGGGCAAATAAATGCTTAATTCCTCTGGCTGTTGGTGCATCAGGAAATTCAGCGGTATCTTTATTTCTAAATAAAGTAACATTTTTAACTTCTACAAAGCTTTTTTGGTTATTTTTTTCTAAACAAAAATCAAACCTCGTTTCTTTGTTAAAAAAAACCTCTGGTTTTATGACATCATTATTCGTGAGTTCATTTATAAGATTATTTTTAAGACCATGTTCAACGATTCTGTTTGCCATATGAGTGTTTACACCAACTAAATTTTTTCTAGATTTTATAATCTCCAATCCATATTTGAGTTTTCTTTTTGGATCATTATTAGGAATTAAATAAACCTCATTATTCTTATCTAATAATCCTTTCATTGATCCTGTGTTAGGACAGTGGGCTGTGACAATTTCATTGGCAAGTTTAACGTCAGTAAAAAACCTTTTATAACGTTTGATTAGTTTGCCTTTTATTAAAGACTTGGTAAATTCCATTACTAAATTATATATTTCATATGGATAAAAAAGCAAAAGTAAATGCATCAATCTTAATAATCGGTAATGAAATTTTGTCTGGTAGGACCCAAGATACAAATACCTCAACTTTAGCAATTTGGCTTAATTCAATTGGAGTTAATGTTTCAGAAGTTCGTGTAATACCAGATGTGGAAAAAACAATAGTTGATACTTTAAATTTACTTAGATCAAATTATGATTATGTATTTACTACAGGAGGTATTGGACCAACCCATGATGATATTACAGCTCAATCTGTTTCAAAAGCATTTGGAATAAAATACGAGGTTCATAAAGAAGCTTTTAAAATTTTAGAAGCCTATTACCAACCAGGTGAATTTAATGAAGGAAGACAAAAAATGGCGTGGATGCCTGAAAACGCAAATTTGATTTTAAACCCAACAAGTGGTGCTCCAGGATTTAATATAAAAAATGTATTTTCTTTACCAGGAGTCCCTTCTATTTTAAAATCAATGCTAGGAGGTTTAACCAATAGAATAGTGGGTGGGGAACCAATTCGAAGTTTAACGATAAGCCTTAAAACTGTTGAAAGTGAAATTGCAGAATCTTTAACTAGAGTTCAAAATGACAATCAAGATGTTGAGATAGGAAGTTATCCGTTTTTCCATGCAGGAAAGTTAGGTGTTTCAATAGTGATTAGATCAGAAGATCAAAATAAAATTGATCATTGTAACTCGCAAATTTTAAAATTTGTAAATGAAAAAAATATAGAAGTTGTGGATCGTTAATGTTGTATTTTGCATATGGGAGTAATCTGCATCACTTCCAAATGAAACGTAGATGTAAAGACAGTGTTTTC
>CACJSX010000003.1 GCA_902596185.1 uncultured Pelagibacteraceae bacterium
ATATATGCCACACATATGAAACACTCCCCGTTTTAACCTTCTAATTGGTAAGTTTAAAAAAAAAGTAGTGATTGCTAATCTTGGTGAACCATATGTGCAAAAAATTATAGCTTTTTTAGCTTTTAAGTTTCCGATTGGATAACCGTAGTTTCCTACTAACTGTTTAAATTTGAAAGCCCAAGGTGGCGCCAATACTTTATCAATCCAACCCTCAACTATTGCTGGCATTCTAAAATTCCAAATTGGAGCAATTAGTACAATAGTATCACAGTCTTCAATTCTTTTTCTATGATCTAAAACCTCTTGATCAGGTTCCTCACCAGCGAAAACAGGATTAAATTTCTCTTTATATAAATCAACAACATCAACTTGATTTCCATTAGATTTTGATTGTTTTATAAATTCATCTCTGATTGCTGCATTAAATGAATTATCATTGTAATGTCCGTAAACTAAGAAAATCTTTTTCATATTTTTAAATTTTTATTCAGTAGTTTTGTATTTACTATTATTAATTATAAATACAAATACAATTGGAAGAATTAAAGTTAAAAGCGTTACAACAATCAACAAAATTCCAAGCTCAGAATAGTCTGCTGTTGTTTGTATTTCGCCTGAAACTTTATCCTTAACCTCTCTTGTTACAGTAAATATTTCATTTAAATATTTTGTTCCTAATGCACTCGCAGATAATGCAAGATTTGTAAAAGATGCAAAAACTGCAAAAAATGTTGCCTTTAAATGTGCTGGAGCATTTTTTGCTATCCAGGCAAGCAAAGGTATCATTGATACTTGTCCAAGAGGAGACTCTAAAGCAGTATTAATTAATGCAATAAACTTTGCATCAACTACCCCGCCTGTTAATGAAGCTGTCCAATTATGAAAACCATAATACATTCCAACACTTGGTAAAAATAAAATTGCACCAGCAATACTTAAAACAACAATTATTTTAGCAATTGAATTATTTGCCATAAATGGTCTTAATAGAACAATGCCAGCCAATGTTAAAATTGATGCAAGTAGTGATAAAATAGAGAAGAATTGCTCATTAAATCCAAGTTCATCAATTTCGAACCAAGTTAAACCAGGACCAGGACCTGGCATGGCTCTAAATATAAATATAATTACGGCTGTACCTACAATAGTTAATCTTAAATCCTCAGGTAATTCCTTAATAAGTTTAAACATTAAAAACAGAATGATTATGACTGATCCAATAAAGACAATTTCCTGTGCAAAAGGTACTTTGAATGAGCCCACTGACAATGTAAAAATAACAAAAACTAAACTTCCTCCTAAAATCCACCAGTTTATTTTTGTTTTTACGTTATCTCTCTCTTCTTTAAATTCTAAACCTTTAGATTTTAAGCTTTGTATTTTTTTATGTCTTAAATAATTTGCTAAAATTACACCTAAGATAGAGACCAAAGGTATTACTAGAGCATAGATATAAATGGTTCCATATAAATTTATCTTTTCGGACTGTTCTAAACTTTCTACATCTCTAAATAAAATTACGTTAACTAATGCAACAAGTACTGTGCCGCCAATAATAGCAAACCTTCCAAGGGTCTGCATTGTTGTATGCATTATTTTTATTTTATCTTTAGTGTAATCATTCCCTGTTTCATCAACCAGGGGAACAGCTTCAACTGTCATGGCATCAGCCACAACATCTTGAACCACGTAACCAACTGGAGCTAAAATCACGCTAATCACAAACCAAGTCTCAACAGAAAATACTTCTGACATATCTTCAGTATGAATAATTAAACCATACATAATTAATAAACTTAGAGCTATTAACGAGGCTCCAAAATAAACCATGTAGTTTTTTCTATTCCAAATAAGATCGACGAGATGCCCTAACGGCATTTTTAACGCCCAAGGTATTCCTGCCCAAAAACCCAACCCTGCAAGAAATGCAGCAGAAAGATTTAAATAATCCTTTACAAAAAAAGTTCCAACTATTCCTGTTAATCCAGAAATCCCAGCAGCCATATAAACCATCAATGGTGGTAAGTAGGTCCATTTAAACTGACGACCTAAATCTAAAAAAGTATTATCTAAAAATTTAATTATTTTATTCATTTAGTCACTTAGAACGGGGAATGCTTGTCTTACTTTTAAAAAATATTTTTGATATTCCATTTTAGTACATTTATTTTCAACATATTCCATTTTATTTTCTTCAACTAATTTTTTTGCCTTTTGATCTCGAATACCAAGTTGAAGCCATAAAACTTTTGCACCTATTTTTACCGCATCTTCCGCAATCCCATATGCCTCGCTAGATGGTCTAAATACATCTACTATATCTACATTTTTATTAATATCTGCAACTTTAGCATAAACTTCTTCACCTAGTATTTTTTCCCCTTTTGCGCTTGGGTTTACTGGGTAAACTTTAAAACCATAATCTTGCATATATTTCATAACAATAGTTGATGTTTTTTTAGGATCCTTGCTAACTCCTACCATTGCAATAGATTTATATTTAGAGAGAATATTTTTTATTTCATTCATATGATTTATTTGTCTTTTAATAAAATTTTTTTCTTACAAAATTCTTTTGCTTCTTCAATAGTCATTGGTTTTTCTAATTTTTGACTACCTGCAACGCATGCATCTATAGCTCTTTGAGAGTTATGATCTCTAAAGTCCAGAACAATATAAAGCCCTACAATAATAAAAATTATTATTAAAATATTTTTAATTTTCATTTATTTTTCCAAATAGCTTTTCTTTTTTCTAGGAAAGCAGAAATTCCCTCTTTTGCATCCATTGCCATCATATTAAGAGTCATCATTTTACTTGTATAAGCGTAAGCTTTACTTAATGGCATTTCTAATTGTTTGTAAAAAGCTTGCTTTCCAATTTTTATTGTTAAATTAGATTTAGAGGCGATCTTTTTTGCAACTTTTAATACTTCATTGTTTAATTTTTTTTTTGAAAAATTATCATTTATTAAGCCTATTTCTTTTGCATAATTTGCATTGATAGGCTCTCCAGTTAAAAGCATTTTCATCATTGGTTTTCGATTTATTTTTCTACTAACAGCAACCATAGGTGTACTACAAAACAAACCAATATTTACACCAGGAGTAGCAAATAATGCTTCTTTAGTACTATAAGCTAAATCACAACTTGCAACCAATTGACACCCTGCTGCGAATGCTGCTCCATGAACTTTAGCAATTACAGGTTTCCTGCCTTCAACAATTTGAAGCATTACTTTTGAACAAAGATTAAATAATTTTAAATATTTATCTCTCTTTTTTAATCCTTTTACTTCTTTTAAATTATGTCCTGCACTAAATCCTTTTCCAGCACCCTCTAATATTATTACTTTAACTTTTTTATCAGTATCTAGTTTTTTTAAAGTCTTTAATAAATCTGAGAGATTTTTGAATGATAAGGAATTATAAGTTTTTGGTTCATCAATAATAATTGATGAAATTTCTTTATTTATTTTTTTAATTTTTATATTGCTTGTCATTTAATCAGCTAATCCGTCAGATCTAGCCTGATTTCTTTCTATATGAATTGGTAAAACTTTGCCATAAATAGCTTTGGAATGTTCTGGTGTATTTACTCTCCATGGATCTAAAACATAAGCTGGAATACACATATATCTTGATTTTTGGCCTTCAACTTTTGTTACCCTATGCAAAGTAAATCTACCTTTAAATATTTGTAAATCTCCTGGCTCTAACTTCAATTGTCTTACTCTAGTTCTATCTCCTGATATAACTTTTTGAACTTCTTCAAAATTTTCGTTTCCAGGTTCTCTAATATTTGGACAGTACTCAAATACACCTCCCTTCTCTGGTTTTTGGATCATTAAACTAAGTGTAAATTCACAACTATCAAAATGCCATGGGAGTACTCCATCTGGTTTCATAACATTGTACGCATGACATGCTAAAGGATCTGCCCATCTGTAAATAGGAGAAACATCTAAACAAGCAGATACAAATTTTAAAAGTTCTTCAGTTTCGTATAGATATTTCATCTCTGATTCTTTTGGAAAACAATCTGAATTTAAATATCCATTGTATCTATTCATAAAAGTTCTTTTTGGATGATCTTTTGGTAATGAAGGGTCATCCTTTGCATACAAGTAAGCATTTATACTCTCTTTGGACATGTAAACTTCGTCTAATTGTTTTTCTAACTCAGAATTCATTACCTTGAGTGATTTAGGTAAAATAAAATTTGGAATTGTTGAACAGCTATGTTGATCAAGTTCTTCTTTACATTTTTTAATTAGATTTTTAATTATTGGTGAGTTTAAATCGTGTATTGGATATTTTTCTAAATCTACAATAGTCTTAAGTCTATCGTTCATTTAAGTTTATTTTAACTTTCCCTCTTCTCTCATTTTTGCTCTTATCTTAGTAGCTGATATTTTTTGAGTTTCTTCGTCCAAGACTATTTCCTCAATCTTATATCCAACTCCTCTACCATAACAAATATTTGTAATATTAGGTACTAACATTATTTTAAATTGCCCTTCAAATTCAGGATTTAATCGTTCTTCAATATTTTTTTTTACTGTTTCAAAATCAAAAGGATTATCATCTACACCTTGAACATCTCTAATTTGAATACAAACTTGTCCAGTTTTTTTAATAATTTCTTTAAACAAAGTATAATGTCCATCGTGAAAAGGTTGCCATCTTCCTAGCATTTGTGCTGTTGGTTTTTTGTTATCCCATTGGTGTGTCATTTTTTATCTCCTCTATTATTTTTGGTGCCCACTTAATTGCATCCTGAGTTGTTACATGAAAATCAAAATTCTTAGGATTAACAAACATTTGATTTGTGTCTTCAAATCTTCCTTTTTTAATTGTATCGACCCACACTATATAATCTGCAGGAAACAAGCTTCTTGCCTCAGGAGTTGGTGCAATAAAATCAGCAATTACATAATGACCTTCTGCTTTTAATTTTAAAGCTGCTTCAGCCATTCTTTTTGCTTGTCTTATCCTTCCTTCTTCTGAAAAATCCCAATCGTTTGCTGCTTTTCTTACCTCATCAGCATTTAATCTTTTGGCATTTAAGTATGGTGCTATTTCATTTGCTAGAGTTGTTTTGCCAGCTCCAGGCAAACCCATTACTAAAATAATTTTCATTAAATATCTTCTAACGGATGATGGGACATTAATTCAAGTCCATTTTCACCAATTAAATACTGTTGTTCAAGTTTTACACCTTCTTTGCCACCAACTTTACCGATATAGCTTTCAACAGTAATGGTCATATTTTTTTGAAAAGTTCCACCACGCTCACCACCATCTGTAGGATATCTAATCGCAGGCCACTCATCACATAAACCAATTCCATGAACCATTACTGAATATCGGTTTGGATAATATTCATCTGGTAATACCCATGATTTTTCTGTGAATTCCTGAAAAGTAACTCCGTCTTTAATTAATCTAGAATTAAAATCAATTTGCTCCATGGCCATTAAATATAATGTTTTCTGCGCATCATTAAATTTATTACCCACAACAAAAGCTCTAGAAATATCTGCACAATATCCATAAGGACCAACCATATCGGTATCAAAAGCAACTATTTCTCCTTGTTGGATAACTTTATTACTACTTTCTTGCATCCATGGATTTGTTCTTTCACCGGAAGATAAAATTCTACAATCAATCCATTCACCTCCATTTTCAATATTTGTTTTATGTAGAATTGACCACAATTCATCTTCTGTCATTCCTGGTTTGAGATCTAATCTCATCTTAGATACACCTTTTTCCGCAACTTCTATTGCTGCTTTCATACAAATTAATTCATCAGGTGATTTTATTACTCTTGCTTGTTCTAAAATAAATTTTGCATCTACAACTTCAATACCTTCTTTATTTAAAGCTGCAACCGCAGGACCATTTAGAATATCGATTGCAATTTTTTTTGTTTTAAAATAATTTTTTGATAAATCTTTAACTTCATTAATCCATTTTGATAATTGTAGATTTGCTTGGTCTCCATTACTAAAATAATCCCATGTGATTGCAGGTCTTATTTCGTCAATTAAATTTAAATGCTTTGATAATATTTCACAATTAAAATACTCATAAAGAATTGTTGGTCCATTGACTGGAACAAAACAATATCTTGTTAAATTATGCATATTGTAGACGCTCATGTTAACAGTATCTAAAGCATAACGAACATTCACTGGATCAAAGAGAATACAAGCTTCTAAATTGTTTTTTACTAATTCCTTTCTAACCCTATCTAAACGATATGATCTTAACTTATCAAAATTTATCTCATCTTCTCTTAATCTTTTTTTAGTAATAAAATTTTGTCTTGGTTTTATTTCAGGTGCAATTTTTCTACTAAATCTCATAATACCCTATATAACCCTAACCATGCGTTAACATCTTTGCTTGCAATGTAGTCAGATTTAAAAAATTCTACTTCTTCCCACTTCTTGCTATCTTTCAGTATATCAATTTTTTTATCAAAACCATACTCTTCATGAATTCCTTCATTTATAGTAAAACAAATCAATCCACCTGGTTTTGTTATTCTTATAAATTCATCTAATGCATTTGGTTTTACATGCCCAAAAGTAAATGTTCCAACACACATAATTCCACCATAAAAGTTATCCTCAACTTTTATTGGTTTATTTAAATCAACCTTTACTAATTTTTGATAAAGATCTTTTGGTACAGTATCTAATAGAGTTTGAGATAAATCGGCTCCATGAAAATTTTTAAAACTATATTTTTTAAGCTCCAATCCCACTAAACCTGTTCCACATCCAGCATCAAAAATTAAAGTATCTTTATTTTTCTCATATTTGTTAAATGTTTCTGCAGTTTCTTTAGGTCCTGTATAGTTCCAATCAACCATATCTCTATTATATTTATCTTTGTCTCCCCATTCATCGTAGTACTTCATAACTTCATCAGTAGTTTTAAGCTTATAAATTGGAATTTTGTTTCCTACGTCTTTTTGAGCCATTAGCTTCTCATTTTTTGACCACTTGGATCATAAAGTGGTTCTTTAATTATTGAGCAATTAAATAAATCTCCATTTATCTCTACTTGAATTTTATTTTCAGAATTAATGTTTTTTTGATCAACAAAAGTAAACGCTACACTTTTATTTACAAAATGAGCAAAACCACCTGAAGTTACATAACCAATACTTTGATCTCCATTCATAACAGCTTCATTATTTGTTACATCAATATCATTTGTTTCAACAATTAATGGTATGAGTTTATTTGAAGAATTTTCCTTTTGTGCACTTTCTTTACCAATAAACTCTTTATCCCAATTAATAAAAACATCTAAGCCTGTCTCTTTTGCAGTAAAATCTGGTCTATAATCTAAAGTCCAAGCTCCCCAATTTTTCTCTAACCTCATTGACATTAATGCTCTTCCACCAAATGGTTTAATATTAAATTCTTTTCCAGCTTTCATTAATTCTTCATAAAGTTTTAATTGATAGTGAGGTGCTACATAAATTTCGTATCCAAGTTCACCAGTAAATGAAATTCTATTTATTATTGCTGGAACACCCCCAACAAACATTCTTCTAGAATCTCTAAATTTAAATTTTTCATTTGAAACATCGTCTCTTACAATTTTTTCTAAAACTTTCCTTGAGTTAGGTCCCGCGATAGATAAACCGTGATACTCATCTGATCTATTAGAATAACTTAAATTAAATTTATCTAAATGACTCTCAAACCAACGTCTATGCATTTCTTGAGCAGCTCCAGAACCAAACACCATGAATTCATTTTCATCTAAACAAGCCACGGTTAAATCACCACATAACTTTCCTCTATATGACAACATTGGGGATAAAGATATTCTTCCTGGCTTTGGAAGTCGTCCAGCCATTATGTGATCTAAAAATTTTCTAGAATCAGGACCTTTGAATTCATGTTTTGAAAAGTTGGCAACTTCTATTAAACCAACATTTTCTCTTACATTAATAACTTCCTTTGAAACATAGTCATGTGATCTTGATCTTTTAATAGTAGGCTCTTCATGAGCATCTTCTTTATTATTTGCAAACCACAAAACATTTTCTAAACCAAAGCTATCTCCCATAACAGCACCTTGATTTACAAAACGATCATACAGTGCAGTAGTTTTTTGTTTTCTTCCTTTTGGTAAAGTTTCATTTGGAAAAGTCATAATAAATCTTCGCTCATAATTTTCCGAAGATTTAATAGTTCCATACTGAGGTGAAGCATAATCTCCAAAACGAGCAACATCCATTGCCCAAACATCAATAGAGGGCTCTCCATCTATAATCCATTCAGCAATACATTTCCCAACACCGCCACCTTGGCAAAATCCAGCCATAACACCAACTGCAACCCAATAATTTTTCATACCTGGTACTGGACCAATTAAAGGGCTTCCGTCTGGACCAAAAGTAAAAGGACCATTAACTATATTTTTTATACCTGCACGCTCTAAAGCTGGCATTCTTTCAAAACCAATTGCTAATCTATCTTCTATATTATCTAACTTTGGCTCAAGTAACTCATGACCAAAATTCATTGGTGTACCCTGTACTTTCCAAGGTGTTGATTTTGGCTCATAGGTTCCAAGCAACATTCCTTTTCCTTCTTGTCTAAAGTAAATATTTCCCTCAAAATCTGTTCCTATAGGTAGTCTTTGATCGTCCATTGCTTCGATTTCAGGAATAGGTTCGGTGATTAAATAATGGTGCTCCATTGGTTGAACAGGAAGGTTAAGCCCAGCTAATTGCCCAACTTCTCTTGCCCATAAACCACCAGCGTTAATTACTATTTGAGCATTAATATTTCCTTTTTCAGTAAAGACATCCCAAGTCCCGTCTTCTTTTTGTTTCGTGTCCTTAACAACTGTGTGAGTGTAATATTTTCCACCATGAACTTTTGCAGCTTTTGCAAAAGCATAAGTAACTCCTGATGGATCAACTTCACCATCAATAGGATCCCATAATGCTAGCAAGTATCTAGATGGATCAATTAAAGGATGTTTCTTTTTTACTTCCTCTAGAGAAATAAACTCTTGATCAAGTCCCATGTATCTTGCTTTTGATCTTTCTCTTTTTAAATATTCAGCCCACACTTCGTTTGATGCTAAATAAAATCCTCCACTAGGTTTAAATCCAGTTGAGTGACCAGACTCTTTTTCTATCTCTTTATACAAGCCTATCGTATAAGCCATCATCCTAGAAATATTTGGATCTGAAGATATTACATGAACATTTCCTGCTGCATGCCAAGACGAACCAGAAGTAAGCTCATTTCTTTCAAGCAAGATACAATCCTTTAATCCAAATTTAGATAAATGATAAAGAATAGAGCACCCTACTACACCACCTCCTATGATTACTACCTTCGCATGCTTTTCCATTAGTATTTAATTTCCTTGTTTACTTTTTTTAGAGATTTATCTGTACCATGATGGAAGTGTTTGCTCATATCAGGCATATATTTCATTGAAATTGGTTTTTTTCCAATTGCAACTGACATTTCTCTTACGTGATGTGCTTCTGCTCCACAACATATACCAATAAAATTTATTTTGTTCTTAACACAATCTTTTGCAAACTCTGCCATTTCAAATCTGTTACAAAACAAATTATCTAAAGCTACTGGGAATGCATTTCCCCCTGGAATACAATTACAACCATGATCAGTTATATTTAGAAAACCAGGTTCTTCCTCTGTTGTTCTGTATGGTACTGGAAGTCCAGCAACATGACATGAAACTTTTTCTCTAACTTTTTTTAATAGTTTCATTGTCATTTCAGGTCCTCGATAACAATTTAAACCAACTACATCTGCACCTAAATCTTCCATCATTTTGCAAGCATCTTCAGCGGTATGACCTTCTCTAGTTTTGTCTCCTCTAGGAATAGCAAAATTACAAACTGCAACAAGACCTGCATCCTTGATAGCTTTTAATGCTATCTTCATTTCTTCTGTCCAATTTATGGTTTCTGCAATTACAAAATCAACACCAGCTTCTTTCGCCCAAGCTATCTGTTCTTCATACATTTGTTGACATTGTTTATGAGTATTAGCATCACCAGGATCAAATACGTTTGTATTAGCTACATCTCCACAAACCATTAAATCTAAATCTTTAAATTCATTCGCAGCATCTTTCGCTATCTTAAGAGCATTTTTTTGGAGTGGCTCTAACATATCTTCTTTGCCAATAATTCTCAGTTTTTCTCTATGTCCATAATAAGTAAATGCCTGAACAACATCTGATCCAGCTCTAATAAATTCTCTATGTAGCTGAGTTACTACCTCAGGATGTTCTAAAACTACTTCTGGAACAAATGGACCCGCTGAAAGATAACCTCTTCTTTCCATTGCAAAAAGGTATCCTTCTGCACACATAATAGGTCCTTCATTTAATCTAGTAATAAGATCTTTTTTCATAATTTATCCTTTCATTTCATTATATTATTTGCAACCCATTTGTGGAAATGATGGGTGGGATTATCCATCACAGGTGAAAAGTTTCCCCCATTATAAGATGGTGATTTTCTCCCATCTTGCATTCCCTCAATTATATTTAAATCTTCACTTTGAACTCCTTTCCAAAGTTCAAAGTTTTGTTTTCTAAGTGATTTAAATTTTTTCGAATTTGCCGCTTCATTGCCAACATAATAAATTTCCATATGCTCTTTGGTGTATTCATTATTTACTGGTTCTAGCCAGTAAGCATAAAAATGGTCTTTATGTATCCCAAGCATAACATTTGGGAAAAGAGCAACATATTCTGCAATATGTTCTTGATCTTTTGGCCAATTTGGGAATGTTGGAAATTTTAAGTTACTTTTGAACCTTGGGTTATAAACCATTGTACCTTGGCCTGCAAAACGATTTGGTAATCCTTGAATATGATAATGATCATCAATTTTTGAGTAAGAGTTTAAACCAGGATGAACCCATGGAAGATGATAACTTTCACAATAATTTTCTATTGCAAACTTCCAATTGCATTTAGCATTCAAATTAAAATAACCATGATCGTTTGAATAAACTATTAAATCTCTATCCTTTACTGACCAAAATTTTTTCCATCTATCACTTAAAGGTTTAATATATTTTTCAAAATCAATTTCATTATTATTTAAATTTACAAAAATTAAATCTAACCAAACATTAGATCTAACTTCCTTAAGCCCACTTTTTGATTTACTAAATTTATTACAATTATGTTTATTCATTCCACCAATATGAGGTGTCGCTATTAGCTTGCCGCTCATATCGTAGGACCAAGAGTGATAAGGACATCTTATTACATTTTTAATTTTACATTTTTCTTGAAGAATCTTAAATCCTCGATGACTACAAACATTATGAAAAACTTTTATTTTTTTATTTTTATCTCTTAAAATAATTAATGGTATTCCTAAAAGATCAAATGGTTTTGCATCTCCAACATTGGGAATTGAGCTCCCAACACCAATTACAACCCATTTATTTTCAAATATTTTTTTTCTTTCAATAGATAAATACTCATTATTAGTATAGCACTCGTTAGGTAGACCATGAGCTTTATCAATATTTTTATTTACTGCTTTTATTTTTTTTAAATCGACTATGTGTGATAACTTTTTCATTTCAACTTTTATTAAACCTCCTTGTTTAAGTTGGAATTAATTAAAGCTAAATTTTTACGATTCTCTTATTATGATTTGTTGAAATACGGTCTTGCAATTTAAAATATAAACAAACTCTTTGAAAAAAAAATTTGCAGAAAATTTCATTAAAAAACACTATCCCTTAATAAATCTTATTTAAAGACAATTTGGCTTCAACTAATAGTTGAAAGATATTTGCAATCTTTTCATTGTTGTGTTCTAGTATTTATTCGAAAATTAACTGACGGAGAAATAATGAGAAAATTAAAAACAATACTATTTTCTACGATTTTGGCATTTGGTATGACTTCTTTTGCTAACGCTTGTGGAAAATTAGTGATTGCCGAACAAAACTGGGCATCAGCCGAGTTAATGGCAAACGTTGATAAAATCATCCTAGAAGAAGGATATGGATGTGACGTAGAATTAGTACCAGGTGCTACTATGCCTACATTTACTTCGATGAATGACAAAGGAACACCTGACATGAACCCTGAACAATGGGCTAATGCAGTTTACACTCCTTTAAAAAAAGCAGTAAGTGAGAAAAGATTAATTATTGCAAACAAGGCACCAATTACTGGTCTAGGTGAAGGTTGGTGGTTAAATCCAGCAGCTTTAAAAAAACATCCAGAGCTTAAAGGGATGACAGCAATTCAAATCCTAGAACGTCCTGATTTATTTCCAGACAAAGAAGATCCATCAAAAGGAGCTTTCATGGGATGTCCTGCTGGTTGGGGATGTCAATTAGCTAACGCTAACCTTTACAGAGCTTTTGATATGGAAAAAAAAGGATGGAAATTAATTGATCCAGGTTCTGCTGCAGGTTTAGATGGTTCTATCGCTAAAGCTTCAGACTCTGGTGAGCCATGGTTTGGTTATTATTGGAACCCAACTTCAATGGTTGGAAAATATAATTTACAACCAGTAGACTTTGGCGTTCCTTTTGCAGGAAGAGATAACTGGGATAATTGCATCACCCTAGCGGAGCAAGATTGTGCAAACCCAAAACCAACTGCATGGACAAAATCTGAAGTTAACTCAATTGTAAGTGCTAACTTTGCAAAAACTGGTGGAAAAGATGTTCTAAGTTACGTTGAAAATAGAACCTATCCAGGTACTGTAATGAACGGAATGTTGGTTTACATGGCTGATAACCAGGCTAAAGGTTCAGATGCTGCAGTTGAGTTTTTAATTAAGCATGAAGATATTTGGACTAAGTGGGTATCTTCAGATGCCGCAAAAAAAATCAAAAAAAGTTTATAATTAACTTTTAATTACGAGCCTATTTAATATAGGCTCGTAAAAAATATATTTATGGAATTTTTTACTGAATTTCCAGAAATGGGAAGAAGATCCCAAATGGAGCTAAGAAAGGGTATAGACTTAGCTTTTAGAAATTTTTCAAGAGAATATGGGGATAATATAGAAGCATTTTTTGATCCATTATTATTTTTTTTAGTATCATTAGAAAAATTATTATTATCTACACCATGGATAATAATTATTGCAATAATTTGTGGATTAGCATGGTTGGGTTCAAAAAGTTGGAAATTAGTGGTTGGAAGTGCAATTGCTTTTTTATTAATCGGTTATTTTGGAATGTGGGAAGATTGTATGGCAACAGTTGCAATTATTACTGTATGTACAATCATTTGTATTGTTGTTGGTATTCCAATAGGAATTGTAATGGCTAGATCCTCTAGAGCAGAAAAAACAATACTTCCTGTTTTGGATATGATGCAAACAATACCAAGTTTTGTTTATTTAATACCAATTTTAATGTTGTTAGGTATAGGAAAGGTTCCGGGATTAATTGCTGTTTGTGTTTATGCAGTTCCTCCAATTATTAGATTAACTAATTTAGGTATTAGAGAAGTAGATAAAGAGACTTTGGAGGCTAGTGAAGCTTTTGGAGCAACTACAACTCAAAAATTAAAATCTGTTCAAATTCCGCTAGCTTTACCCACTGTTTTTGCTGGTGTAAACCAAACCATAATGATGGCTTTAGCTATGGTGGTAATTGCTTCTATGATAGGCGTAAAAGGTCTAGGTGTGCCAATATTAAGAGCTGTTTCTAACCAATATTTGGCTCTTGGTATGATGAATGGATTAGCAATAGTTGCTCTCGCAATTGTCTTTGATAGGGTAACTCAAGAATATGGAAGAAGGATCCAAAAGCATAGAGGTCAGATAAAATAGTTGATACTTTGATGCATCGAATTTTCTAGACTCATATTTCAAAATAAATAAAAATCTCCCCTATGAATTTTTCATTGGAAATAGGTCCTAAAACAGAGGTTGATAAAGTTCCAGCATTATCTGATGTTTACATTACCATGCTACCTGGAGGTGATTACAGAGAGACTGCTGATAAAGCGATAGAGCTTGTAAAAAAAGGATTCAACCCTGTGCCTCATTTTCCTGCTAGATCAATGCATGATGAAAAAGAACTTAAAGATTATGTTTCTAGATGCAAAGATGGAGGAGTAAAGCAAGCATTAATTATTGGAGGTGGAAGAGAGCCGGCAGGTAAATTTGATAGTTCATTTCAACTTTTAGAGACAGGGTATTTTGAAAAAATGAAAATAGGAATTGCTGGACATCCCGAGGGGAGTCCTGATATATCCGACTCAGATTTAGAAAAAGCTATGATAGATAAAAAGCCTTACGCTGATTATATTGTAACACAATGGTTACTTAATCCTCAGCCTATTATAGATTTTATTTCTAAGCAAAGCGTACCAGTGCATGTGGGAATCACTGGGCCTTTAAAAATATCTAGCCTAATTAAATTTGCTAATATTGTAGGGGCAAAAAATTCCTTAAACTTTCTTAAATCTAATTTTACTAAGGCATTAGATTTATTGAAACCTAAAGACCCTAATGATTTAATTGGGAAAGTTAAATCGCACACTGATAACTTCCACATTTATACATTCGGCGGCTTGAAGGAAACTAACAAGTGGTTGAGGGAGAATAGTTATGTCTAATGAATTTGACTATACTAAATTAAAACATGTTACTTCTGTTGATCAATCAGATAGAGAAGTACCATACAACTTAAGACAAAGTGGGCCAACAAAAGTTGAAATGTTAATTTCAACAAGGGTAAGAAAATCACCTTATTGGCATTTATCAATGCAGGCAGGTTGTTGGAGAGCAACTGTATACAATCGTATTTATCACCCAAGAGGTTATGTAAAACCTGAAGATGGTGGAGCTATGGTTGAATACGATGCGATCGTAAACCACGTAACAATGTGGAACGTTGCTGTTGAAAGACAAATAAGAGTAAAGGGTCCAGATGCAGAAAAATTTACGGACTATGTAATCACTAGAGATGCAACAAAAATTTCTCCAATGAGAGCAAGATACGTAATTTTGTGTAACGCTTACGGCGGAGTTTTAAATGATCCAATTCTTTTAAGAATTTCAGAAGATGAGTTTTGGTTTTCATTATCAGATTCTGATATTGGAATGTATTTACAAGGTGTTAATGCTGATGGAAGATTCAATTGTACTATTGAAGAAATTGATGTCAGTCCAGTTCAAATACAAGGACCTAAATCAAAAGCATTAATGAAAGATCTATGTGGAGATCAAGTTGATTTTGATAATATGCCTTTCTACGGCTTAGCAGCAGCTAAGGTTGGAGGAAGAGATGTTGTAATTTCACAATCTGGTTTCTCAGGAGAAGCTGGTTACGAAATTTATTTAAGAAACTCTACTTTATATGCTGAAGATATGTGGAATGCTGTGCTTGCGGCAGGAAAAAAACATAGCTTAATGGTTATTGCTCCTGCTCACCATAGAAGAATTCAAGCGGGTATTCTTTCATGGGGACAAGACATGGATCAACAACATAATCCGTTTCAATGTAATTTAGGTTATCAAGTTTCTTTGTCTGGAAAAGGAGAATGGAACAAAACTGCTGATTATGTTGGTAAGGCTGCACTAGAAAAAATGAAAGATGAATTAAAAGCAGGAAAAAAACCTTACAAACTTCAATTAGTTGGTATGGAATTAGGTGGTAAACCTATTGATAATTATGCGCCTGACTTTTGGTTAGTTTCTCCTGAAAGTGGTGGAGATCCAGTAGGATTTTTAACATCACCATGGTGGCATCCTGAAAAGAAAACAAACATTGCTATGGGATATGTTCCTTTCGATGGAACGTTGAATGCAAATGGTTTTCCAAAAGGAAAAGTAGGAACTAAATTTAAAGTTCATCTACCTGAAAAATATTCAGAAACTCCCGGAATACCTGTGGATGCTGTTGTGGTGGATATTCCATTCAAAGAGTCTTTCAACGCTAACACAAGAGAAGTTGTAGAAGGCTAAAATTTACTAAGGGGGAGCTAATTTCGGCTCCCCCTTTCAATTCTGATGACCAAAAGTTTTCTAATAGCAGTTTGCATTATCATTGCTATTGCTTTAATAATATTTCCATTAATTGTTTCTTATAAAGCTCAAAAAAATAAAAATAAAAAAAATTAATGTTTGCTGAATTTTTAAATATAATTTTTAAGTCAATAAAATTAGACAAAACTCTTTATTCGGATAATAAAAATTTTGGAGAAGCATCAATATACTTTGCTGGGATTATAATGATCCTAGATGGTATCGCTGGAGCAGTAGCAGCAAATACAATTATTAAAACAGCTATTGCAATGTCTGGTCTAACTGCAATAGTTACTTGGCTAATATGGGCGATTTTTATCTTTGTAATTGGAGTTAAATTATTTCCTGACAAGCAAACTAAGGTTTCTTTTAAAAAAGTTTTAACAGCTGTTGGATTTGCACATGCCCCTGGTTTATTAAGATTTTTTGCTGTCACACCAGATTTAATGATACCAATAATTTTTCTTACGCAGTTTTGGATTTTTGCAGGTTTAATAATTTCAACTAAACAAATATTAAGTTTAAAATCTAATTTTAAATCTTTTGGGATTGTACTTTTATCATTTTTAATTATTGCATTTTTATCTATCTCATTTGTGATGAGTAGAATGAATATGCTTCCAGTTAGTCAAATCAGTTAAAGTGGAAATATAGTCTTAGATACTCTACAAGATTTACATAATTTAAACCCAGTAAGAATTAAATTTTGAGTAACACTCTCGTCTTCCTCTTTACATTCATCACAAATATTATTTAACTCTTCAGTATCTATCTTTAAATTTTTTTCATCAATTTGATCAATCATTATCTGTCAAACCAGCACCTGCTGCCCCCTCTTTTAAACTGTCACTTTCTTCAACAAAAGTTTCTTCGGATAACTTGTATAAATTATTCCATTCATCTTCTGTAAAGTTATCTCCATTTTCAAGTAGATTGACCTCAATTGTATTCGATATCTTTGGAAATTCTTGATCAATAAAATTTGAAATAATATTTACATTTAGATTTAGTAACATTTTTTTTTCATCTATTTTTACATTAATTTTTTTTCCAATAATTTCTGATGAACGACTTATGAAGGAAATAAAAATTATTGGATAAGCAACATTTTTAAACTCAATTTTTTTTAAATTTTCTAAAACATTTATTTGATCTAAAAAACTAACACCTAAAGTAATTGGACAGTAAGGATTATTTGATGGAGAGTTATTTTCACTAATTAAATTTAAATTTTCAAATTTACTTTTATTTTTTTGATTAAAATATTCATTAAGGTGCTTAATACCCGGTAAACTAAATAGCTCTAACAATCTTATACTTTTTCCTGTTTCCTCAGAAACTCCCCAAGAATATCCTGCTGCCTTTGAAGCTCTTTTAACAGTAGTTTCAATTTCACTCAGTGATTTCATTATTAAATATTAGTTTTATACACCCACTGCTCGTCATAACATTTTAACTCATTTGGAAGTGGAGCTCCTTGGAACATACAAATTCTTAACCATTTGTCAGATCGTGGATCAAATTTTAGTGCCCCAAAAAAAGATAATTTTAGTCTTAGCATATCAATTGGCATCAAATCTTTACCAATTGTATTATCTTGTATTTCTGAATAAGGAAATTTTTCTACAATGAAGGCTCTCCTTACAACATGTCTTAACTCAGAATTCGATGTTAAAAACTCTGCAATAGTTAAACTATTTTTTGTGACTAATAATTTGTCATAAAGTTTTTTTATATCTCTTGCTATTGCTAAAGGCTGTTCTAATTCTGATCCATGCTCCTCAAAACGATCAGCCAATCTGGGCTCCTCTTTATTTTTTGAAATAAACCAAAAGTTTTTATTATTTTCTTTTTCTTCAAAATTAATATCTAAAATGTTTGGATACTTTGTTTCGATGATATTACGCAATTCTTCAACTTTTCTATGAGTTGGAATATTAAAATATTTTTCTTCATCTGAGCTCATTTCTTTTACCAAAGGATTTACAATATTGTTATAAGGTTCCATCATTATTGAAACAATGTATTCAATGCATTCCTCGCAAGTATAATCCTCCAGCCATTGATATATTTTGTTAAAAGGATATTCGATCTTAAAATTAAAATCTTTGTTTATAAAATTCAAAAATTTTTCAACATCTTTTAGTAATGATGAGATTTTTTTTTGCTGATATTCGCTATCAGTATTCCAGCTTGTAATATTTTTTAATGATTTTTTTACACAATCTATAAACAAATCACTATCTTGACTTTCTACATCTTTGATTTCTCTAATTTTCTTAAGTGCCTTTTCTCTACTTAAAATCCAATTATTTAATAGAGTTGGGTGATTGACTATAAATGGAGCCATACCCAAGCCTGTGGAATTACCTATTCCTAAGTTTTTACAAATATTATCATCTAGCTTAACGGCTTTTTTTGGATTTTTATGATAAGCAACATGATTAACTTGATCAAAAGTAAATTGTCTTACCAAATATACCAACATCATTTCTAATCTGAATGGACCATTAATTTCTTCACGATTTTTAATTCTAAATCGATCTGCAAGACCAAATTTACCTGAACCATATACTGCCGTAGTTCTATATAAATAGCCTACTTTTGATAATAAGTTTAAATCTGGCTGCTGACCTTTGCTCAAACTTTCAACTACATGATTATAAATTCTTACCGATTTGTTTGCTCTCGATAAAGTTAATTCTTTATAAGAAAGTCTACCAACTTCTTGTTTTGGAACTTCATTTTTTAATCTTTCGATATCTTTTTTTTTAGGAACCCCATCATGTAATGTAAAAGCTGCATCCCATTTTGTAGCAATAACTCTATCTGATCTTTCTTCATCTTTAATTTCATTTGCAAAACAAACTAAAGAATAAACTCTTTTATTTTTTTTAAATGAGTAAACTGCTTCTCCAAAACCATTTTCATTTAAATTAAATAAATCTCTCTTATATTCCCACTCTTTAAACTCATTAAGAAAACTTCTTAAAAATGATAATTTTGATTGATGAAAAGATCCTAGCCGTGATAATTTCATTATCTTATTTGGGTCTCTTAATTCAACTTTCATAATTAAATTGATTTATAAAAACTGTACCAGTTATTTCCAAGTATTCCATGTGTCTCGGTATCTGAAAAACCTGCTTTTTTTTAGACCTTTTTCAATATTTGAGAACCCTCTTGCATCAAGAAACCAGTCAGGTTGTTTCGGAAAACCTGGTTTATTTTTCGAACCTTCACCAAAGTTTTTACTTTTAGACCAAGAACCATTTCTCATCCATTCAACAACACTATCTGGGTGATCTAAACAAAGATCTGATCCTATTCCTATTTTTTTTACATCCATGATTTCAGCTGTTTTTGCCACCATTTCACAAAAACTATCTAGAGTACAATTTGTGTTATCTTTTAAGTGATGAGGGTATAGTGATAAACCTAACATACCACCACTATCACTCAAAATTTTTAATAAATCTGAAGATTTGTTTCTTTTAGCTGGATGCCAAAAAGAAGGATTGGCATGAGTAATTGCAATTGGTTTTTCACTTAATTCAATTGCATCTAGAGTACTTTTTTCTGCAGAATGTGACATGTCAACTACAAGACCAACTTTATTCATTTCTCTTATAACCTCACGTCCAAAATTTGTAACTCCACTATCTACTTTTTCATAACAGCCTGTAGCTAACAAAGACTGGTTATTATAAGTAAGTTGCATAAATCTACATCCTAATTGATGAACCTTTTCAACTAACTTTATGTCATCTTCAATTGGCGAACAATTTTGAAAACCAAAGAATATTGCAGTTTTATTTTCTTTATTAGCTTTATCAATATCTTGAAAATTCTTACCAGGAAAAATTAAATCAGAGTTTTCTTCAAATAATTTTTCCCATTTTTTTATTTCAAGTTGTAACTCATCAAAATCTTCATGGTAGACAATGGTAGCATGGACAGCATCTAATCCAGCAGATCTGTTGACCTCAAAGATTTTCCTAGACCAATTACAATATTGAAGATTATCGATTTTATAATTCATAGTATGCTTAACTCTAATCAATATGTATTTTAAATACTATTAATTTTATTGAAATTTTAAGTTAATTTTGAAATAAACAGATTGATCAATTTTCATGAAAAAAAATAGTAAATTAAAAGTTTCAATCATAATGGGAAGTCAATCTGACTATAAAGTGATGAAACTAGCCGAAAAAACCCTAAAAAAAATTGGAGTTTCATTTGAAACAAAAATTATATCTGCTCACAGAACACCACAAAGAATGTATGAGTATGCTGCAAAAGTTGAGCAAAATAATATAGGAGTAATAATTGCAGGTGCTGGAGGATCTGCTCATCTTCCAGGTATGATATCAGCGCTTACACATGTGCCAGTGCTTGGTGTTCCTGTTGAAAGTAAAAAACTTAAAGGTTTGGATAGTTTGTTATCAATTGCACAAATGCCTAAAGGAATTCCTGTAGGAACGCTTGCTATAGGAGAGGATGGCGCCATTAATGCTGCTTTATTAGCTGCGGCAATAATTGCTAATAATAATTCAAATGTTCGAAAAAAACTTAAAAATTTTAGAACATTACAAACTAAATCTGTAAAGAAATATCCAAAATAAAATGTCAGAAATTACTCTTGGTATCATTGGGGGTGGTCAACTTGGAAGTATGCTTGCAATAGCAGCTAAAAAATTAAATGTTAAAACAGTTGTTCTTTGTGATGATGTAGATGCACCAGCGCAAAATTTTTGTAATCAATTTGTTACAGGAAGTTATGATAATAAAGAAAAAATATCAGAATTTATAAATCAAGTTGATTTAGTAACTTATGAATTTGAAAATATTCCATTTGAAACATTAAATGAAATAAACAAATCTAAACCTGTTTTGCCAAAACCTTCTGTTAACAGATTAATTCAACATCGATTAGCTGAAAAAGATTTTGTTAATAAATTAAATATTAGAACAACTAGATATGTTTCAATTGAAAAAAAATCTGACGTAGATGCATTAGAAGATTTTTTACCAGGAATATTAAAAACAACAACACTTGGATATGATGGCAAAGGTCAATATCCAATTAAATCAGGTAAAGATCTTAATTCATTGAATATTGATTTTTCAAAAGGATATATTCTTGAAAAACTTGTGAAATTAAAAAAAGAGATTTCAATTATAATCACAAGGTTTAGTAATAATAAGTACGAAATTTATGAACCAATAGAAAACACTCACGAAGATCAAATTTTAAAATATTCAACAATACCTGCTAAAATTAATGAAAAAATTTTTAATCAATCTAAAGATTGGGCAATGCTAATAGCTGAAGAACTTAAATATGTCGGAACTTTGTGTGTAGAATTTTTTATTGATAGGAATGATAATCTTTATGTTAATGAAATTGCTCCAAGAGTACACAATTCAGGACATCTAACAATAAATGCTTTTAATGTGAGTCAATTTGAAAATCATATTAGAGCTGTATGTGGTTTAGAACAAGTCTCTTTAAAAAAAATATCTAATGCTAAAATGATGAATTTGCTTGGCGATCAAATTACTCATTACAGAAACATACAAAAGTTTAATGATAACGAATTTTTCTTTGATTATTTAAAAAAAGATATAAAAGAAAAAAGAAAAATGGGTCATATCACAACTTTAGTATAAATGTTAAAATCGATAGAAGGCAATTTTGATAATCCAGAAGTTAATGAGCTTCTAACTAAACATTTTGTTGAGCTTAGAGCCGCTTCACCAGAAGGAAGTGCTCACGTACTAGATATTCCAGGTTTAAAAATACCATCAATTAAATTTTGGAGTTTGTGGGATGATGAAAAATTGATAGGTTGTGGTGCTTTAAAATTTTTAGATAAAGAACATGGAGAATTTAAATCGATAAGAATTCATGATAATTTTAGAATGCAAGGCCAGGGGATTAATGTAATCAATCATTTAATTAATGAAGCTAAAAAGCTTAAAATAAAAAGATTGAGTATAGAAACAGGAGCAGGTGATTTTTTTATACCAGCAAGAAAACTTTTCAAAAAAAAAGGTTTTACCGTGTGCGAACCTTTTGCGCACTATAAAGAAGACATTAATTCTGTTTATTTAACTATGCTTATAAATGATATTTAAAAAATTATTTTATAAATTGATCTATTTTGTTGACAAAACCCAATAAAATCTAAAGAAAGCCAATATTACTTAATTATAAGTAATAATTAAACATAACAAAAAGTAAGAAGATAAATATGAGTCTACAAGGTAAAGTAAAGTGGTTCAATCCAACCAAAGGTTTTGGTTTTATTGAAAGAGAAGATAAAGAAAAAGATGTGTTTGTACATGTTTCAGCAGTAAGAGATGCTGGTATGAATGGTTTAGATGAGGGTCAAGCTTTGACTTTCGATGTTGAAGATGGTCCTAAAGGTCCTTCAGCAGTTAACTTAAAAACTGCATAATTTCACACTTCCTATTGGCTGAAAAATTTTATTTGTAAATACAAATTTAGTATTCAGCCAATACCTTAATTTTTAACAACCTTTAAACACAATTATTAATTATAGATTTAAATTAAAAAATTAATAAATTAATCAAAATTATGATTGGAATTTTAGGAGGAATGGGAACTCAAGCTGGTCTTGATTTTTGTAACAAGCTTGCTGTTCTGAATAGAGGAAAAATTGATCAAGAGTATCCTTTATTTCTACTTTATAATAAATCAAATATTCCCGGCAGACCTGAGTCTATAGGCTCTCAAACTAAAAAACTTTCAAACAAATCTACAAATAAAACTAGTAGAGATAAATATAACAAAGTTCTAAAGAGTTTGCTCCAAGGTTGTAAGCTTCTAGAAAAAAATAAATGTAAATTCATAGTTATACCTTGCAATACAGCTCATTATTGGTTTGAGGATTTACAAAATAAAATCAATATTCCAATAATAAATATGCCAAAAGAAGTTTTTAAATTTACAAAAAAAAAATGTAAGAAAAACTCTAAAGTTGGCCTTTTAGCAACTGATGGAACTCTTAAAACTGGTGTTTATAAAAAATTTTTTGAAAAAGATTATCAATTAATAGAACCATCTCAAAAAATACAAAAATTGTCAGTGAATAAAGCGATTAGATTAGTTAAAATGGGTAATGTTAAAGCAGCAGCAAAAGCTATTAAACCTGCAATTGACTCCTTAATTAAAATGAAGTGTAAAAAAATTATATTAGGTTGTACAGAGCTACCTATTGCAATTTTTGCATTTAAATCATTTAAAAATGTTAAATCCTCAAAAGTTTTCTTAGATCCTAATTTAATTTTGGCTCATTCAGCTATGATTAAGCATAAAAATTAGCTTATGACTAACAAGAATGAAAAGCCATATGTGTTAAGAGCTGCTGAATTTGTTTATTCAAATATAGTTCAAATTAAAAAACAAAATCCTGAAACAAATAATATACAAGCATTTGAAATTTTTATGACTACTAAAGAATATGAAATTTTAAGTTCTGGGGAATTTCATGATAAATGGTTTTTAGAACTAAGGAATAATAAATTTATTGACTCGTTCACCAAAAAAAAAATCAGTGGAGAAACTTTAAGACTTTTGGAACTTCAAAAAGATTCTATGGTTAAATTTTTAATGAAAATACCTAAGCTTTATTATACCAAAAGTCATTTTCCACTAGAGATTTCACAAAGAGCTTTTGATCATTTATGGAGAGTTTGTGAAAGCTATGAAATGTGGTGCAGAGAAACTAAACAGGAAAATCTGATATATCTTAATATTATTGAGTAGTATTATCTAAATTAATAATTGATCTAGTAATATGTATTCTTTGTTTAACTAATTTTCTTAATTCTTGTTCCTCAAGTTTTTTTCGTGTCATTTTTATTCTTTTTTCAACAAGATTTCTTAATTCTTCATTAAATTCATTTTTATTTTTTTTCTTATCTAATTCCTCTTTAACTAAAGTTAATGAATTTTTACCAGTTTTCTTTTTTATGCTTTGATCAATTATAAATTGGGCAGTTGCTTTATAAATATTACCAGAAGTAAGAACTGTAACGCCAGGACCAAGAATTGAGATAAAAGGTGTAAAACCAGTTAAAAACAGAAATGATACCAAAATCATGAAAATTTTAAAAAATCTAAAGTTCATAAAGAAAACCTAAGTGATTTGGTAAACTATATCTATAGTTAATTAGTTCATTTTAGGCGTTGATTTATTTGATTTTATTAAATTTATTTGCTTATTAAATATTATGCTTAAAATATTTCCTTTTATATTTGTACTTCTATGGTCTTCTGCATTTATAACAACAAAACCTATAATAGATAATAGTGATCCATTTGCTGCTCTAGCTTTTAGATTTGCTTTGGTTGCTTTTGGTTTTTTTTTATTTTCTATTTATTCAAAACAAAAAATTTTAGTTAGTAAAAAAAACTTTTTTGAATCTTTTTTTAGTGGAGTTCTTTTTCATGGTTTTTATCTAGGAGGTGTCTTTTATTCTATTTCAATAGGTATGCCAACAGGGATTGCAGCATTAATAGTAACTCTACAACCAGTTCTTACAAATGCATTAAGTGGTCCAATCTTGAATGAAAAAGTGTCTGCCAAACAGTGGGTAGGCGTCTTATTAGGATTTACTGGTGCAGGGCTTGTATTGGGTTTTGATATTGGTTCTAAAATACCTGCAGCAGGATTGATCGCAACAATAATAGCGTTATTAGCAATTACATTTTCAACTTTATGGCAAAAAAAATTGAGTAACAACTTACCTTTGTCTACAAATAATATGAATCAAGCTCTTGGTGGTTGTTTATTTCATTTGTTAATAATAATCTTATTTGTTGATCCATATATTGATTTCTCACAAACATTCATTATTGCAATGAGTCATCAAATATTTTTAGTATCATTCGGTGCATTTACTATTTTGATGTATTTAATAAGACACAATTCAGCTAGCAAAACTGTTTCCATATTTTTTTTAATCCCGGCTACATCTGCTTTTATGGCATGGCTTTTCTTAAATGAAAGTTTAACTAACTTAGACCTAATTGGATTTCTAATTACTTCTATAGGTGTTTATATTGCAACAAGAGATTGAAAACTTAAGCCTATAAAGACTCAAAGCCAAACTCTAGAGATGCATCTGTGATAGAATGATATAAAGACTCTCCAAAACTTCTTAAAGCAAATAACCTTACTTTATTTGGATTTTCACCCAACCTATCAACGGTAAAAGCTATTCCATTATAAGTTGAGTTAATTGAATTATTTTTATTTAATGTATCAAAATTAAAAGGGCATCCCTTTTTTTAAAACTTCTATCGTATCATTACCTTCGATTTGAATAATAGCTCTTGAATGTGATAAATCTGTTACAGCAAAGTCTGTATATTTAAATTTATCTTCTATATCATTTATTAAATCTTTTTTGGTTGAAACTAAAAACCAGTTTTTTGGTCCATTCCATAAAATCCTTGTAGTTTCATTAAATACTACAGTTAAAGGTTCGTTTTTAAATTTTAAACCATCAATATCAATGTCCTCAAATGAAACTGAGGAATTTTTGTATTGAAATATTTGAACAATTAATAAATTTTTGATTTCAGATATTTTAAGTAAATTATTTTCATTTTTACCTTCATAATCTCCAAATTGACCTTTTAAATGAACATTTGTTAAAGCTGAAATTAATGTCATGATCTAACTCTTTCACCTTTTGGGTCTACATAATGTGATGAAACTATCTCAACTGGTATTACTTTGTTTTTAAGTGGTGACATCGCAAAAAGCTTTTGACCAATCATGTTTTTTCCATCTTTTAAAATTGCCAAAGAAAAAGGATTATCATATTCAACACTCCAACAAGATGCAGAGATATGACCTAATTTTGGATTTGGTAACGGTGCTTTATCATCTTTAACTAAGTGAGAGCCTTCTGGTATACTTGTTTGTTTATCTAATGGAACTACGCCCACTATTCTTTGTCTATCTTCAGCTATAAATGCAGATCTTTGTAATGATCTTTTTCCAATAAAATCTTTCTTTTTGCTAACAAGACCTTCTAAGGCGTTGTCGAATGGAATTGTTCTGCCATCAAGTTCTGATCCAGCAACATGTCCCATTTCAATTCTAAGAGTTGATAATGCTTCTGTTCCATATGGTTGAATGTTAAATTCCTCACCAACTTCCATTATTTTTTCCCACATGAAATTTCCATAATCAGATTCAACATTTACTTCATAAGCAAGCTCGCCTGAGAACGAAATTCTAAATATTCTTGCTTTAACACCAGATAAATCTCCCTCCATATAACCCATGAAAGGCAAACCTTCATTTGATACATCTAATTTTGGAAATAATTTTTGTAATAAATCTCTAGATTTAGGTCCAGCGATAGCTGCTCCTGCCCACTGTTCTGTAGTTGAAACTACATTCACATTTAATTCAGGCCAAACTAGTTGCAAATAATATTCTAAATGCGAGAGAACGTTTGCTGCTTGAGCTGTCGTAGTAGTCATATGATAATGATTTTCTGAAATTCTTGTAGTTGTTCCGTCATCCATAACAATTCCATCTTCTCTTAACATTACACCATATCTAGCTTTACCAACTGGTAGTTTTAGCCAAGCATTTGTATAAACTCTATTTAATAACTCTGCTGCATCAGGACCTTTGACATCAATTTTTCCTAAAGTTGTTACGTCACAAACTCCAACATTTGTTCTTACATTTTTAGCCTCTCTTTTAGAAGCCTCAAATAAATTTTCATTTCCTCTTCTATAATATCTTGGTCTTAACCAAACACCCGCATCAACAAAAACTGCATTATTTTTTTCATGCCATGAATGCATTGGAGATTTTCTTGTTGGTTTTGATTGTTTTCCAACCTCTCTTCCTACTATTGCTCCAATAGAAACAGGAGTATATGGGGGTCTGAAAGTTGTATGACCTACCGCAGGAACAACTTTATTTTCAATTTCAGATACTAATTGCAATCCATTTAAATTACTTGTTTTTCCTTGGTCTGTTGCCATACCTAGAGTTGTATATCTTTTAACGTGTTCAATTGATCGATACCCTTCTCTTAAAGCTATTTCTACATCAGATACCGCTACATCATTTTGAAAATCTAAAAATCTTTTATAATTTTTACCTTTTGGCAATGGAACACACCAAAACTTATCATGTTGTGAAGATTTTTTTTCAACAACATTTGGAATAGCTATCTCATTATCTTTTTTAGTAATTTTTTTTGATAATTCACTTCCTGTTTTAAATGAAGTTTTTAATGTTTCTTCAAGCGAAAATACTCCGTTAGCTGAACCTAATGTGATTTCATTTTGTTTTGATTGTCCTGGTACAAATGCATCAATTTCTTCTTTAAACTTTGTTTTATTCCCTGATTGTGAAGCTAAATGAATGGTTGGTGTCCAAAAACCTGAAACACAAATACAGTCACATTCTATATTTTCTATTTTACCAAGTTTTTTTTTGTCTTCAGAAATACTTGCAATATCTGCAGATTTTACTTTCTTGTATCCTTGTGCTGCAACCACAACATATGAATTTTTAATGTTAATTCCTAAACTTTTTGCTTCATCAATTATTTCTGACTCTGGGTTTTTTCTTGAGTCTAAAACAACTGTATCTACTCCATGTTTTTTAAATTCAATGGCTGTTTCGTATCCACTATCGTTATTTGTAAATACCAATGGTTTTATTCCAACTAAAACACCATATACTTTTAAATATTCTTTGGCAGCTGAAGAAAGCATTACTCCTGGTGTATCATTATTTCCAAAAACTATCGGTCTTTCAATTGATCCAGAGGAAATTAAAACTTCTTTTGCACGAATGTACCATAACCTTTTGTTAGGGTGATATTTTTTAGTTGCAGGTAAATGATCGCTAACTTTTTCCGACATCACAAGCATGTTGTGATCATAGTATCCAAAAATTTGAGATCTATTTTTTACTACAACATTTGGCATTGTTTTTAGCTCAGCAATTATCCCCTCAGCCCAGTCTTGTCCTGATTGATTACCAATATTGACATCACTAGTTAGTAAAGATCCACCAAATCTTGATTTATCCTCAGCTAAAATTACTTTAGCTCCATTTTTTGCTGCAGCATATGCACCCGCTAATCCCGAAGGTCCTGAGCCTGCAATTAATAAATCACAATATTCATATTTATGTTCATATCTTTCTTTATCATGTTTAGTTGAAGCTACACCTAAACCAGCTGCTTTTCTTATAAAAGGTTCATAAATTCGATACCAAAAACTTTTAGGCCACATAAAAGTTTTGTAATAAAAACCTGCTGGTAAAAAGATTTTTAAAAAATTATTGATTGCACCTATATCAAAATTAACACTTGGCCAACAATTAACACTTTTTGCCTCTAAACCCTCAAATAACTCCTGCTCAGTGGCTTTAATATTAGGTTCTGTTTCACCATTTCTATAAAGTTGAACTACAGCATAAGGTTCATCTACCCCTGCTCCAAAGAAACCTCTAGGTCTGTGATACTTAAAACTTCTTCCTACCAAATGAACTCCATTTGCTAATAAAGCTGAAGCTAATGAGTCACCCTCATAACCTAAGTAAGTTTTACCATTAAACTTAAAAGATAATTTTTTATCTCTATTTATTAATCCACCATTTTCAATTCTAAAAGCTTGAGTCATTAAGCAACTTCCTCATCAGCTTTAAAGGTTCTGAAAATTTCATGTGTTGCAGTATCTCTCTCGACTTTTATCCATTGTCTACACCCAGAAATATGTTGCCATAGCTCTAAATGCTTTCCTCTTAAACTTTTTCTATTATAAACAAAGTTATCCCATTCTTGATCAGAAACTTCTTTATTAAGTTCTGGTCTTTTAACGCTTGCATCACCACCATATGAAAATTCATTTTGAGATCTCATTCCACAGTGTGGGCAATTTATGTAAAGCATTTACGATATCCAGGTTTTTGTTCCAAGTCCCTTTTCATCAATAAGATGGCCAGTACTAAATCTATTTAAATTATAACCAGCATTTAATTCGTGAACTCTATCTTGTGCAATTGTGTGTGCAAATGTCCATCCTGATGCAGGCGTCGCTTTAAATCCTCCGTAGCACCATCCACAATTTAAATATAATCCTTCAATATGTGTTTTGTCAATAATTGGTGAACCATCCATTGACATATCCATTATACCACCCCAAGTTCTCAACATTTTTAATTTACTTAAAAATGGCATCATCGCTATTCCTTCAGTTAAAACGTGTTGCAATGTTGGTAAATTTCCTCTCTGAGCATAACTATTGTATCCATCAAGATCACCACCCATTACCATCTCACCTTTGTCTGACTGACTTACATAAAAATGTCCTGCACCAAATGTAACTACATTATCAAGCACTGGTTTAATTGGTTCAGAAACACATGCTTGAAGCAAATGAGTTTCAATTGGTAAAGTCATATTTAATTTTTCAGCTAATATATTTGTGCTACCAGCAACACATAAACCAACTTTTTTTGCTTTAATATTTCCTCTTGAAGTTCTAATTCCTTTTATTTTGCCAGCGGAAACATCAAACCCAATCACTTCACAATTTTGAATTATATCTACACCCATAGAGTCTGCTTGTCGTGCATAACCCCAAGCAACAGCGTCGTGTCTTGCTGTGCCTGCACTTGGTTGCATCAAACCACCAAAAATTGGAAACCTTACATTTTCAGAAAAGTCAGCCATTGGAATAATTTCTTTAACTTGTTCTCTATTTAAAAGAACTGCATCAATTCCATTTAACCTCATCGAATTTCCTCTTCTCGCATATGCATTCATTTGTGCATCAGAGTGCGCAAGGTTAATTATTCCTCTTGGAGAAAACATTACATTGTAGTTCAAATCCTGACTCATCTTTCTCCATAAATCCATTCCAAACTCACTGAACAATCCATTTTCATCGTGCATATAATTAGATCTAATAATTGTAGTGTTACGTCCTACATTTCCTCCTCCAATCCAACCTTTCTCAATAATTGCAACTTTTGAAATGTTGTGCTCTTTGGCAAGGTAATATGCGGTAGCTAATCCATGGCCACCACCACCGATAATCACTACATCGTATTCTTCTTTAGGTGTTGGATCTTTCCAGGCCAGATCCCAATTTTCATGGTTTGAGAAAGCGTTTTTAACCAAATTAAATATAGAATATTTTTGCATTAATATAATTTTATAACAATCAATTTAAATAGTGCTTATTTTTTTTATATATATTTTTTAGAAGTTTCCAAATATCTCAAAAAAGGATAAGAAGTCACAGATAAAAAAACTTTTAATTTATTTGATTATTTATGGCCGAAATTAAATCTGACATCCAAATAGCTAGAGAAGCTAAGATGCAGCCAATAAAAGATATTCTTTCAAAGGTTGGTGTCCCCGATGAAAATTTTGCTTTTAGTCCAATGGGAAGACACATAGCCAAATTAAATCTGGAATATTTGAATACTCTTAAAAAAGAAAATGGTAAATTAATTTTAGTTACAGCAATCACTCCCACTCCAGCTGGTGAAGGTAAAACAACAACTTCGGTTGGATTAAACGACGGTTTGAATAAAATTGGAAAAAAATCTATTGTTTGTTTAAGAGAACCTAGTCTTGGTCCATCATTTGGAATGAAAGGTGGAGCTGCTGGTGGTGGCTATGCCCAAGTAGTACCAATGGAACAAATCAATCTTCATTTCACAGGTGACTTTCATGCTATTACATCTGCACATAATTTACTATCTGCATTAATTGACAATCATATTTATTGGGGCAACAAACTTAACATTGATGTTAGAAGAGTTGTTTGGAGAAGAGTAATGGATATGAATGATAGATCGTTAAGATCTATTATTGTTGATCTGGGAGGAGTAGCTAATGGTTACCCTAGGCAAGATAGTTTCGATATTACGGTTGCATCCGAGCTTATGGCTATTTTTTGTTTAGCAACAGACTTAAAAGATTTAGAAAACAGAATTGGAAATATTACAATTGGTTATACTAGAGATAAGCAAGCAATTTATGCAAAAGATTTAAATGCCCAAGGTCCGATGACTGTTTTACTTAAGGAAGCAATAAGACCCAATGTAACTCAAACTCTAGAAAACAACCCTGCAATAATTCATGGTGGGCCTTTTGCAAATATTGCACACGGATGTAATTCGGTTATTGCAACTAAAGCTGGACTTAAATTAGCTGACTACGTTGTAACAGAGGCTGGATTCGGAGCTGATTTGGGAGCTGAAAAATTTCTGGATATTAAGTGCAGAAAATCTGGTCTAAAACCAGATTGCGTTGTCATTGTTGCAACTATAAGAGCTCTGAAAATGCATGGGGGAGTTGCTAAAGAAGATTTAAAAAAAGAAAATGTATCAGCACTTAAAGAGGGAATGGTAAATTTACGTAGACATATTAATAATATTAGAAAATTTGGATTACCTGTTACTGTTGCAGTTAATCATTTTATTACTGATACAGAAGATGAAATGAAAACCTTGTTAGATTTTTGTAAAACGCAAGGAGTAAAAACTTCTAAATGTACTCATTGGTCAAATGGAAGTGAGGGAACTATTGAGCTGGCTAAAAATGTTACAGAAATTTGTGAAGATAAAAAAGATACATTTAAATTTTTATATGAAGATGATCTTCCGTTATTCAAAAAAATAGAAAAAATTGCACAAGAAATTTATAGCGCCTCTGAAGTGGTAGCAGATACAAAAGTTAGGCAACAATTAAAAGATTTTGAAGAAAAAGGTTATGGTAAATTACCTGTTTGTATTGCAAAAACACAATATAGTTTTTCAACAGATCCAAATTTAAAAGGTGCTCCCACAGGTCATGTTTTGCCTGTAAGAGAAGTAAGACTTTCTTCTGGTGCTGAATTTATAGTTGTTGTGTGTGGAGAAATTATGACAATGCCAGGGCTTCCAAGAGTTCCAGCAGCCGACTCTATAAAATTAAATGATAAAGGTGAAATAGAAGGTTTATTCTAAATTTAAATAGTCTAACCAGTTCTCTAATTCTCTCATTCTAGAAACTTTATCTAATTTATTATTCTCAGTTTCTATATGTTTAATATGATTATCGATTTCAATCTCATCTTTAAAAGCACCTTTTTCTAAAAGTCTCTTTTTTCTAAAAATAATCAAATTAATCATTTTATTGTAAGTAATCTCGGGGTGATATTGAAGACCCCATATATTACAGTTGCCAACTTCAAAATTTAATCCTTGCACATTATTTATTGAGTTTGAAGCTAACAAAGTTGAATTTTCTGGCATTGTTACTACTTCATCAAAATTAAAAGCAGGTGTATTAAATTTTTTATCTTTATTTTTATAAAGTGGATGATTTAATCCATTTTCATTAATTTCTATATTTGAAGCAATACCTCTATGAGATCCTTTTGAAGCTTTTTTAACTTCTCCTCCTGCTGCTGTTACTGCTACTTGCATGCCCCAACATATTGCTAAAATTTTTTTGATTTTTTTCTGACATTCTTTCATAAATTCAATTTGTCTTTTTATCTCTGGAGTATTGTTATAAATGTTTAAACTACTTCCTCCCCAAATAAGACCATCGTAACTTTCAAGTGCATCGATATTTTTATCGATATTTTCATCTGAAGAAGGATTAACCACGTGAGTTTCTAATTTATCTGTGAAAAACGCCAAACTATCTTTAAGGCTTTCTGTGTGTGTTTGAATTCCAGCCTCAGAAAAGCTTTGATTTTCTTCTCGTAAGTTTCCTTCTACTATTAATATTTTTTTCATTAAAATAATTCTCCAGAAATACTTTTTATATACATTTCTTTTAGATCGTTTTGACTTAATTTTTTGGGATTTCCTCCAGTTGATGGATCTTCAAATGCCATTAAGGAAAGTTCATCTAAATCAATATTATTACAATCCATTACATCTGACAATTTATGTGGAATATTTAAATTATTTCTTAATTCTAAAATCCAATCTAAAAAACTATCAAAATTTTTATTTAGGCTAAGATAATCACAAATTGATATTATTTTATTTTCAATTGAAGATTTATTAAATGTTAAAACATAAGGCATAAATATTGCGTTAGATAAACCATGGTGAACATTAAATTTACCGTTTACAGGATGGCTCAATGAGTGAATTGCTCCTAGTCCTTTCTGAAATGCGGTCGAGCCCATTGAAGCTGCAGAAAGTAAATCCATTCTAGCATTAACATCTTTTCCATTTATGAATGCTTTAATTAAAGAATTTTTAATTAACTTTATTCCTTCTATTGCCATACCATCAGCCATAGGATGATATCCTGGTGCACAAAACGCCTCTAAATTATGAGCTAGTGCATCCATTCCAGTTGCTGCTGTTAATCTTGGAGATAAATCTAATGTAAGTACAGGATCTAAAATAACAATCGAAGGTAACATTTTTGGGTGAAAAATAATTTTTTTTGCACCTGTTTTTTTATTTATAATTGCAGATGCTCTACCAGTTTCGGAACCTGTTCCAGCAGTAGTTGGAACTGCAATAATTTTTGAAATTTTAGAATTATCAGCTCTTGTCCAGTAATCACCAATATCTTCGAAATCCCATAACGGTCGAGATTGATTACACATAAATGCTATGGCTTTTCCAACATCTAAACCACTTCCACCTCCTAAAGCTATTACACCATCACAGTCCGAAGTATTATAAACCTTAACACCTTCCTCTACGTTTTCTCCAATTGGATTTCCCGTAAAATTAGAAAAAGTAGCTAAATTTTTAAAACTTTTTTTTAATTTTAATATTATATTTTTTATTAAATCTAGGTTAATTAAATCCTTGTCTGTTACGAATAATGGATTTGAAATATTTAACTCTTCACAGGCTAAGGATAAATCTTCAATTCTATTTTCTCCTATCCACATAGTGGTTGGATAATTCCAATTAATACCCATAACAAAATATAATTTTATTTTTTTAAAAATTGTTAGTAAGATATATTTATAAATTTATTAATGATAGGAAAAATTCTATGTCAAAAGTAGCAATCATTGGTGCTGGCCCATGTGGACTTTCAATTTTAAGAGCATTTGAGCATTTAGAAAAAAAAGGAGAAAAAATTCCTGAAATAGTTTGCTTTGAAAAACAAGAAAGTTGGGGTGGTTTATGGAACTACAACTGGAGAACTGGTTCAGATCAATATGGAGATCCTGTTCCTAACAGTATGTATAGATACTTATGGTCTAATGGACCTAAAGAGTGTTTGGAATTTGCTGATTATTCTTTTGATGAACATTTTGGAAAGCCAATTCCTTCTTTTCCTCCGAGAGAAGTTTTGCAAGATTATATTTTAGGAAGAGTAAGCAAAGGAAATGTAAAAAGTAAGATTAAATTTAACACAAGAGTTACAAATACTGTTTATAAAAATGATAAATTTGAAATTAGCTACCAAGATAAAGTAAATAATAAAATTTTAAATGATACGTTTGATTACGTGGTAGTCTCTACAGGTCATTTTTCTGTGCCTTTTATTCCTGAATACGAAGGTATGAAATCTTTCCCAGGAAGAATAATGCACTCACATGATTTTAGAGATGCTGAAGAATTCAGAGGAAAAGATGTTATTGTTTTGGGAAGCAGTTATTCGGCTGAAGATGTGGCCCTGCAATGTAATAAATATGGTGCTAAAAGTGTAACTATTGGTTATAGGCATAACCCAATGGGCTTTAAATGGCCAAAAGGCATGAGAGAAGTTCATTACTTAGATAGGTTAGAAGGAAAAAAAGCTATATTTAAAGACGGAACAGAACAAGATGCTGATGTAGTGATCTTGTGTACTGGGTATCTCCATGATTTCCCGTTTTTAGATGAAAGTTTAAAATTAAAAACTCATAACAGATTGTATCCACCAAAGCTTTATAAAGGTGTTGTGTGGCAAGATAATCATAAACTTTTATATTTAGGAATGCAGGATCAATTTCACACATTTAACATGTTTGACTGTCAGGGATGGTATGCAAGAGACGTAATCATGGGTAAAATAAAAATGCCTAGTAATGACGAAATAGATAAAGACATTAATAAGTGGGTTTCAATGGAGGAGAAATTAGAAAATCCTGATCAAATGATTGATTTTCAAACAGAATATACAAAAGAGTTACATGATATGTCTGATTACCCTAAAATTGACTTTGAATTAATTAGAAAACATTTCAAAGAATGGGAACACCATAAAGTAGAGGATATTCTAACTTATAGAAATAAATCATTCTCATCTCCAGTGACTGGATCAGTTGCGCCTATTCATCATACACCTTGGGAAAAAGCAATGGATGACTCGATGAAGACGTTTTTAAATCAAAAATAATATTACCAGTTAATTTCTAGTTTCTGGTTATTACAAATACATTTAATTACACTAAAAAGTAGAGGAAATTCCTTTTCTTCAAATTCTTTTAAAACTTTTGGTCCTATTTCGTGGGCTAAATCAGCGCCTTCTACAGTAATATCTTTCATAAATTTCTCTTTAGCCTCTTTAAATAAATGACCTTGCCCTAAATAATATCCCATCTTACTATTCCTACCTCCAGCCGAACTAACATATAAATCTCCTAATCCTGCTAAACCATAGGCTGACTCTTCTTTGCCATTTAATTTTCTAGTTAAAGATTTCATTTCAGCGACAGCCTTATAGGCTAAAGATGCAGCTGTATTGAGAAAATATTTTTTCTTTATTTCGTTGTCTAGTGATTTGCTACTCAAACCTTCTGAAGCTCCAATTAACATAGAGTAAATATTTTTTGTAGCCGCACATACCTCTACCCCAATTAAATCATCCGAATACTCTGTAGAATAATAATTTGTTGAAATTATTGACCCTATATTTTTAACAACATTAATATTTTCATTAGCCAAAACAACACTACTATTAATTCTATTTACTAAACCATTAGCTAAACAAGGTCCAGCTACAGCAGAAATTTTAGCATTATCAATTCCTTTTTCTTTGAGAATGTTATCTAGTTTTTCTGCTAAAGTTTCGAATTTATTTTCAATTAAAGCTAAACCTTTTGTTAATAAAAGAATATCAACTGACGATTTATAAAATTTAGAGATTTCATCCCCTATCCACTCAATTCCTTTTGAGCTCACCCCAACAACTAAAAGATCGATATTGTTTTTAATTTCATCGTTAAATTCTGAGAATTTTAAGACTTTTATATTTTTTGGTAATTGACTTTTTAAAATAGGATGAAAATTATTTGAATTTTTAATTTCATCAATAACTTTATCTTCAAGAAATGATCCAACTAAAAAAACTTTATTTGAATTATCCGCACAAGGAACAGAAAAAGCAGACCCCATTGCGCCAGCTCCAATAATTACAATTTTTTTCATAAATTACACATATCTAAAGACAAATATTGCAAAAATAGAGGACAACAATGTAGCGATCCAAAGATTAAAATCAGTAAGACCAAGCCAAGCTAAATGGATAAATGCTGCACTTAACAACGATACAAAAAGTCTATCTCCTCTAGTAGTATTTAGAGTGAGTATTCCTTTCCTAGGGCTACCGCCTGGATCCTTTTTTTCCCAGAAATACATGGCTGTAATACAAAGAGCTATAAAAATAAAAAAACTTGCTGTAGGCCATGTCCAAGCCATCCATTTTATAAAATCAAAATCAAAAAGACCTTTTTCTTTTGCTTTACCAACTGTATTCCAAGTATTTGTGGCTGCATGTAGATTTGTAAAAATCATACTCTCCCCATCGCAAATCCTTTAGCAATATAATTTCTTACAAAGTAAATTACTACTGCCCCAGGTATAATAGTTAAACTTCCGGCCGCTGCTAATAATCCAAGTTCATAACCTGATGTACTTGAAGTTCTCGTCATTATAGCTGCAATTGGTTTGGCTATTGTCGCTGTAAGAGTTTTTGCCAACAATAACTCAACCCAAGAAAACATAAAACAGAAAAACATAGTTATACCTATTCCAGCAGCTATCGTAGGAATAAAAATTTTAAAGAAAAATTTAGGAAAAGAATAACCATCAACATAGGCAGTTTCATCTAATTCTTTAGGAACAGCAGACATAAATCCCTCTAATATCCAAACAGCAAGAGGAATATTAAAAAGACAATGAGATAGCGCGATAGCTATGTGTGTATCAAATAAATTTACTGATGAGTAAAATTGGAAGAAAGGTAAAGCGAAAACAGCTGGTGGAGCCATTCTGTTTGTTAAAAGCCAGAAAAATAAATGTTTATCACCTAAAAATTTATATCTTGAAAAAGCATAGGCGGCAGGAAGTGCTGCAGACACAGAAAGTATAGTGTTAAAAACTGTGTACATTATAGAATTTACGTAGCCCATATACCATGTGCTATCTGTAAATATTGTTCTATAATTATCTAATGTAAAATCTTGTGGCCACAATGAATAAACATTTATAATTTCAGTAGTTGATTTAAATGACATATTTAACAACCAATAAATAGGTAACATTAAAAAAATTATGTAAAAAGTTGGTACTACCCATTTTATTTTTTTCATGTTCTTCCCTCATTTTTCATCATTAAGCTGTAAAAAACCCAACAAATTAAAAGCACAATTAAAAAATAGATAAGTGACATAGCAGCTGCAGGTCCGAGATCAAATTGACCTAAGGCCATTTTTACTAAATCTAACGATAGAAAATTAGTTGCATTACCAGGACCGCCTCCTGTTAAAACAAAAGGTTCCGTGTAGATCATGAAGCTATCCATAAACCTTAAAAGTATAGCTAAAGTTAAAACTTTTTTCATTTTTGGTAGTTCGATATATCTAAAGATATCCCATCTACTAGCACCATCTATTTCTGCAGCTTGATAGTAAGCTGGCTGAATTGAATTTAAACCTGCGTAAGACAAAAGAACAACTAAAGAGGTCCAATGCCAAACATCCATAAGAATAGTTGTGAACCAAGCATCTCCACTTTGTTGAGTAAAATTGTAATCAAAACCAAGTGAATTAAGAGAATTTCCTAAAAAACCTATATCCGGGAGAGCAAATATATTCCACATAGCGCCTACTACATTCCAAGGTATTAATAACGGCATTGACATTAAAATTAAACAAACAGGAACTCCCCAACCTTTTTTAGGCATAGTTAAAGCAATACCTATTCCTAGAGGCAACTGAATTAGAAGAATTATAAAAGTAAATATAAATTGTCTTCCTAGTGATGCATGAAATCTCTCAGAATGTAAAATCTGCTTGAACCATCTTGTTCCTTCCCATGCAAAAACGTTACTTCCAAAAGTTTCTTGGAAGGAATAATTAACAACAGTCATTAATGGCACGACAGCATTAAATGCAACAAGCACAAATACAGGAACAACAAAGAACCAGGCTTTTTGATTATATGTTTTGTTCATTATTCAACTATCCAATCATCTCCATATACATAAGTATATTTTTGTTCAAAAGTTATATGCGCACTATCGCTTGGTATTTCAGTACTGGAGTTGGCTAAAATTTTAATACTTCCACTACTACACTCAGTATCAATTACTTTATGTCTACCTGTATCACTAACTCTTTTAATCTTCACTTTAATTCCATCATTAGAAAATTTAATAAATTCTGGTCTAATACCTAATTGCGTTTTACTAAAATTTGTTTTTTTAAAACTGTTATTGCTAGGTATTATTTTTCCTTCAAAATTAATTTGACCATTTGCAATTTCACAAGGAAGAATATTCATACCTGGTGAGCCAATAAAATGTCCTACAAAAGTATGTTTTGGTTTTTCAAATAATTCTACAGGAGTACCTGTTTGAACAATTTGCCCCTCATGCATAACCACTACTTCGTCTGCAAAAGTTAAAGCTTCAATTTGATCATGGGTAACATAAATCATAGTACGATTAATTTTTTGATGTAATTCTTTTAACTTTGACCTTAAAACCCATTTTAAATGAGGATCTATAACTGTTAAAGGTTCATCAAACATAATTACATTCACATCTGATCGCACTAAACCTCTTCCTAAGGAAATTTTTTGTTTCCCATCCGCTGTCAGCCCAGCAGCTTTATTATTCAGAGTTGATGTAAGTTCCAACATTTCTCCAATTTCTTTTACTTTTGAATCAATTTCTGTTTTAGAAAGACCTCTATTTTTAAGTGGAAAAGCTAAATTTTCATAAACAGTCATTGTGTCATATATAACTGGAAATTGAAATATTTGAGCAATATCTCTCTCAACTGGGTTTAAAGCTGTTACGTCTTTATCATCAAATAAAATTTCTCCTTTAGTTGGTTTTAATAAACCAGAAATAATATTTAATAATGTCGTTTTTCCACAGCCAGAAGGACCTAATAACGCGTAAGCTCCCCCGTCTTTCCAATCAATATTGACGCCTCTCAATGCCCAGTCTGTATCATTACTTTGTTTTGATAGATAACTATGACTTAATTCTTTTAAGGTAATTTTAGCCATTGGTTACCAATCTGTTATTTGCGTCAAAATACAAAAATTCATCCACATTCATAAATAATTTTGTGTTCTCACCAATATTTTTTTGCTGAACCCCGTTTGATAATGAAACCCAATTAAGTTTTCCGCTGGTAAAATGAATTAAACTTTCTGACCCACTTAATTCAGAAATCAAAACCTTTCCATTAATTTCAACTGAATTATTTCCTTCTTTATAAGTGGTAATGTTGTGTGGTCTAATGCCTATTTTATAGTCTCCATCTTTGATCTTTATGTCTGATTTCCATTGAACATTATAATCTTTTAATTTGAACATGTCCCCACTTTTACTTATTTCTGCTATATTCATTGGGGGATCACTAAATACTTTAGCTGAAATTAAATTTTCAGGTTTGTTATAAACTTTTAAAGTTTCTCCATATTGAATAATACGTCCTTCTAGTAACGTTGCTGTATTTCCGCCTATCATTAATGCATCTAAAGGTTCTGTAGTTGCATATACAACAATACAATCTCTATCTTCAAAAAGTTTAGGTAATTCTTCTCTTAACTCTTCACGAAGTTTAAAATCTAAATTAGCTAATGGTTCATCTAACAAAATTAAATCTGAGTCTTTTACTAGTGCTCTAGCTAAAGCAGTTCTCTGCTGTTGTCCTCCAGATAATTCATCAGGTTTTTTATTTAGCATAGCTGATAATTTTAAAAGCTCAGCAACTTTTCCCACTCTTTCTTTAATTTCATCAGGTTTCACACCAGTAATTTTTAATGGTGAAGCAATATTTTCAAAAACTGTAAAATTAGGATAATTTATAAATTGTTGGTAAACCATAGAGCAATTTCTTTTTTGAACTTCTTTACCAGTAACATTTTCATCATTAAACCAAATTTCACCTGACGTAGGTTTGTCAAGACCAGCCATAATTTGCATAAGTGTTGTTTTGCCCGCAAGTGTAGAGCCTAATAAAACATTAATAGTGTTTTTTTCCAATTTTAGATTAGTTGAATATATATGAGTTTCTATTCCTACTTTTTTTTCAACATTTTTTAATTCTAAACTCATATTTGTAATTTATTTATTATTTGTAATTTAGTCTTAAAAAAAGGGGGCAATAAATGCCCCCTCTTAAATTTAGATTAACCTAGGGTTACTTCCAAGCGTCTTTGTATGCTATGGTTTTACCTTGAGGTTTCTCGTTCACTTTAGCTTTTGGCGAACCAGCTTTATTTAACCAATAAGATTTGTCTCTTGGTTTATTAAGTCTTGGTCCACATCCACCGTATGCGTTACTACCTTTGTCAGCAGCTTCCATACGAGACATAACTAAGTCCATCTCATCTGCAAGACGATCCATAGTTTCTTGTGGTGTAAATGTACCAGAGTTAACTTCTCCGATATGCTGCCACCATAATTGTGCTAGCTTCGGATAATCTGGAACGTTGATACCTGTTGGAGACCATACATTTCTGTTGTCTGATCTATAGAACTCAATAAGTCCACCCAATTCAGGTGCTCTCTTTGTAAAGTGTTTGTGGTTAACAGTACTTTTTCTTACGAAAGTTAAACCTACATCAGCTTTTTTAAGAGAAACAGTTTTTGAAACTGCAAATTGAGCATATAACCATGCAGCTTTTCTTCTCTCAACGTCAGTAGACTTAAACAAAGTCCATGATCCAACGTCTTGATATCCAAGCTTCATACCTTCTTCCCAATAAGGTCCTTTAGGTGATGGGCCCATTCTCCATAATGGCATACCGTCTGCATCAACTACTTTATTATTAGGATTTTTTCCTACTAAAGAAGCTGTGAAAGCTGTGTACCAGAAAATTTGCTGAGCAACATTTCCTGAAGAAAGAGATGGTAAAGACTGATAGAAGTCCATTGCCGCTGCTCCCGGAGGTGCATAAGCTCTTAACCATTCATCCCATTTTCTAATTGCGTATACTGCAGCAGGACCATTAGTAGCTCCACCTCTTGATACGTTAGCACCAACTGGGTTACAAGAACCTGGCTCCATTCTAATTCCCCACTCATCTACAGGCACTCCATTAGGTAGACCTTTACTTCCTGCACCAGCCATTGATAACCATGCATCAGTCATTCTCCAACCTAAGTCAGGAGCTCTTTTACCGTAGTCCATATGACCATAAATATTAACACCATCTATCGTCTTAACATCTTCTGAAAAGAATTTAGCGATGTCTTCATAAGCAGACCAGTTTAATGGTACACCTAAGTCATAACCATATTTAGCTTTAAATTGTTTTTTAATTTCAGGTCTATCAAACCAGTCTTTTCTGAACCAATAAAGGTTAGCAAATTGTTGGTCTGGTAGTTGGTAAAGATTTCCATCTGGACCTGTAGTAAATTGTAGCCCAATGAAATCATCTAAATCCAAATATGGATTAGTAACAGCTTTACCTTCACCTTTCATCCATTCAGTTAAATTAACAGCTTGTTGCATACGCGCGTGCGTACCAATTAAGTCTGAGTCATTAACATATGCATCGTAAATACTTACGTTAGTTTGCATTTGTGTTTGAACTGCCATTACTACATCACCTTCACCTATGATTTGGTGTTGTACTTTGATGCCTGTTATTTCTTCAAACGCTTTCGTAAGAGTCTTAGACTCGTACACGTGAGTTGGTATCCCTTCAGATACTACTTTTAAAGTCATTCCTGCGAATGGCTTAGCAGCATCATGAAACCATTTTAGCTCCTTTTCTCTTTCTTTAGCAGATAGAGCAGATAAACTAAACTCACCGTTAGACCATTTCTTAATAGCAGCCATATGACCGTCTGCAAATGCATTAGAAATAGTTACGATTGAAAACCAAACAGCAACAGTAAAACAAGTTTTTAATTTATTTATCATTACTTCTCCCTTTATTTGGTTAGTATTTATTTTAAGTAATCTATGTTAACTTGATCGAAGAGTGTATGTCAAAAAAAAATTAAATTTATACAACAGTTTTCACTTTCTAATTGAAAAAATCATGCTAATGTTTTTTTGATTGCTTTCTTCCAACCATCAATTAAGTTTTTTCTCTCTATATTTTTTATCTTAGGACTAAAACTTTTATCTGCCTTCCAATTTTTGGCTATATCATTTAAAGATTTATAAACTCCTATTTGAAGACCTGCCATAAATGCAGCGCCAAGTGCAGTAGTTTCATTTACTTTAGGTCTTAAAACTTTTGCATTAATAGTATTTGATAAAAATTGAGAGAACCAGTTGTTTAAAACCATTCCACCATCAACTTTAATTAACTTTGGTTTCAACCCATCATTTTTCATCGCTTCAAATAAATCATATGTTTGATAAGCAACAGACTCGATCGTCGCTCTAATAATTTCTTTTGGTCCTGTATCTCTTGTTAAGCCTGATAACAAACCACGCGCACTTGCATCCCAATAAGGAGCTCCAAGCCCAGTGAAAGCTGGTACTAAATATATCCCGCTATTTGAACTAAGAGATTTTGCAATATTTTCAGTATCGGACGCCTTTGAAATAAACTTTATTTTATCTCTTAACCACTGAACTCCTGCTCCAGCAATGAAAATTGTTCCCTCCAAAGCATAAGTTGTTTTTCCATTAATTCTATAGCCTATAGTAGTCAGCAATCTATTTTTTGAATAAACTTTTTTGCTTCCTGTGTTTAAAAGTACAAATGCTCCTGTTCCGTATGTACTTTTTAATGATCCTGGTTCAAAACAACACTGTCCAATCGTAGCAGATTGTTGGTCTCCCACCATTCCTGTGATTGGATAAGAAGTACCTGTAATAGAAGGATCAGTATAACCAAAGTCAGCAGCACAATCTTTAACTACTGGAAGTATTTCTTTAGGAATTTTTAAAATTTTGAGTATTTGGTCATCCCATTTGTTTGTTGAAATATTAAATAACATTGTTCTGCTGGCATTAGTTGCATCTGTTGCATGATCAACACCTTTGGTTAATTTCCACAACAAAAAACTATCAACTGTTCCAAACAACAATCTTTTCTTTTTGATTAAATCTTTTGCTTTTGGAACATTGTCAATTATCCACTTTATTTTTGTTGCTGAGAAATAAGCATCAATTAATAAACCTGTCTTATTATAAATTATAGTTTCTTTTTTTTGTTTAATAAGTTTTTTACAATATTCGAAAGATCTTCTATCTTGCCATACAATTGCGTTATAAACTGACTTTCCAGTTTTTTTGTCCCACAAAATAGTTGTTTCTCGTTGATTTGTTATTCCGATAGTTAATACTTTTCCTTTAAGCTTCTTGCTTTTTTTAATAACTTCTTTTAAAACTTTTAAAGTAGTTTTCCATATTTCTTCTGGATCATGTTCTACCCAACCATCCTTAGGAAAATATTGTGTAAATTCTTTTTGTGAAATAAAAATAGGTTTTCCTTTTAAATCAAATAATATTGCTCTACTTGAAGTCGTACCTTGATCAATAGAAATAATAAATTTTTTCATATTTTGATTAATTTATACCCAAATGTTTTTTTCTTTTTTCAACCCAAGTTCTGATAAGATTATCAAAAATTAAACCAATGAACGCTACACAAATACCTAGTGTTAATCCTATACCAGCACCATTTTTATCTGAAAGTGCTTTTAAAATATATTGACCAAGATCTTCTGTTCCAATAAAGGCTCCAATTATAACCATAAACAAAGCAAAAACTATTGTTTGATTTAAACCAAGCATCATATGTGGAAATGCTAATGGAAACTCAATTTTTGTTAATCTTTGAAACTTATTTACACCAGACATTGTTGCTGCTTCATGTAAACCAACTGGGACACTTCTTAAACCTTCAATTGTGTACCTTGTTGCTGGTATTGTTGCATAAACAATTACTGCGATTAACACAGAAGTATCAGTAATTCCAAAAAGCATCATTACTGGAATTAAATATACAAAAGATGGAAATGTTTGAAATATATCACAAATACCAAGCATAAACGCTGCTGATTTTTTGTTTTGAAAACATAATGTTCCAACTGTAAATCCTATTAAACAAGAAATAACTACTCCAAAAGTTGCCATATATAATGTAACTAGCGCTCTATCCCACCATGGGCTTAATGCTATAAATAAAGTCAAAGCAGCAACAACTAATGCTGAACGAATTCCCCCAATTAAATATCCTGCACCAACTGCTAGTACCAATGTAGCAACTGCAGGCATTCTTAAATATAAAGCTCTCATCGGCTGAAGCACATCTTGAATTAACCATGTATTGAATGCTTTAATATACACGAAGAAAGTATCAAAAATCCAATCAACTCCTTTATTCCAAAAATCTGCTGTTGATATTCCTTTGTTATGTGGAATTTCAAACAAGTAATTAAAACTACCTTTGAAAATAAAAGTACCAACATATGCAAGAATTATTCCAATTACGAATGAAGCTGCAAAAAATATTACGTTTTTATTCCTTTGGAAAAATGTCAAATTACCAAAATAATCTGTTTGTTTATTTGCCCAAGCTAAAGACATTTTATCAAGAAGAATTGCAATTAAACTAATACACAATCCTGCTTCCAATGCTAATCCAATATTAAGTTGGTTCAAAGCTAATAGTAAATTAAATCCTAATCCTTTTGCACCAATAAATGCAGATATAACTGCCATTGAAAAACAAACCATTATTACTTGGTTAACTCCAATTAAAATATCTCGTCTTGCTGTTGGAATTAAAACCTTGAACATTAATTGCCAATTTGTACAGCCACTCATTCTTCCAGCTTCAATTACTTCCGGTGGTATGGCTCTTAAGCCTAAAATTGTAAGTAATATCATTGGCGGAACCGCAACAACCATTGTAATGATTACTGCAGCGTGATCACCAACTCCAAATAAAACAAGTGCAGGAACTAATACAGCATATTGTGGCATTGTCTGCATCACTAGAAGGATTGGGTACAAAGCTTTTTCAACACGTTTACTTTTGTAAGCAGCAATTCCTAAACCTAAACCAAAAATAAATGAAAGTGGAGCCGCAACAAGTATGAAAGAAAGCGTTTGCATTGAAGGTTTCCATTGACCAAATATAGAAATATAGATCATTGTTAAACCTGCAAACAAAGCTAGTCCCTTTCCACTTAGTTTATACGAAAGTATCGCTGCTCCAGCTGCAACAATAGTCCAAGGTAAACCTGGCAACTCTAACCATGGATAAGCATCAATAAAATCCCAGCTAGTAAATGCAACAATAGTTTCTAAACCTCCAAGCAAAATCTCTCTAATTAATTCAATTAAAAAAGTCATAAATGCAGTTAAATTTCTACTTATCTCTAATAATAATGGTCGAGTTTTAAATTCTTGAGTATCTTCGTTCCAAAACTCCATTGGCATCCATTCATTCATTAAGAAGAATAAAGAGTCGTTTATCCAAATAGGTAGCCAACCGAGTAACGGAGGTAATCTCCAAAATACATCAAAGGCATAATACCTAACTTCTTTACCTAAAAAAAAGTAAACACTTTGGTTTGGATCTTTAACAAATTCAGCCTGACCTCTTATAAATTTATAAGTTTCGGGAACATCAATTGCAAAACATAAAGCAAAAAATACAATTAATAAAAATAACCATTGAAATAATTTTGGATATTTTTTTAAATACTCCATATTTTAACTACCGTTTTTTCTTCCTCCAAAAACTGTATCTATTATTTTTGAAGGTTTAATTGATCCTACAATATTATTATTTGAATCAACTACTCCTACTAATTTTTCTTGAGTAAGTATTTTTTCTGCAACATTTTCTATAATTTCATCTTTTGATACTTTTAAATCTCCTAAATTATCTTTACTTAAAGCATCCATTACATCCTCAATAATCAAAACCTTCTCTCTCGGTACTTCTTCAGTAAACTTTCTTACATATTCAGTTGCTGGATTTAGTACAATATTTGCAGGTGTATCTAATTGTTCAATTATACCATCTTTCATGATTGCTATTCGATCAGCTAACTTTAATGCCTCATCAAAATCATGGGTAATGAACATAATTGTTTTTTGTAATTTTTCTTGAAGTCTTAAAAACTCATCCTGCATTTCTTTTCTTATTAATGGATCTAATGCAGAAAAAGGTTCATCTAAAAACCATATATCAGGCTCTACTGCTAATGACCTTGCGATCCCTACCCTTTGTTGTTGTCCTCCTGAAAGTTCTCTTGGGAAATAATTCTCTCTTCCATCCAGGCCAACTAGTTTTACCATTTCCATTGCTCTACTAATACTCTCTTCAGTATTAGTGCCTTTTATCTGAAGTGGAAAAGCAATATTTTCAACAACTGTTTTATGAGGTAACAAAGCAAAGCTTTGAAACACCATTCCCATTTTATTTCTTCTAAGCTCAATAAGCTCTTTATTATTTAATTCTAATAAATCTTGACCTTCAATAAAAATTTTTCCACCGGTAGCATCTGTTAATCTTGAAATACATCTAAGAAGTGTTGATTTACCTGAACCAGATAAACCCATTACTACTAACATTTCACCTTTTGCAACTTCAAAAGAAGCATTATTTACTCCGACTATACATCCTCTTTCCTGAAAGGTTTTTGCATCTACATTGCCATTAGATTCTTCAAGCATCTTTTTGGCATTTTGTCCAAAAATTTTATAAACCGACTCGCATTTGATTACAATCTCAGACATAAATTGATTTAAAGTTATATTAAATTCTATAAAATTAAAATGTTAATAATTGTTGCCTTTCCTCATTAAAAATTTTTAATAAAATAAACTCTAGTATCAATTCCAGTACTTAAAAAACTTAAAGCTTCTCCACTTATAGTAATACTTTCATCAACACCTACATTATTTCCACTAACTGTAAAACCCGCAAAACATTTGCTTTTTTCTTCATCCCATTTGACAAAAGTCTTATCAATTTTATTTCCATTAATTGTATAAAGCTCATGTGCTCTAAAATTTAAAAAATTAGCACCCATTATTGCTCTTTGAGGAATTAGCTTTGTAGCTTTACATACTTGCTCATATACTTCATCTGTTAATTTGTAGTGATCGGTTCCATCAAATGAAACTAATATTCCAGAGGGTAGTTTAGATATTAATTCACTTAGTTTTTTTTCTTCAGCAATTCTCTCTTCCTCTAACTTCATTCTTTTTACTAAATCATCACCTTGTCCAAAAATTCCATTTAAAATACTAAAAGATACAATTACTATTAGAGTAATAAATATAAGACCAATAAATTGTCTCAAAGACTCAGGTAAATCTTTTATTTTATTAATATAATTTTCTTTAGACATTATTCTTGTAACTTGCCGTTCTTCCAAATACCTGTTTTTTGTTTTCCATCAGCCCAAGTAAATGTTCCTTGACCATTCATAAAACCGTTCGACCACTCTCCTTCGTAAGTAGAACCATCAGGAAATGTTAATGTACCTATTCCGCTCCAGACACTATTTTTGAATTCTCCTTTATAAATATATCCATTTGGCCAAGTCTCTACACCTTGTCCTTGTTTTTTTGTTGAAACCCATTCTCCTTCATAAGTTGTTTTATCAGTATAAACCCACTTACCATATCCATTATCACAATTACCTTCTTTACAGCCTGTACTTCGTGCAAAGACTGATGAGCAAACTAGAAAGCTTAAAAGAAAAACAAGAATAGATCTTTTCATAAACATATTTTACACAAAATTATTTAAAAAAAAATCCCCCCCAACAATGTTGGGGGAGATTTAAAATTTTAACTTTTATCCTTATTTAGTAAAAGCTTGCCAAACTGACTTGTTATCAGCTAACCATTTTTTAGCTGCATCTTCGTGAGTCATTTTGTCAACATCAACTAAAGCTGCCATTGCACCAATTTGACTTGTAGAGAATGACATTTTCTTAAACGTTGCTGCTGCATCAGGATGAGTTTTTGGGAAATCCTCATGAACTGCTTTTTTCAAGTATCCATCAGGAGAACCACATTTACCATCTCCACCATCTTCTGGTCTGCAACCAGCTGTATATGGAGGGAAGTCAATAAATGTAAAACCAGCACCATCTGTAAAGTTAGGCGTCCAGTTGAAGATAATTGTTCCTCTTCCTTCTTTTTCAGCTGCAGCTAACTCTGCCCAAAGTGCATCAGCACTTCCAGCAAATTTAACCCACCATAAATCACCTAAACCTAGTGCATCAACCCTTTGTGGAATTAAGTCACCATGCCAAGTTTGTGGACCTTCCAACATTCTTCCTTTTCCATCTGGTGAATCAGGTGTTGTAAAGTTTTTAGCACAATCTGGATTTTTTAAAGCTGTCCAGTCTGGTAAACCTGGGCATAATCCTTTTTCAGCAACCCAGTTTGGATATCCCATATCCTCAAGAGTTCTTGCTTCATGATCACCCCAATCTAATAAACCACCTTTATCTAAAGCAGTAGTAAAAGATTTACCAAATGCAGATTCCCATACCTCGTGAGATATAGTTACATCTCCAATTCTAATTGACTCATAAACTGCCTGTGAGTCAGCGTTAACGTATTTCACGTTATTACCCATACTTTCGAAAATCCCACCAATAACATAAGCCATTACAATTTGACTTGACCAGTTATGAGTTGGGATAACGATAGGCTTCTTGCTATCAGCGTTAGAAATTCCTGCAAAACTTACAACAGAAATCACTAGAGCAGATAGTAATGATATTATTTTTTTCATGTATACCCCTCTATTAATATTAATAATAATAGTCTATGACAAAAAGAACAGGTAGGTAAAGGATAATTAGTTCTAAAAAATATATATATATTTAAACAATAAAAATGGTGATAATCTAAATAACAATAATAATTTTTAAAAATGTTAGGAACAAGTAAAGAAATTAAATATCCTGGTTTAAATGTTTTGCCACCTGGGGTTGAAAGACATATTGTCAATGGTGGGGGTCTAACTGGTTTTCAAATTTTTCCTGATGATGAAATAGAAATAATCAATAATGAAGGAAATCAAATATGTGAGATTATTTGTTTTGGAAAAGATGGAAATTCAGATCTTGGAATTTTAAATCTTAAATCAAACAGTGAAAAAAACTTTGTAAGAAATATTCTTAGTGGGAATGATGAAACAATTTTAGCAACCAACTATCAATTAAAAAAAAGAAATTTAAAAATTTCTAATTCAAAATCATCAATTATATTTGATCTAGACACAGAACCTGGTGAAAAAATTAAATTAAAATCAAAAGATAAATGTTACGTAATATTTTCAGCACCTGGCGAAGATATGGATGTTACAAAACAAAATCCACCAACTGATTTAACTATATTTGTTAAAAGAGCTAAAATTGTTAATGATAAGGAATTAAATGTAATTCCTGATCCTGTTTTCGAACCTGTTTATGAAGAAAATATAAATAAAGAAAGTTGTATATCTTATGAGGTTAAAGAAGGAGATTATATTCAAGTGATAAGTCCAACTGGCAGGCAATGTTCTGACTTTGTGGCATTCGATACAAGAAAATTAGAAAAAGGAATTGAAAAAGGTTTAGACTGGCAAACCACGAGAACATTCATGGGTAATACTTTCCCAGGACCAGGTTTGTTCTCTAAATTTTATGATACAGATCATGAGCCACTTGTTGAAGTAATAAGAGATACTGTTGGTAAACACGATACTTTTAATCTTGCATGTACTTCAAAGTATTATGAGGACTCGGGATATTTTGGTCATCCAAACTGTTCGGATAATTTAACTGAAAGTATGTCGAAATATGGTGTTCAGAAACAGAAAGGTTGGCATGCAATTAATTTATTTTTTAACACCTCTGCTGGAGGATTGAATTCTGTTATTTCTGATGAATCTTATTCAAGGCCTGGTGATTATGTAATGTTTAAGGCTTTAAAAGATTTAACAATAGGAACAACTGCATGTCCAAGTGATATAGATCCTTGTAATTCATGGAATCCTACAAATATATTTGTTAGAACTTACGATAAAAATAAAGAATTTAGAAAGTCATTTGGTTTTAGAATGAAAACAGACTCTGAAAATAAACTTACTAGAAATTCTGGCTTTTATGAAAGAACTTCAAAATTAACTAGAAACTTTGTTGATGCTAGAGGGTTTTGGCTTCCAAACGATTACACCAAACATGGTTTGGTTAATGAGTACAATGCTTGCAGAAATGATGCTGTATTAATTGATCTATCATCACTTAGAAAATTTGAAATAATTGGTCCTGATGCTGAAGAGTTAATGAACTACACTCTTACAAGAAATATAAAAAAACTTTCTGTTGGGCAGGTTGTATATTCTGCAATGTGTTACGAAAATGGAATGATGTTCGATGATGGAACTCTTTTAAGATTAAGTGAAACAGGTTTTAGATGGATATGTGGAGATGAGTATGGTGGAGAATGGCTAAAAGAAATTGCAAAGAAAAAGAATTTTAATGCTATTGTTAAAAATTCTACTGATCAAATTAGCAATGTATCTTTGCAAGGTCCAAAAAGTAGAGAAATTTTAAAAAGAATTATCTTTACTCCACCAACACAGCCTTCGATAGATGAGTTGGGCTGGTTCAGATTTACAATTTGTAGAATAGAAGAACTTCAAGGTATTCCATTAATTGTTTCTAGAACAGGTTACACCGGTGAATTAGGTTATGAAATTTGGTGTCATCCAAAACATGCTCCTGATGTTTGGGATAAATTGATGGAAGCGGGTAAAGATGATAGATTAATACCAGCTGGATTTGCTGCATTAGACAAACTAAGAATCGAGGCAGGTTTAATTTTATTTGGCGCTGAATTTGATGGAGAACAAGATCCTTTTGAAGCTGGGATTGGTTTTGCTGTTCCATTGAAAACCAAAGAAGAAGATTTTATTGGTAAAGAGGAATTAATTAAAAGAAAAGCTAACCCTCAAAAGAAATTGGTAGGACTAGAACTTAATGGAAAAGAAATAGCAGGCCATGGAGACTGTGTTCATATTGGAAGATCACAGGTTGGTATAGTTACCAGTGGATGCTTGTCCTCTACTTTAAATAAAAATATTGCTCTTTGCAGAATAGATGTTCAATACTCAGAAATCGGCACTGATGTTGAAATAGGTAAAATCGATGGTCATCAAAAAAGGATTGGTGCTAAAGTTGTTGGTTTTCCATTCTACGATCCAACTAAATCTAGAGTTAGAGCTTAAGATAAATGCCAAAAGAAAAAAAGACCTTATTAGATTTTTGGGAAGATCAAATGAGACAATCCCATACTGCTAGTAACTATTTTTTTAGAAAATCTCCTTCTCACTATCATATGATGTTATTAGTGATGTCTGCATATAAAGAAAATAAAAAACTATCTGTAGAAGAACTTAAAACAAAATTATTTAAAACATCTAGACCTAAATCTGCATTAATTATTACTGAAGCTTGTGAAAAAGGATTCTTCCGTCTTGAAAAAACATCAACAGACCAAAGGATAAAAAATATAATACCTAGCGATTCTTTTATTAAAGAATTTAATGAGTACCTGGATACCTTAAAAAATATAAGTTATTAGCGATAAATTTCACTCAAATTGAAATATCTAAATTATATATATAATTTTTAGTTCTATAAAAAATTATATTAATTACTATTTGCAAAAAATAATGTTTTCACATGACGACATTACCTTCGAAAGCAAAAGTAGTTATAATCGGTGGTGGAATTCATGGTCTAAGTACTGCTTGGAAACTTTCTGAAACTTACAAAAATCCTGGAGACATAATTGTATTAGAAAAAAAAGACACTGCAGCTGGAGCAAGTGGAATTGCTTGTGGTGTTGTAAGAAATAATTATTTCCAACCAGCAATGAGAGAATTAATGGCTCACTCAGTTTCTGTGTGGGAAAGTGATCCTAAAGCATTTAAATACAATCCAGTTGGTTATTTACAAATATCACCTGAGGTAATGCATGAAGATGTTGCAACTATTTACGAACAACAAAAAGCTATTGGATACGAGTCAGTATTCATAGAAGGTGAAAAAGATTGTTCAAATTATATGAAGGGTATTTTTGATGATTGGCAAGCACAGGGTATTACTTCTGTGCTTCATGAAAAAAAAGGTGGCTACGCATTTAACAAAGATTCAATTAAAGCACTAGAGAGTAAATCTACATCAAATGGTGTGCAAGTAATGAAAGGTGTAAAAGTAACAGGATTTAAAAAAGGTAGTAACAGTCAAGCTGTTACAGGAGTAGAAACAGACAAAGGTACAATTGAGTGCGAACAGGTTGTTATCGGCGCAGGTCCTTGGGCAAGAGATTTTTGGAACATGTTGGAATTGCCTAAGACAGCAAATATCAAAGGTAAAGATGGTAAAATGCATGAAACTGATATGTGGACATACTGGATGTTACAAGAAGGTGTTATTGGTGTTGAACCAGATTTTTTGAAAACAAATGATGGAAAACAACCACCTGTAGTTCATGTAGACTCGACTGCTCCGTTATATTCAGACAAAACTAAAAAATTATTAACAGATAAAATTTGGGGAATTTATTATAAACCTGATATTGAAGGATTAGGCGTTCAAGGTGGTACTTCACCTTACATAGTCAAAAAACATTTTGATCAAGTAAATGTTGATCCTTACGGAATTGAATCTCCCGAGTACCAAACAACTGATGCATTTAGTGAAATGTGGTGTTCAGCTTTAGCACATTGTCAAAAAAGATTTGAAGGTAAATCAGATTTATATAGAAAAGGACCATCAGGTGGACTTGGATGTATGACGCCAGACTCATTTCCAATCTTTGATAGATTTTTTGAAAACGTTTACATGATTGCAGATGCCAATCACGGTTACAAAATGATTGGTGTTGGTGAGCTTGTTGCAAAAGAAATTCTTGGTACTGAAAGTGATTTGTTAAAACCATTTAGATTCAACCGTTACGAGAAGGGAGAACTTCACCCTACTTCGAACAGTCCGTTTCCTTGGAGCTAGACTCTTAGCCTAGACACAAATAAATTTTTCAGCTACGTTTGAATAAATTAAATTCATTGAGGGGTGAAAATGACAGATCTAGAAAAACACGTAAACCAACCTGGACGTGCGAAATTAGTAAAAGACGTAAGAGCTAAAATTAAAGAGTTAGGAATAACTTATATTTATTTTCAATTCATATCAGTTACTGGGAGAGTTGTAGGTAAGGGAATCCCTGCCGACCATTGGGAAAGAACTGCGGAAAAAGGGTTTCAATTAGTTTACGGTTCTACTGCAAACTTATTTTTAGATCGTCACAATAATTACATTGGATACGGACCAGAGGCTATGGAGCTTGTGGGAATTCCTGATCCTGAAACTTTCGTGCAATTACCTTGGGATAAAAGAGTTGCAAGAGTATTTTGCACTTGTTTTAGAAATAGAGAAGAAAGAGAAAATCCAGGCGGTCATTTAACTTCAGACTGTCGAGGAAATTTAAGAATTTTCATGGATGAATTTAAAAAGAAACATGGATTAGAATTAAGAGTTGGTACAGAACCTGAAATGATGTGGTTAACTAAAAACGAAGATGGAACACCGTCAGGTAAAGGTTTTTCAAAACCTTTCTGCTACCACATTGATCAATTTGAGTCATTAAGACCAGTATTTATGCAAGTAATAGAATATGCAAATGCTATGGGTCTAGATATGATTCAAGGTGACCATGAAGATGCGCCAGGTCAATTAGAATTAAACTGGACTTATGATAACGTTTTAAGAAATGCGGATAGATTATCTACTTACAGACAAATTTGTGCTCAAGTTGCAAGAGAACATAATTTGATTGCTTGCTTTATGACAAAACCTTTTATGGGTGTTTCTGCAAGTGGTTGTCATACAAACATGTCTTTATGGAAAGGTGGAACGGTTAAAGTTAATAAACTTGGTCATAAATCTTTACCAGGTGTTGATGGGGTGTTTAGTTATGTTGAGGGTGGAACAAATACTTTCATGCCTGATACAAAGGATATGCAAATGCCAGGTAAAATTGGTTTACAATCTATTGCAGGTATCATGAAACACTTACCAGCGTTAACAGCTCTTGGATCATCAACAGTAAATTCTTACAGAAGATTATGGGATCAAGGATTTTGGGCTCCTGTTTACGCTGACTGGGGATATCAAAACAGAACTTGTGGATTAAGAGTTTCTGCTCCAGGAAGATTTGAGTATAGATCAGTAGACTCTATGCACAATCCTTACTTATTAGGTGCTGCTTTATTAAAAGCTTGCGATGAAGGTATTAGTAAGAAAATGAAACCAGCGGCTCCAGAATCTAGAAATATTTATGAAGCTCAAAAAGCTGGTAAAGATGTTAAAAAACTTCCATTAAGTTTAGGTGAAGCTTTGGATAGACTGGCAGAGGATGAAGTAATCAAATCTGCAATGCCAGATGAAATGTATAAAGTTTTCCATTGGTATAAAAACGATGAGTGGGAAAGATTTCTTGGTGCAACAACACAATGGGATCTGGATACTTATCTTGATTGTCTACCGTAGGTCACAGAAATAGATAGAAAGGGTATTAATATATGTGTGGAATAGCAGGTTTAATTCATAGAGGAAAATCCTCAAATGTTGGAAGCGAACTACAAGGTATGCTTCAAGCATTAAAACATAGAGGAGAAGATTCAACAGGTTACGCTTTATATGGAGATACTGATGGTAAAAATTTCATTATGCGTTTTAAAGTTGGAGAAAACGTAGGTGAAGGAAGTTCTTCAGTAATGGAAGATGTTTCTGTTTATGATGAAAGAAAAAAAATTGTAGATCAAACTTTAGTAGAAATAGGTGCTAAAATAATTAAAGAGGAAAGAACACTACCCTACTCTTTAAGATATGAATTAGAGTATGACGCTAAAGATCTTCTTAATTTTTCACAAACTATTGAAGCCATACCTGGTGTTGAAATCCTTTCAATGGGTAAATCATTAGAAGTTATTAAAGATCTAGGAAATGCCAAAGCAGTTTGTGATAGATACTCGTTAGATAAACTTGTAGGAACGCATGCTATAGGTCACGCAAGAATGGCTACAGAATCTGGTGTTGATATTAAATCAGCTCACCCATTTTGGGGATATCCTTTTAGTGATGTTTCGGTGGTTCACAACGGACAACTTACAAACTACTGGAACAATAGAAGAGTTTTAGAAAATAAAGGAATGAGATTTATGTCTGAGTGTGATTCAGAGCTTATAGCTGTTTATATAGCCCAAAAAATGAGAGAAGGTGCAACACTTGAAGAAGGAATGAAAGACTCTTTATTAGGACTTGATGGTGTATTTACTTATTTTGTTGCAACAAAAGACTCATTAGGTATGGCGAAAGATACAATGGCTGCTAAACCATTAGTCCTCTATGAATCAGACGATTTAGTTGCAATGGGATCTGAAGAAATTGCAATTAGATCAGTATTACCACAAGAAATTGATACATATGATCCATTTGATGGGGAGGTTAAAGTATGGCAAATCTAAAAACTGTTTCGAAAAAATCAAAAGCCCAATCAATGGGTATGCACACTGAGATATTAACAGGAAGAACTCAGCAAAAATTCTTTAATCCTGATGAGGCTGAAAACTTTTACTATTTTGGTACTTATGATGTTGATTTTAACAAAAGAACTGAACTAGATGTTATGGATATGACTGCACCTGAGGCAAACAAAGAAATAGATAACTTAATGAGTCAAGGTTATGGGACGATTGTAATAAAAAATCCTCAAGGAAAACATAGTCTGGGTGTTGGCATCTTAAATAAATTAAATTTAATTTTTGAGGGAAGTTTAGGTTACTTTGGTATGGGCTCTTGCGATGGTCCAATAGTAAGAATTAATGGAAGAGTTGGATGGTCGTGTGCAGAAAATTTAATGGCTGGTAAAGTTGTTATCGAAAAGAATGCTGGATCTTGTTTTGGTGCAGCAATTAGAGGTGGAGATTTAATCTGCAAAGGTAGTGTTGGTGCTAGAACTGGTATTGATATGAAGGGTGGAACTATAATAATTGGTGGTGACGCTGGTGCCTTTACTGGTTTTATGATGCAAAGAGGTAGAATTATTATCCTTGGAGATGTAGGGATAAATTTAGGTGACTCAATGTACGATGGGACAATTTTCGTAGGTGGAGAAATTGGATCTTATGGTAGTGATGCAGTTGACGCTGAATTAACTAAAAGTGATCAAGATTGGCTAAAGAGAAAATTAAAAGTAGCTGAGATTGGTGAAAATTTTGAAGTTAGTAAAATGAAAAAAATTGTAGCTGGTAAGAAACTTTGGAATTATGACAATTTAGAACCTACAGAGAAGAAGGGAGCAATATAATGCCTAAGAAAAAATCTAAAAAAGTTAAAAAAAATGGAAAAGGTGTTGGTGGAAAAGCTGATGTTCACGCACATGAAGAAGGTAAAAGAAATAAAAGTTTATTAGGTCATAACGCAATCTTCACTCCTGAAGTAATAGACGATATTCATATTAAATCTCAATTAGGAAGATACAGAATGCGAGGAATGGCATTGATGAAAAAAATTCCTACTTTTGATGATTTAGTTTTCTTACCTGGAACACTAACTAGATTTGTAATCGAAGGTTACAGAGAAAAATGTGAAACGAAAACTGTTATTGGACCAAGATGTGAAAATCCAATTGAATTAGATATTCCAGTTTATATTACAGGAATGAGTTTTGGGGCACTTTCATATGAAGCAAAAACTGCTTTAGCAAGAGGAGCAACTATGGCAGGTAGTGCTACATGTTCTGGTGAAGGTGGAATGATACCTGATGAAAGAAGATATTCTGAAAAATGGTACTACCAATGTATTCAATCAAGATATGGTTTTAATCCTCATCATGCACAATTAGCGGATGGTATTGAAGTGTTTATTGGACAAGGTCAAAAAGTTGGAATGGGCGGACACTTAATGGGTCAAAAAGTTACTGATCAAGTAGCTGAGATGAGATCATTACCATCTGGTATTGACCAAAGATCTCCAGCAAGACACCCCGACTGGCTAGGACCAGATGATTTAGCATTAAAAGTAGAAGAGTTAAGACAATTGACTAAAAATAAAGTGCCAATTCAATTAAAGTTAGGTGCATCTAAAGTTTATGATGATGTGCGTATGGCTGCAAAATGTGATCCTGACTCTATTTATCTAGATGGAATGGAAGGTTCTACTGGAGCTGGCCCGCATATTGCTGCTGCAAACACTGGTATTCCTGGTATTGCTGCAATTCGGGAAGCTAGAAGAGCAATTGATGATGTTGGTAAAACTGGAAAAGTAACTTTAATTTATGCTGGTGGTGTAAGAGACGGTGCTGACATGGCTAAGGCTTTAGCTCTTGGAGCTGATGCGATAGCTATTGGTACAGGTTCTATGATTGCATTAAATTGTAACAAAGACATCCCAGAAGCAAACTTTGAAAAAGAAATGGGTGTAAAAGCAGGTGAATGTTATCACTGCCACACTGGAAGATGTCCAGTTGGTGTTGCAACACAAGATCCTAAGCTTAGAGCTAGATTAAATCCTGATGATGCTGCACTAAGAGTTTACAATTATCTTCACTCAATGACTTTAGAAGCTCAGTTATTAGCAAGAGCTTGTGGTAAAACAAATATCCACTCATTAGAGCCTGAAGATTTGGCTGCATTAACATCTGAAGCTTCAGCTTTAGCAAAAGTTCCATTAGCTGGAACTAACTACACTGTTGGAGTTGATAACTATCATAAAATATAAGGATAATAACTATGGCAAAAAAAAAGGGTAAAAAGGTAGTTAAAGCAAAAGTAAAAGAGATCAAAGGTCAGTTAGGTAAAAAAGCAGAAACAGCTAGAGAAAAAATGATCGGTCAATCAATTGGTTACCGATATGATGTAAATCTTTTACCTGATTACAGCAAACTCACACCATTTCTAAAAAAATATATAGAGGCAATGGGATGGGATGATTTAAACTGGTTAGAAGATGTTCATATGGGATATGAAGAAGATAGACCGGCGGTATTTTGTAGAAATGCGAATGGTTGGGTTACTATCCCAAAAACAATTAAACTTCCAAATAATCAACAAGATAGAGATATGATTGCAAGAGAGCTTTTAGTAAAGTTTCAAATGTCTCCAAAGCACCCTCTTGTTGATTTGAAAAAAGCTTATTTAAAATTTTAAGTTTTCAATTAATAGTTGATAATTTTTAAAAACCTAGTGTTCGCATCAGGTTTTTAAGTATTTTATATTTGTATCGAATCATAAAATTTAATAGGGTTTCAAAAAACTAATATGGAGAGAGAATATGACTGATCAGTTAGGTGCTCTTACAACCATATTTACAGAATTTTACTACTGGGTAACAGTGGTACTGATGTTTTTAATTCACGTTGGTTTCTGTATGTATGAAGTTGGAGCTTCTCGATACAAACACCATCAACATACTCTTATGAAAAATACGATGCTGATACCTTTGGTAACAGTAACTTGGTTTTTCTTTGGTTGGTGGATTTACTGGGCATTCCCAACAGGACCGGGAATTGCACCTTCAATAATGAATGAAAGTACCGCGCTAATAACAGATGAATCTGCTTTTAGTGCTACATGGTACACAGCAACAAGTGAGTTAATGGCTGTCAATCTGGGAGACCACATTTCTGGTGTTTTCTGGGCTGCATTCCTATTATTCTCATGGACTGCTGCGTCTATTGTTTCAGGAGCAATCATTGAAAGAATTACAACTTTTGCATTTGGTATATTAGCCATAGCAATAGGTTCTGTATTTTGGACAATTGATGCTGCTTGGGGATGGCACTTTGATGGATGGATGCTTAAAATTTTAGGATACCACGATGCATATGCATCAGGAGTAATTCACGCAATTGCGGGTGGATTTGCTTTAGGTGTTCTTATGGTTTTAGGACCAAGAATTGGTAAGTTTTCATCAAGTGGTGAACCAAGAAACATTGGACCAAGAAATCCTTGGCTAGTTACAGTTGGATTATTTTTAATTTATACTGGATTCTGGGGATTTTATGCAGCGTGTAACATACCAATCTTTGACCTTGGACCTGAATACGGGATGGAAGGTATAAGTTATTGGACAGCTACAAACATATATGTAACCCCTACTACACTTAGTGGTATTACTTTTAACTTCTTGATGTCGTTATCAGGAGGATTATTAGCTGGTTATTGGATTGCTAAAGGTGATCCTTTCTGGACATACTCAAGTGGACTAGCAGGTGTTATCTGTGCTTCAGCTGGAAATGATTTATATCACCCAATTCAAGCAATGATCATTGGTATGATCGGTGTTGTGATTGCATACAAACTACATTACTGGGTTGAACGTAAGTTCAAAATTGATGATGCAGTTGGAGCAGTAGCAGTACATGGTTATGCTGGATTTGTTGGTCTAGTAATTTGTGGTTTTGTTTTAAATGGTTACCCAGCGTCTGGTTACAGTGTTGGAGCTATGTGGGATGGAACTACTTATGCTTCTATTAACCCATTAGGACAATTTCTAGGAGCAATAATTATGTTCGTAGTTCTTGGACTAATACCAGGCTATATCATAGCTAAAGTACTAAACGGTATGGGCAGATTAAGAATCCCACGTGAAGTAGAAATAGCTGGATTAGACTATGAAATGATGGAGTCTGCTAAAGAAGATGAAAAAGCAGTTTCATCTGCAACCAGGTAAAGGAGATACAATATGGCAACAGTTACAAATTGGATCGATCACCTAAACAAACCTGCTGAAGAAGTTGTAGGTGCTGTTTATCCTGGTGCTGGATCCGTAGAAGGAATACTAGTTATTGTTGGTATTATTTTATGGGTTGGTTGGCATGTTTTAACAGCTAAATCTGAAAGTGAAGAACTTGATAGATTGGCTAGAAAAAGACATAGCGCCAATGATCATAAAAGCAACATTACCGACTGGTAATATAAAATAAAAATTTGGGCGCTACTTTAATGTGGCGCCCTTTTTTTTTCAAAAAATATGACTGATAAAGATAACGAAGAACTAAGACCAACCAAAATGAGAGGCGTAGCTTTCCCTAAAGCAAAGTACGGAGTGATAGCGGCTATTATCATCATTGTAGTTGTAAACCTTATCTATTATAAAGAATTCTTTTTATCGTTAATAAATTAAACTCTTAAATCTATGTGTGGAATAGTTGGTATATACCTTAAAACGAAAAAGTTTGAAAACAATTTGGGTAAAATGTTATCAGGTATGCTTAACAATATGGAGTCTAGAGGACCAGATAGTGCAGGATTTGCGATATATAAGAATTCAGACAGAAAAGAATATAAATACTCTTTGTGCATTAATAATTTAGATTTTAGTAAATTTAAAAAAAATATTTCACAAAAAATTAAGAATTTAAAACTAAATCAATACTCAGATCACGTAATTTTAAAAACAACAGAAAAACCAAAAAAATTTATAAATTTAATTAATAAAGAATTCCCTGAAATTTCTATTGTCGGATATGGACATTCTATTGAAATTTTTAAACAGGTTGGAAATCCAAAAGATGTGGTTAAAAAATTTAATTTAGAAAGTTTTAGTGGCACACATGGTATTGGACATACTAGAATGGCAACTGAAAGTGCAATAACTACTGATGGTTCTCACCCTTATTCAACTGGAGAAGATGAATGTTTAGTTCACAATGGTTCTTTATCTAATCATAATAACTTAAGAAGAGAGCTTAAGAAAAAAGGAAATATTTTTACTTCTGAAAATGATACTGAAGTTGCTGCTGGCTACGTTTCAAATAGTCTCTCAAATAATAAATCATTAAAAGATACACTTGTTTCAGGTCTGAAAGACCTTGATGGCTTTTATACATTTATAGCGGGAACGAGAAAAGGATTTGCAGTAGTAAGAGATGAAATTGCATGTAAGCCTGCAGTTATAGCGGAAACTAAAAATTATGTTGCAATCGCATCTGAATTTCAAGCGATGGCACATCTTCCAGATGTTAACAATGCAAAAATTTTTGAGCCAGAACCTGGTATTGTATATTCTTGGGGAAATTAATGAAATTAGATTTAAAAAAATTAAAGTTAAGAAAAGTAAACGAACAATTGCAAAGTATAGATAGAAAAATAAACGATAGAAATTTTACAATAATAAATCCTGAGGGTAATCACGCTGTATGTGCTGGGCTTACTGAAGAATTAAATATTAATATTAAAGGTCATGTTGGGTATTATTGTGCCGGAATGAATCAAAAAGCAAATATTACAATTGAAGGTAATGTGGGAACTGGTGTAGCTGAAAATATGATGTCTGGTAAAGTTCATGTAAAAGGCAATGCATCACAATCAGCAGGAGCAACTGCTCATGGTGGACTTTTAATTATTGATGGTGATGCTAGTTCAAGATGTGGGATATCTATGAAAGGGGTAGACATAGTTGTTAAAGGTTCAGTTGGCCATATGTCTGGTTTTATGTCTCAAGCAGGAAACTTAGTAGTATGTGGTGATGCTGGTGAGGCATTAGGTGATAGTTTGTATGAAACAAACATATATATAAAGGGTAAAGTTAAATCACTTGGTGCAGATTGTGTTGAAAAAAAAATGGATAAAAAACATATAAAAAAACTAAATTTACTTTTGCAGGAAGCCAATATTAAAAATCAAAAAGCTGAAAGTTTTAAAAGATATGGTTCAGCAAAAAAACTATACAATTTTAAAATAGATAATATTTCTAATTATTAATCATGAAAAAAAATAACAGAACTCACCCACGTCAATCATGGACTTTTGATGAATATACAAATTCAGAAATAAGAAGAGCTGCAGCAACAGGCATTTATGATATTAGAGGTGGAGGATCAAAAAGAAAGCTTCCCCACTTTGATGATTTATTATTTTTAGGAGCCTCAATGTCTAGATACCCGTTAGAAGGATATAGAGAAAAATGCACTACAAATGTAACTCTTGGTACTAAATATGCTAAAAAACCACTTGAATTAGATATACCAATCACAATCGCTGGAATGAGCTTTGGTGCATTATCAGGCCCAGCAAAAGAAGCTCTAGGAAGAGGCGCAAGTGCTGCTGGTACATCTACTACTACTGGTGATGGTGGAATGACTCCTGAAGAAAGAGGACAATCCAAATATTTAGTCTACCAATTATTACCATCTAGATACGGAATGAACCCAGATGATTTAAGAAAGGCAGATGCAATTGAAGTAGTTATTGGTCAAGGGGCAAAGCCTGGTGGTGGAGGAATGTTATTGGGTCAAAAAATAAATGATAGAGTTGCAAAAATGAGAACTTTACCTAAAGGAGTTGATCAAAGATCTGCTTGTAGACATCCTGACTGGACCGGACCTGACGATTTAAAAATAAAAATTTTAGAGTTACGTGAAATTACAAAGTGGAAAGTTCCTATCTTCATAAAAATTGCAGGTGCAAGACCATATTACGATACTGCTTTAGCTGTAAAAGCGGGTGCAGATGTAGTTGTCCTAGATGGAATGCAAGGTGGTACAGCAGCTACTCAAGAAGTTTTTATTGAAAATGTTGGCCAACCTACATTAGCTTGTATAAGGCCTGCAGTAGATGCCTTACAAGATTTAAACGCACATAGAGAAGTGCAATTGGTGATATCAGGTGGAATTAGAAATGGTGCAGATGTTGCAAAAGCTCTAGCGCTTGGAGCAGATGCTGTTTCAATAGGTAGTGCTGCAATGATAGCTATAGGTGATAATGATCCAAAGTGGGAAAAAGAATACAATAAGTTAGGTTCTACCGCAGGCGCCTATGATGATTGGCATGAGGGGAATGATCCTGCTGGAATATCAACTCAAAATCCAACTTTAATGAAAAGATTAGATCCAGTTAAAGCTGGTAAAAAATTAACCAATTATCTAAAAGTGATGACGCTAGAGGCACAAACACTTGCAAGAGCCTGTGGAAAAAATAGTTTGCATAATTTGGAACCTGAAGATTTATGTGCACTAACGGTTGAAGCTGCTGCAATGGCTAGAGTTCCTCTTGCAGGGAGCGATTGGATACCAGGAATAAAAGAAAAAAAGTGATTGATACAAATCTTTATAATTCATAAGATTAAATATGCCAAAAAATTTATCTAAGATAGCAAAAGCTAAAAAAATTAAATATTTTTTGATAAGTTTCGTGGATCTTTTTGGTGTTTTAAGATCTAAATTAGTTCCAGCTCAAGCAATTGGAGATATGCAGAAAGATGGAGCAGGTTTCGCAGGTTTCGCGACATGGTTAGATATGACACCTGCTGACAGTGATATGTTTGGTGTTCCTGATCCTGACAGCCTAATTCAACTACCATGGAATAAAGAAATTGGTTGGTTGGCTTCTGATTTATACATGGATGGCAAACCTGTTAAAGCTTCGCCAAGAATAATGCTTAAAGAGCAGATAAAAAAAATGTCAAAAAAAAAACTTCAAATGAAATCAGGTGTTGAGTGTGAATATTTTTTGATTTCTGAAGACGGACATTCTTTGGCAGATAAAAGAGATATTCAATCTAAACCTTGTTATGACCAATCCGCTCTAATGAGAAGGTATGATTTAATAAAAGAAATTTGTGATTGCATGTTAGAAATGGGTTGGAAACCTTACCAAAATGACCACGAAGATGCTAATGGTCAATTCGAGATGAACTGGGATTATTCAGACTCCCTCATTACTGCGGATAGACATGTTTTCTTTAAATTTATGGTAAAAAGTTTAGCCGAGAAACACGGTTTACGAGCAACTTTTATGCCAAAACCGTTTAGCAATTTGACTGGTAATGGTTGTCATGCACATGTTTCGGTTTGGAATGGAAAAATAAATAAATTTTTAGATAATAAAGATCAATTAGGATTAAGTAAGCTAGCTTATAATTTTTTAGGTGGAATTATGAATAACACACAGGCACTTTCTGCTTTTTTTAATCCAACGATCAATAGTTATAGAAGAATAAATGCGCCACCAACAAAATCTGGAGCAACATGGTCTCCAAGTAGTATTTCGTACACAGGAAATAACAGAACTCACATGATTAGAATTCCTGAAAAAGGTAGATTTGAGTTAAGACTGATGGATGGTTCGGCAAATCCATACTTGCTTCAAGCAGGTATTATTGCTGCAGGACTAGAAGGAATTAATAAAAAATTAAATCCAGGAAAACCTCTCCATTGTAATATGTATGAAGATTATAAAAAATATCCTAAATTAAAAAAATTACCTAATGATATTAATCAGGCTATTTATATGCTTCAAAATAGTAAAGCACTTTCAAAAGCTTTTGGTTCAGATGTTATTAAAAGCTATATAAAATTAAAAAAATCAGAAATTAAAAATTTTAAAGTGAGAAATGATTTTAATAAAAGGAAACCAGTATCACAATGGGAAAAAGATAATACCTTAGATTGCTAATCTATGAAAATATTATCCAATGGGCATCAATGGAAATACAGTGAATTTACTGAAAATAAAAAATATTCATTTAATAAAAAAGAGATCCTAAATTCTTTAACATCATTAGAAATAGATGATGCTTATAAGAGTATTTCTGAGTGGAAAGGTTATTCTCCTACCCCCTTGCTTTCTTTAAATAAACTTTCGAAGGAATTAAATTTAAACAAAATTTTTTATAAAGATGAAAATAAAAGATTTGATTTAAAATCTTTTAAAGCTTTAGGCGGAGCTTATGCGGTAGAAAAAGTTACCAAAGGAAATAAAGATATAGTGGTAGCAACAGCCACTGCCGGTAATCATGGAAGATCAGTTGCCTGGGGAGCAAGAAGATTAGGATTAAAATGTAAAATATTTATTAGTGAATTTGTAAGTGATGCAAGAGGCAAAGCTATGTCTAAACTTGGAGCAGACGTAGTAAAAGTAAAAGGTAATTATGAAAAATCATTGATGGAATGCATAAAGCAGTCTACTGAAAATAATTGGCAAATAGTTCAGGATGTTGCTTGGAAAGATTATATGGTCGTACCCAAGTATACCATGGCAGGTTATACAGTCATGATGAAAGAAATAGCTGATCAAATCCAGGAAGAGAAAATAACTCATATTATTTTACAAGCTGGCGTTGGTGGCATGGCTGCTGCCATGGTTGCAGGTATTGCTAGATATTTGAACTATGTTCCAACAATTATAGTTGTCGAACCGGATAGTGCCGCGTGTGTAATGGAAAGTATAAAAACTGGTAAAATAGAAAAAATAGATATTAAAAGAGAAAGCTTAATGGGTGGTATGTCTTGTGGAGAAGTATCATTGGTCCCATGGGAAATACTCAAAAATTCAGTTAAACATTGTATTAGTTTACCAGATGATGATATTGCAAAAACTATGAAACTACTTGGAAATTCAAGCTTTAGTGATGATAAAATAATTGCAGGAGAAAATTCAGCCCCTGGAGTAATCAGTCTGATTACAAGTTGTGAAGATCAAGCAATTAAAGAAAAATTAGATCTAAATGAAAAATCTAATGTTTTGGTTTTTGGTTGTGAGGGAGATACTGATCAAGAAATGTATCAAAAGTTAATTAACCAAAATTAAACCTATGAGTAGCACAGGTATTTTTTGGATAAGAGAGGATTTTAGAATTGAAAATAATCCTGCTTTATCTTTTGCAACACAAAGTCATGATAATGTAATTGCATTATATATTTATAATAATAATGATTTTGATAATAAAAGAGAAGCTCAAAAATGGTGGGTTTTTAAATCTCTAGAAACTTTAAAAAAAGAATTATCTGATTATAAAATTAATCTTGAAATAGTAAAAGGTGACGAATTAGAAATTTTTTCTAAATTAAATAAAAAGGATAAGCTTTCTGTTTATTGGAATAAAATTTATGAGCCAGATGTTATAGCTAAAGGAAAAAAAATACGTGACTTATTTATTAAAAATGAAATCAATTATAAATATTTCAAAGGAAATATTTTAAATGAATTTCAAGAGATAACAAAAAATGATGGTACTCCCTTTAAAGTGTTTACCCCTTTTTGGAGAAATGCGGAGCAAGTTTATTTAAATCAACCACCAAGCAAAAATTATATTGTTAAAAAGAAAATAAAAAAGATTACATATTTTAAAAAGTATATTGAACCAACGGATATTTTACCAAAAAAAAATTGGTATAAAAAATTTGAAAAATATTGGAAAGTTTCAGAAAATGACTCAAAAAAAATACTTAAGAATTTAATTGAAAATAAAATTAAGGATTATGGAACTTCTCGAGATATACCATCTATAGAAGGAACCTCTAAATTATCTCCTTACATCAAACATGGTCAAATTCATGTAGGCAATATTTGGAAAAAATGTTCTGAAATTAAATCAAAAGGAATTGGTTATAGAAAATATATTAATGAGCTTGGTTGGAGAGAGTTTTCACATAGTTTAATTAATTATTTCCCTGAATTCTTAAAAGGAAATTTTAGAAAAGAATTTGATAAATTCCCTTGGGCAAAAAATGAGAAATTCTTAAAAGCATGGAAAAAAGGAATGACCGGTTATCCTATTGTCGACGCAGGTATGAGAGAATTATATGAGACTGGATGGATGCATAATAGAATAAGAATGGTTGTTGGTTCATTTTTAGTCAAACATTTGAGAATTAATTGGACTGAAGGTGAGAAGCATTTTAGAAACTGTCTACTAGATTTTAACAAAGCAAATAATATTGCTCAATGGCAATGGGTTGCTGGTTGTGGTGCAGATGCAGCACCTTACTTTAGAATTTTCAATCCAATACTTCAGGGTGAAAAATTTGATAAAGAGGGGATTTATGTAAAAAAATGGGTTCCTGAACTTAAAAATGTTCCAAATAAATTTATTCATAAACCATGGGAAATGGAATTAAAGTATCAAGAAGCTATAAAAACAATTATTGGTAAAGACTATCCTGGCCCTATTGTGATTCATGAAAAGGCAAGAGTCGCAGCTCTTGAAGCATTTCAATCATTAAAGAAAAAATAAATATAATTTTATTCACCAATAAAATGATGAATTATAATCCTTTTTTGAGCCTCTAATCTGTGTTCAAATAAATATATACCCTGCCAAGTTCCTAGCAATAATTCACTATCTTTCACACTTAAAGAAATTTGATTATTTGTTAATGTAGATTTAATATGTGCAGGCATATCATCTTTACCCTCTGTAGTATGAACATATAGTTTATTATCCATAGGAGC
>CACJSX010000004.1 GCA_902596185.1 uncultured Pelagibacteraceae bacterium
GCTTAATACTATTTTAGTTTCTGTAATTGGAATTATTATTGCTACAATTTTAGGAGTTATAGTTGGTGTTGCAAGACTTTCTCCAAATTATTTAATAAATCAGTTCGCTGCTTTTTATGTGGAATTTTTTAGAAATATCCCATTACTTTTACAAATATTTTTTTGGTATTTTGCTGCTTTAAGAGCTTTACCTTTGCCTCAGGATGCAGATGCGATGTTGGGTGTTTTTTTCTTAACGATTAAAGGTTTATATGTTCCAGCGTTTATTTGGGAAAATCTTAATGTTTTCTTATATTCAATAATTGCAGCAATAGTTGCAATTGTTGTAATCAGAATTCATGCAAGAAAAGTTCAAGAAACACAAGGTAAACAGTTACCAGTTTTTTGGATATCTATAGGTTTAATTTTTATTTTGCCTTTACTAAGTTTTTTAATAGGGGGAGTAAATCTTTCTTTTGAAATACCAAAATTAAAACAATTAGCTACAACTTCATTCAAATATGAAGGTGGAATAAGTTTACCCCCCGAATTAATAGCTTTAACTTTATCGTTGGCATTATATACAGCAACTTTTATTGCTGAGTGTGTAAGAGCTGGAATTCAAGGTGTAGGAAAAGGTCAAAAAGAAGCGGCTGCATCAATTGGATTAAATCCTAACCAAGTTTTAAAATTAGTTGTTATGCCTCAAGCATTAAGAATTATTATTCCACCAACAACAAACCAATATTTAAATTTAACTAAGAATTCTTCATTAGCTGCTGCTATTGCTTATCCTGACCTAGTACTAGTTTTTGCGGGAACAGCATTAATGCAAACCGGTAAAGCGATTGAAATAGTTTCAATAACAATGCTTACTTATTTGAGCTTAAGTATTTCAATTTCAATTCTTATGAATTGGTACAACAAAAAAATTGCTATTAAGGAAAAATAAATGTCAAAAATTAATTTTTTAAAACCAGATAAAGATAATTTGACTACCTTTTTATACATGGGTTCATTTTTATTTGTTATTAGTGTTATTGATGTTTTTCTTAATTCATTCTTTAGTTTAAACATCACTGGATTTTTACCTGCATCATTCAGCTTTATAATTCCAATTATATTAGGTTTTATAGGACTGTATTTTATTAGAATTGAACACAGTGGTAATAAATTTCTAGATCAAGTGAATAAAAATATCAATACAAGTAATTTTAATGCAATCTTATCCCTACTAATTATTTTTATAATTATTAAATCAATACCACCAGTTTTAAGTTGGTTTGTGATTGATGCAAGTTTTGCTGGTGATAGTAAAGATGTTTGCTCAGGCACTGGTGCTTGTTGGACTTACATTAAAGTCTGGTTTAGAAGATTTATGTATGGAATGTATCCAAATGCTGAGCAGTGGAGAATAAATTTATCTTTTATTGCTTTGGCTCTTTTAGGTTCTGTAGGATATTTTGCTACAGAAAAATTTAAAAAATATTTAACTTTATATTATGTTGTAATTTATCCATTTATAGCATTCTTATTTATTTTCTTTTTTATATCTGGTGGTCCTATATTTTTTGACTTTTCTTATGGAATAATCGCAGCAGTAATTTCAATAATTATTGGTTTCTTTATTCCAAGTAAATTTAAATTTTATTATTTTATATTTGTGCCAATCACTCTTTATATTGCTTTAAAATATTTCATCTTTTACGAGGAATTAATTGAACTAGGTAAACTTGATGGATTAAATTGGGTCGAAACTGGAGCTTGGGGAGGATTATCACTTACATTTATAATTTCATTTTTCTGTTTAATTTTCTGTTTTCCGATAGGAATGGCATTTGCACTAGGCAGAAGATCAGATTTTCCACTAATAAGATATATATCAATTGGGTTTATTGAATTTTGGAGAGGTGTTCCGTTAATTACAGTTTTATTTATGTCTGCTGTGATGTTTCCAATGTTTTTACCTGCAGATTTTTTTATAGATAAATTGGTGAGATGTATAATAGCTATTTCTTTATTTGAAGCAGCTTATGTTGCTGAAGTTATTAGAGGAGGTTTACAAGCATTACCACGTGGTCAATACGAAGCTGCAAAATCATTAGGTATGGGTTATTGGAGAATGCATATATTCGTAATTCTTCCTCAAGCTTTAAAATTAGTAATTCCAGGTATTGCTAATACTTTTTTAGCTCTAGTTAAAGATACTCCTCTAATATTTGTAGTTGGTTTACTTGAAATAGTAGGAATGTTAAATTTAGCCAAAACTAATCCAGAGTGGTTAGGTTTTGCTATGGAAGGCTATGTTTTTGCTGCAATAATTTTCTGGATTATTTGTTATGCAATGAGTAAGTATAGCTATAATCTAGAACAGAAATATAAAACAGAGCGATAAATTATGTCTGACAGTATTATTCAAATAAAAAATGTAAATAAATGGTTTGGTGATTTTCAAGTTTTAAAAGATATTAATCTTGAGGTTAAACCAAAAGAAAAAATCGTTGTTTGTGGTCCATCAGGATCAGGCAAGTCTACATTAATTAGATGCATTAATAGATTAGAAGAACATCAGCAAGGTGATATTATTGTTGATGGAAACACTTTAACAGAAGATACAAAAAATATTGAACAAATTAGAGCAGAAGTCGGAATGGTATTTCAACAGTTTAATTTATTTCCTCATTTATCAATAGTAGATAATTGTACACTCGCACCAATTTGGGTAAAAAAAATGCCTAAAAAAGAAGCTGAAGAATTGGCTTTAAAGCATTTAGAAAGAGTTCAAATTCTTGATCAAGCACATAAATTTCCTGGTCAATTATCAGGTGGTCAACAACAAAGAGTTGCTATAGCTAGAGCTCTTTGTATGGAACCTAAAATAATGTTATTCGATGAGCCTACATCAGCCCTAGATCCAGAAATGATTAAAGAAGTTTTAGATGTAATGGTTGATTTAGCAAACCAAGGTATGACTATGATAGTTGTTACCCACGAGATGGGATTTGCTAAAGAGGTAGCTGATGAGGTTATTTTTATGGATGAAGGAATGATTGTTGAAAGAGCTGAAACTAAAGAGTTTTTTGCCAACCCTAAGAGTGATAGAACTAAGCTTTTTTTAAGTCAAATATTATAAAAAATATATAATTTTAAAGCAATAAATTCATATTAACACAATTGAAATATGTTTGTTTTGCATCCAACTAATGCTTGACACTATTTGGGTTTTTTTAAATTTCTCATAAAAAATAATAAATTTTTCTATTGCAGTAACATTAATAAATCTGTTCAATAGGATTTTAAAATTTAATTAAGAGGGGTCTTAATGGAAGATAATTTCAATAAACACTTAGGCAATAAGCTAAAGTTAAGAAGATTAGCTTTGGGTTTGACGCAAACAAAAGTAGCAAAAGCTATAAACGTTACATTTCAACAAATTCAAAAATATGAAAAAGGTACTAATGGAGTAAGTTCAATTAGACTACTTCAACTTTCGAATTATTTAAAAGTACCTATTAATTATTTCTTTGAAGATTTTTCTGAATATTTGGTAAATCTAGAAAAATCACAAGAAGGTCACATGAATGTTAATTATAATTTTTTAGTAAAATTATATTCAGAACTTAATGCTGATCAGAAACTGAAATTTAATAAATCTTTACAAATATCAGCATCAGGAATTTCAAAAGCAGTTTAAAATTAATTTGTAACTGACCCCATATTAATTTTTTAAATTTATTTGATTTTTTTTGGCTCCTCGGGCAGGACTCGAACCTGCGACCAATTGATTAACAGTCAACTGCTCTACCAACTGAGCTACCGAGGAATTTAAAAAAGCCAACTTACTTTTTTTTATAACTAAAACAAGAATTTTTTTGGAGGCAACGCCCGGAATCGAACCGGGATACAAGGATTTGCAATCCTCTGCGTAACCATTCCGCCACGTTGCCATCTTATTTTTAGCTAATAGCTACAGATGCCTTTTTATATTAAATTTTTTCTATTAGTCTATTAAATAACGATCCAAATTGATTATTGTTAATTTAGATTATTAAATTATAAACTTTAACATCAATGAGTAGCGATAAATATATACATTCTGATGTAGAAAATAGAATTTATTCCTATTGGGAAAAAAATGGTCTTTTTAAACCTAAAGAAAATTCAAAAAAATTCTCAATTGTAATTCCTCCACCTAATGTGACAGGTAGTTTACATATGGGTCATGCGCTTAATAATTCTATTCAAGATTTATTAGTTCGTTACCACAGAATGAATAATTTTGAAACTTTATGGCAACCAGGTACAGACCATGCAGGAATTGCCACACAGGCTTTAGTAGAAAAAAAATTAACTTCTGAAAAAATTGATAAAAATGAAATTGGTAGAGATAAATTTATTGAAAAAGTTTGGGAATGGAAAGAGCAATATGGTGACATAATTATTAATCAATTAAAAAAACTTGGTTGCTCTTGTGATTGGTCAAGAAATGCTTTCACCATGGATGAGAATTTATCCAAATCAGTAATTAAAGTTTTTGTAGATCTTTACAACAAAGGTCTAATTTACAAAGATAAGAAATTAGTTAATTGGGATACAGTTTTAAAAACAGCTATTTCAGACCTAGAAGTAGATCAAAGAGAGGTGAATTCTAAAATTTATTACATCAGATATCCAATAGATGGGACTGAAGAATTCATTACAATTGCAACAACAAGACCCGAAACCATGCTTGGTGATACTGCAATAGCTGTAAACCCAAATGATGAAAGATTTAAATCCTTTGTAGGAAAAAAAGTGACCATCCCAATTGTTGGAAGAAAAATAAAAATTATAGAAGATGATTATGCAGATCCTGAACAAGGAACAGGAGCATTAAAAATAACTCCAGCTCATGATTTTAATGACTATGATGTTGGTCAAAGAAACAATCTTGAAATAATTAATATTTTTACTGAAGCTGGTAAAATAAATGAAAATGCTCCTCAGCATTTTATAGGTCTAGATAGGTTTGAAGCTAGAAAAAAAATTTTAAAAGAGCTTAAAGAAAAAGAATATTTTGTAAAAGAAGAAAAAATTAAAAATAAAGTTCCTTATGGAGATAGATCTAATTCAATAATCGAACCTTTCTTAACAGAACAATGGTTTGCCGATGCTGGTAAATTATCTATTAAAGCAAAAGAAGTTGTTAATTCAAAAAAAACAAATTTCTTTCCTGAGAATTGGTCGAAAACTTATTTTCAATGGATGGATAATATTGAGCCATGGTGTATATCAAGACAGCTTTGGTGGGGACATCAAATACCTGCATGGTATGGTCCTGATAAAAAAATTTTTGTTGCAGAAAATGAAGATGAAGCGAAACTTCAGGCTAAAAAACTTTACGGTAAAGACGTTGAATTAAATCGTGATCCAGATGTTTTAGATACTTGGTTTTCATCTGGCTTATGGCCTTTTGCAACACTTGGTTGGCCTGATGATAATAAATATGTAGATAAATTTTATCCAACATCAGTTTTAGTTACAGGTTTTGATATTATATTTTTCTGGGTAGCTAGAATGATTATGTTTGGTACAGAGTTTTTAAACAAAGAACCATTTAAAGATATTTATGTTCATGCATTAGTTCGAGATGAGAAGGGACAGAAAATGTCTAAATCAAAAGGAAATGTAATTGATCCTTTAGATTTAATTGAAAAATATAGTGCAGATGCACTTAGATTTACTTTGTTATCAATGGCCTCACCAGGTACAGATGTTAAGCTTTCTGAGGATAGAGTAAAAGGTTATAGAAATTTTTTAAATAAATTATGGAATGCAAATAATTTTTTAATCACTAATGAATGTGATTTTAAGGATATCGATAATATTCCAAGTCTAAATGTAAATATTAACAAATGGATTTATTCAGAACTTGTTGAAACTAAAAATAAGATAGAAAAAAACCTAGAAGATTATAGGTTTGATGAAGCTGCTAAAAATGCCTATCAATTTACGTGGCATTCTTATTGTGATTGGTATTTAGAACTATCAAAAACTATACTCTTTTCAGATGATGAAAAAGCTAAAGCAGAGGTTAAAAAAGTATCATCTTTTGTATTCAAACAAATTTTGATTTTACTACATCCTTTTATCCCTTTTGTTACTGAAGAAATTTGGCTTAACAACAAATTTGATAATAACGGTAGTGATTATTTGATGCTTAAAAATTGGTTATCAGGCAAAATAAATAAGGACAGCAGTACGGAACAGGTTGAAAATATCATTAACATTATTTCAGAGATTAGATCATTTAAAAATGAGCTTAATGTAAGTCCAGGTTCATTTATTGATGTATCAATAAGTAATATTAATAAAAATCAAAAAGACTTTATTAATACAAATGAAATTATTCTAAAAAAACTTGGGAGAATTAATAGTATCCTAGATAAAGATTTAGATAAACCAGCCGCTACAATGGTTGTTTCTGGGGATTTGTTTAAGATTTATTTTGATAAAGACGTTGATTTAAAATTAATTAAAGAAAATTTAACAAATAAACAAAGCAGATTAGAGCAAGAGATGAAAAAAATATCTCAAAGATTAGAAAATAAAAGTTTCGTAGATCGTGCTCCAAAAGAGATTGTTGAACAAGAAAAAAATAATTATAATAATTTAAAGAATGATATTGAGAAAATATCAATAACAATAAAGGGTATATAATGGCTAAATTCAATAAAAAGAAACTTCCTAGTAGACATACATCATTAGGAGCAGACAGAGCTCCACATAGATCGTTTTATTATGCCATGGGCGAAACTGAGAAAGATGTAGCAAAACCTTTTGTTGGCGTCGTTTCCACATGGAATGAGGCCGCTCCTTGTAATATTGCGCTAATGAGACAAGCTCAATCAGTTAAAAAAGGAGTTAGAGCTAATGGTGGAACTCCAAGAGAATTTTGCACAATTACTGTAACTGACGGTATAGCGATGGGTCATGAAGGAATGAAGTCTTCATTGATATCTAGAGAAGTAATTGCAGATTCAGCTGAACTTACTGTTAGAGGCCATTGTTATGATGCTTTAGTTGGTATTGCAGGATGTGATAAATCCTTACCAGGTCTAATGATGTCTATGGTTAGATTAAATGTACCAAGTGTATTTATATATGGTGGATCAATTCTTCCAGGGAGATACAAAGGTAAAGACGTAACAGTAGTAGATGTATTTGAAGCAGTTGGTAAACATTCTTCAGGTAAAATGTCAGCTGCAGAATTAAGAAAATTAGAATTAGTTGCTTGTCCAAGTGCAGGTGCTTGTGGTGGACAATTTACAGCAAATACAATGGCATGCGTATCAGAAGCAATTGGATTAGCATTACCTTACTCAGCAGGAACTCCAGCTCCTTATGAAGAAAGAGATAAATATGCAAAGGCTAGTGGCAAAATGGTTATGAACCTTTTAAAAAAAGGAATTAAACCTAGAGATATTGTTACTAAAAAAGCATTAGAAAATGCTGCAACGATAGTTGCAGCGACAGGTGGTTCTACAAATGCAGGATTACATTTACCAGCAATTGCAAATGAAGCAGGAATTAAATTTGATTTGATGGATGTTGCTAAAATTTTTAAAAGAACACCTTATCTCGCAGATTTAAAACCAGGTGGAAAATATGTTGCAAAAGATATGTGGTTAGCAGGTGGTGTACCAATGTTGTTAAAAACTTTATATGAGGGTGGTTATATTCACGGTGATTGCATGACTGCTACTGGAAAAACTATGAAAGAAAATTTAAAAAGTATTAAATTTAATCCAAAACAAAAAGTAATGAGATCTTATAAAAATCCATTATCACCAACAGGAGGAGTTGTTGGATTAAAAGGAAACTTAGCTCCAGAAGGTGCAATTGTTAAAGTTGCTGGACTTAAAAAATTACAATTCACAGGTAAAGCAAGATGCTTTGATAATGAAGAAAGCGCAATGAAAGCTGTTCAAAGCAGAAAGTATAATGATGGTGATGTAATTATAATTAGATACGAAGGACCAGTAGGAGGTCCAGGTATGAGAGAAATGTTATCGACAACAGGTGCAATTTACGGACAGGGAAAAGGGGAGAAAGTAGCTCTTATTACTGATGGTAGGTTCTCTGGAGCCACAAGAGGCTTTTGTGTGGGTCACGTGGGCCCTGAGGCCGCTCTAGGGGGTCCTATAGGCCTATTACGTACAGGTGATATCATTGATATAGATGCCAAAAAGGGAACGATTAATGTAAGACTTTCTAAAAAAGAAATGGCTGCAAGAAAAAAGAAATGGAAAGCTAGAAAATCAGATTTTGGATCAGGTACTTTATGGAAATATGCGCAAACAGTTGGACCTGCATATTTAGGAGCACCAACACATCCAGGTAAGAAAAAAGAAGTTAAAGATTATTCAGAGATTTAATGAAAATTCGCCCAGTTATTTTATGTGGTGGTGCAGGTACACGCCTTTGGACAAACACTAAAACTCATCAAGCAAAACAATTTATAGATTTTGGTAATTGGACACTTCTTGGAAAAACTTTACAAAGAATAAAAAATGCAATTTTTGATGAACCAATTATTAGTACTAATAAAAAATATTTAAATCAGGTAAAACAACACCTTAGAAAACAAAAAATTATTAAATACAAAATAGTTTTAGAGCCAGCAAAAAGAAATACAGCACCAGCAATTTTAAGTAGCGCTTTAATTAAAGATATTCCCAACAAACAATCAATAATGTTTTTTTCAGCCGATCATTTAATAGAAAAAACGAGTATATTTAATAAGGCTATAAATACAAATAAATCTAATTTAACAAATAAAAATATTTTTATTTTTGGAATTAAACCAAAATCACCATCAAGTGAATATGGATATTTTCTTACAAAAAAAGGTAAATTGAATATTAACAAAGTAACAAAATTTATAGAGAAACCAAATATTGCAAAAGCAAAACAAGTTATTAAAAAAAAAGGTTATTGGAATTCAGGAATGTTTTTTATTAGAAAAGACTCAATTATTAATAACTTTAAAGAATATCAACCTATAATTTATAGAAACTGTGTTAATGCAGTTAAAAAAGCGAAATATAAAAACAATATTTATTATTTAAATAAATCATTTTTTGTTAAAGCAACAAGCAAATCTTTTGATTACGCAATATTGGAAAAAACAAATGAAATTAATGCAATTAAATTAGATATACCTTGGTCAGATTTAGGTAGCTGGAAAGAAATTTTAAAAATGTATGATAAAAACAAGAATAAATACTTCAATAAAAACAATATTTATTTTAGACCATGGGGTAAATATACTAATTTATTTAAAGGTAAGGATTTTTTAATTAAAGAGTTATATGTCAAATCTAAAGGTATCCTAAGTTTGCAAAAACATTTTCATCGATCAGAACATTGGTTAATCACACAAGGTCGACCAAAAATAACTCTAGATAAAAATTTTTTATATAAAAAACCAGGTGAACATATTTATATTCCTTTAGAATCTGTTCATAGAATACAAAATCCTGGAAGAAAACCGGTTAAAATAATTGAGGCTCAAGTGGGATCAATTTTAAAAGAAAGCGACATTCAACGATTTCAGGATATTTATGGAAGGGTAAAAAATGACTAAAAAAAAAGGTATTTTGTTTTGGATTACTGGACTCTCGGGTTCAGGTAAAACAACACTTGCAAAAAAATTATTTCCTTATGTATTGAAAAATTGTGGACCTTCAATTCATCTTGATGGAGATACTTTAAGAAAAATTTTAGATTTACATGGATATTCATTTAAAGACAGAATTGCAAATTCTGAAAAATTTACAAAAATTGCAAAGTTTTTAACTGATCAAGGAATAAATGTTGTTTTTTCTTTGGTTGGTCTAATGGATAAACCGAGGAACTGGAATAGAAAAAATATTAAAAAATATATTGAGATATATATAAAATCAGACGTAAAAAAAATAATTAGTAAAAATAAAAAAAAAATATACAAAAAAAATAAAAATATAGTAGGCGTAAATATCAAACCACAATTTCCTAAGAAACCTGATATAATTATTGAAAATACATTTAGTAAAAATTTAGGTAATCTTGATAGAGAGCTTAGATCTAAAGTCAGTAAATTATTAAAAAAGAAAAAATATGGCAAATGATGTTTTAGCCTTAAAAAAAGAATATTCTTTAAATGGTTATTTTGTAATAAAAAATTTTTTTTCTCAAACTTTTATATCTCAGTTAATTAATGATATAGAAAACTCTAAAAATACAATTAAATATTTTGATAAAGATAACAATCTTAGACGTATTGAAAAACTTTATGATAAAGGTCCTCAACTTAATAATTTAAATGATAAAATTATTCATTTTTTAAATGTTGCTTTCGAAAAAGATTTTCTAATATTTAAAGATAAATTTAATGCTAAACCACCAGGTGGTGAAGGTTTTTTTGCTCATTATGATGGAATTTTTCATTTTGTAGACCCCGACAATAACAAAAAGAGAGGTTGGTACGAATACGGTGATTATTTTATAAACGTATTAATTGCACTTGATAAATGTAATAAAGAAAACGGTTCATTGGAATTAGCTAAAGCACATAATGGAAATTTTGATGAACTTTTAAAAAATACAAAAAATAATGGCACACCTGCATTAACAGATGAAATGGAGTCTAATACTTCATTCAATTTAATTGATTTAGATGTTGGAGATATTGTTGTTTTTTCAAATACTTGCCCACATAGATCAAAAAAAAACGAAACTAACAATAATAGAAGAGTTCTTTACTATACATATTCGTTAAGTAAATATGGTTCTAAATACCACGAATATTTTCATGACAAGGAAAAAAGCAAAAATCCTTCAAAAGCACTAGTTGATAAATAAAAAGTCTATAATATTGATGATAAATATTTTTTTTTCTATATAAAATAATTTATCTTTAATTAAATAATGAAAAATAAAAAAAAAGTATATGTAGGACTTTCAGTTGATATAATTCATGAAGGTCATATCAATATATTAAAAATAGCTAATAAACTTGGTGAAGTTACTGTTGGCCTTCTAACAGATGAGGCAATAGCTTCATATAAAAATATTCCTCATTTAGATTATAAAAGAAGAAAAATTATAATTCAAAATATTAAATATGTTAAAAAAGTAATCCCACAAAATACTTTAAGTTACGTCCCAAATTTAAATTTAATAAAACCTGATTATGTAGTTCACGGTGATGATTGGAAAACAGGTGTTCAAAAAAAAACAAGAAGCGATGTTATAAAAACATTAAAAAAATGGTCTGGAAAATTAATTGAACCTAAATATACCAAAAATATTTCATCAACAATTATTAAAAATAAAATTTTAGAAATTGGTACATTGCCACAAAACAGAGTTTCTAGGTTAAAAAGACTTCTTTCATCAAAAAAAATAGTTCGTATATTAGAGTCGCATAATTCACTCACAGGTTTAATTATTGAAAAACTTAAAATTCAAAAAAATAATATTGATGTAGAGTTTGATGGCATGTGGTCTTCAAGCTTAACAGACTCTGCTACAAAAGGTAAACCAGATAATTCATCTCTGGATTTTTCAGCCCGTATTTCATCATTAAATGATATGATGGACTCAACAACAAAACCTTTAGTTTTTGATGCTGATAACGGTGGTCAAATAGAACATCTTCCGTTTCTTATTAGATCTTTAGAGCGATCAGGTGCATCAGCTATTATAATTGAAGATAAAATTGGGTTGAAAAAAAACTCACTATTTAAAGATCAAAAAGGTACAAAACAAGACAAGCCCAATATTTTTGCAAAAAAAATAAAAAAAATTTGTAGTTCAAGACAATCAAATGATTTTATGGTGATCGCTAGAATAGAGAGTTTTATTGTTGGTAAAGGACTTAATGATGCTCTAAAAAGAGCTGAAATATATTCTAAAGCAGGTGCTGATGCCATACTTATTCATAGTAAAGAAAAAACACCTAAAGAAATATTTGCGTTTGCTCAAAAATTTAGAAAAAGTAAAAATTTTATTCCTTTAGTATCCGTACCATCTACTTACTCAAAAGTTTATGAAAAAGATTTAATCAAAAATGGTTTTAGTTTGGTTATTTATGCAAATCAATTATTGAGAGCTGCATATCCAGCAATGCAAAATGCTGCCAAATCAATATTGGAAAAAAGTCGTGCTTTTGAAATTGATAAAAAAATAATTTCAATAAAAGAAATAATTAATTTAATTAAAAATGATTAAAGTTGATGCTTTAATTAGCTTGTTAAAAAAAAATGATACTGATTTTTATACAGGTGTACCAGATAGTGTTTTAAAAGAATTTTCAACAATTTTAAAAAATAAAAAAAATCATATTATTGCAACTAATGAAGGTGCAGCCATTTCACTTGGTATAGGCCATTATCTTGCTACAAAAAAAATTCCATGTGTATACATGCAGAATTCTGGCTTATCCAATGCTTTGAACCCTTTAATATCCATAGCACATAAAAAAGTCTATTCCATACCGTTAATTTTAGTTATTGGCTGGAGAGGATCACCTAGAATTAAAGATGAGCCGCAGCACAATGTGAAAGGAAAAATTACTCAAAATTTGTTAAAGTTATTAAATATTAAACATACCATTATTAGGACCAATAAAGATCTACACAAATTCAATAAACAAATAAAATTTGCAAAAAAAAACAAAAGTATTATCGCTTGCTTAATTGAACAAGGGACCTTAGAAAAAAATATCAAAAAAAAATCTAAAAACGATTATTATCAACTTGATAAAGAAGTTTTTCTTAAAATATTGCTTCAAAACATTCCTAGAAATTCAAAAATTATTTCAAGTACAGGTTATAATTCAAGAGAGATAATGTACTTACGAGATAAATATAAATTAAATAAAACAAAGAATTTTTATATGGTAGGTGGAATGGGTCATACATCTTCAGTCGCTCTTGGCTATTCATTATTCAGTAAAAATAAAACTATTTGTATTGATGGTGATGGATCCTTCTTAATGCATTTAGGTGCCATTAAGACAGCAGGGCATTTTGCTAAAAATAATTTCAAATATATATTGCTTAACAATAATGCGCATGACTCAGTAGGTGGACAAAGTACTAATGCTAATACTATAAATTTTGATAAACTTTCTAAAAGTTTAGGTTTTAAAAAATTTTACTCAATTAAAAATAAACAAAATTTATTAAAAATTACTAAAACTTTTATTAAAATAAATAGACCTGCTTTTTTAGAGGTTAAAGTAACAAATAGTAAAATTAAAAAACTACCTAGACCAGATAATTTGATTAAAATAAAAAATCAATTTATGAAAAAATGATCAGTTCAAGTGAAGATATCTTAAATTATGTAAACGATAAAAGTTTTAAAAAAATTTTTGTTTTATGTGGCAAAAAATCTTTTGTTAATTCTGGTGCTGAAAATCTACTTAAAAATATTAGCAATAAGGAGATTAAATTATTTTATAAAAAATCCGAAATTCCAATTCTTGAAGAGTTAATTGAAATTATTAAAGATATCAAAAATTTTAAACCTGATTTATTTTTAGCTATTGGTGGAGGTGCGGTAATCGATTATGCTAAAATAGCTAATGTAGTTGAAATTAGACCAGATCTTGCAGAGTTAATTGTAAATTACACTTATCCCTTTAAAAAAAAATATACAAAATTAGCAGTTATACCTACAACAGCAGGCTCAGGCGCGGAAGTTACTTCCAATGCAGTTATTTATGTTGATGGAATTAAACACTCTTTTGAAAGTGAATTATTAATACCAGATCATTTTTTTCTTATTCCTGAATTTTTAATATCTGCGCCAAATAAAATAAAAGCATCATCAGGCTTTGATGCTATAGCTCAAGCGTTAGAGTCTTTAGTTTCAAGAAAATCTAACGATAAAAGTGTTGAATATGCTTCAAAGTCTTTAAGAGTTTCTGTTAACAGTTTTATATCTTTTATTAACGATCCAAACATGAAAAATGCAACAGAGATGAGTATTGCTTCAAATTTAGCAGGTAAAGCAATTAGCATATCAAAAACTACAGCCCCACATGCTGCATCTTATCCATTTACTTCACTATATAATATTAGTCACGGTCATGCAGTTAGCTTATTTTTTGAGAAATTTTTTAAATTTAACTATGACAATATAGATAAATCCGAAACTTCTTTTGATTTAAAAAAAAGATTTGATTTAATATTTAACTTATTTGATGTTCAGGACATTAATGGTTTCAATTCTAAAATTTCTTTAATAAAAAAAAGTGCAAATTTAGAGGATGATTTAACAAAATTTAATATAGATATAATAAAAAGTTCTGAGGATGTTTTAAAAGGTATAAATTTATTAAGATTGGGCAACAATCCAGTGAAAATTGATGGTAAGGATATCCTTAATATTATTTCAAAATAGACACATTAATTAATTATAATGCGTCTATTTTAATATTTAAAACCAATTATTTGGAATAATTATATAGTGGATCGCTAACACGATACCTACTGAAACACTTAATCCAAAAATCATTTTAAGAAAGTCTTTACCAATTAATGGGAAGACATACTTAAATTTATATTCTTTATTCATTGTAGATATTGCAAGCTCTCTTCCACACAATAATCCAACGAACACCCATGTTGTTGACATTGGCAAATCATTAAGCTCTTTAAAGTAGAATAAAACACCAGCATAAATCACATTAATAATTGTAGCCGATCTTGCATATCTTGTTCCTGTTTTTTCAAGAACAACTTTTTGAATTGGTCCACCTTGAATGTAGAAAATGTAAAATAACAAAGAAGTAAAATAAGCCATTACAATTAAAAGTAATGATAAATCTAATTGCCTAGGCAGATATACTGCAATGTTAGCTACATCGTGAGATAACCAAACCCACCATAACCAACCTGATGAAATCCAAACAGAGTTTCTCCAAAATCCTCTCCATTTATCGTCTACTTCATCAAATTTTTCATTAATGAACTTTGATACTGCTATCCAGGCTATATAAGCAACCATTGCTGCTAATCCATAACCTACAACACTTTTTAACAACATTTTTTCTAACACAACTGTTGAAGCAAATGCTGAAAGAACTAAAAAGGTTGTTGATACCGGTATTCCAATTCTTGTTAATAATAACAGTATTGCAGGTGCTACTGCATGATACCATTGAATCTCTTGATAAGGTATTCTAGTTAATCTTCCATAAGAAATATCACCATCATACGCATACCATCCCCAAGCTAACGCAAAAATCATAACAGCAGATGCTGATCCAGCTAGTATATACCATTTAAACCACTTCTTTTTTGAGGCTATAAAGGTACCAAGTGTTTGAATTGAGTCATTAGCGATTACGCTATATCCAGCTAGGGCAAACCCTATAACTGTGTATACTAAAGTCATATCCATTTTTTCTCCTATATATTATTGTTTTCGGTTCCGTCTCATGACTTGAGAAAGTAAATATTCGTTAAAGGTAAAAAATTCTACGATTAAATTTATTTATTTGAGAATCAAAGAGAAGATTCATCAATCTTTAGTCTAAGTAAAAGAGAAGTCTATAAGTGAATTATTTTATTTTGAGAAACCTTATGCGGATTCGCTTTAAATATAATATTTTAAAATTATGTAAATAAAATTTTAATATAATTTACATATATAAGTTGTGTTATTTATAGATAATTTTAAGAATATACGCTGCTAAAATTAATCCAATAAATTCAGCTAAAATATAGGTTGGTGTATTAAGATAATTAATTCCAGTAAAAGAATCAGTAAATGTTCTAGCTATAGATACAGCTGGATTTGCAAAAGATGTTGAAGAAGTAAACCAATAACCTGCAGAAATATATGTTGCTACGCTAATCGCTACTATTGTTTTTCCATCCTTTAAAGTTGCAAAAATAACAAATATCAGACCAAAGGTAGCAATAATTTCTGAAAAAAATATATGCAATCCATCTCTATTTTTAGTTGATAACTCTAAAATAGCGTGTTCAAAAAAAAGATTAGCTAACATTACTCCAAATAAACAACCAGATATTTGTGCAGGAATATAATATTTTAAAAGATCACTTTTAATTTTTTTTCTAAAAAACATCGCTAAACTTACAAAAGGATTAAAATGAGCTCCTGAAATATCAGCAAAGGCTGTAATTAAAACAAATAATCCAGCTCCAGTAGCAATTGTATTGGCTAAAAGTTTAATACCATCATCATTTGTTAGATTTTCTGCCATTATACCAGAACCAACGATGATCATTACAAGAAAACAACTTCCTAAAAATTCGCCAATAAGTATGTTTTTTTTAATTTTCATTTTCTAACAAAATTTCTATTTTTTTACTTATTATATCGTAAGTCTCACTAATAATTTCGTTTATCTGTTTTTCATTTAAATTTTGAAATTTTGATACAGGATCTTCAATATCCCAATGAATAATTTGGTTATTATTTGGCCATACAGGGCAAACTTCTTTATTTGCGTTATTACACACTGTTATTACATGATCTATATTAAATTTCTTATTTAAAAATATATCAAAATTTTTTGAAGAACAATTTTCAAGATTAAAATTTTTTATTTTAGTAAGATATAATTTGATATTTTCATTAATTTTTCCTGTTGGATTGCTTCCAGCACTATAAGCTTTAAATTTATTTGAATATTCGTTGTTTATAATACTTTCAGCTATTATGCTTCTAGCTGAGTTACCTGTACAAACGAATAAGATATTTTTCATTAGAAAATAATTTTATAAATTCCAATTACAAACAATGGTATTTGTAATCCAAAGTTAGTTAATATAGCCTTATCTTTTGATATAAATCCTGCAATAGTCCAACCCACAACTCCTAATCCGTGAAGGTAAATATTGACAGGGTAGATATTTAAATTAGTTAACAATATACCTGTTAAAACAAGAGCTGTACTAATCCATTTTAGATATTTTTTAATAAACATAGTTTCCTCTATAAGTAATTTTTTTACGAATTTATTACAATTATAGAGGAAACTAAAATTTAATTTTTATTCCTTTAAATTAGCAGCCTTTGAAAGATGCAGACATATTTCTAATTAAATTGAAATATAGATCTTTACCTGGGTCTAATGTTGCACCTAGGGGATCTAAAACACCAGTTTTAATCTTCATATCTTTTGCAACTGCATTGATAATATCAGGATTAAATTGCGGCTCTGAGAATACACAAGCTACTTTATCATGCTCGATAATTTCTCTAATTTCAGCAAGTTGTTCAGCACCAGGCATTACATCGGTATTAACAGTAAATGCACCTAACACTTTAACATTAAATCTTTCCTCAAAATATTGATAAGCATCATGGAATACAATTGAAGAAACGCTACTACTTAAATCTGTCATTACATCAATTGTAAGTTTATCGATTTCTTGTAAAGCTTTAGCCAAATTACTTTTATATTTAGCTTCATTTTTTGGATCATTTTCAATTAAATGTTCTGCCATTTCATTTAACATAGTTTTTGCATTAATTGGGTCCAACCAAATGTGTGAATCAAATTCACCATGTGCATGTCCATCATGATCGTCATGCCCGTGATCGTCATGATCGTCTTCTTTTTTACCATGATCGTCATGATCGTGGTCGTGATCATCCTCTTTTTTACCATGATCGTCATGGTCGTGATCATCTTCCTTTTTACCGTGGTCGTCATGTCCTTGATCGTCATGATCGTCTTCTTTTTTGCCATGATCGTCATGTCCGTGATCGTCATGATCATGTTCGTCAAAAATATTTCTCTCTCTAAATTTTAATACTTGCAATCCTTTAGTTTCCATTAATTCAATTTTTTCTGCTTTCTTGGCAATTGAACTCAATGGTTTTTCTAAAAAACTCTCTAAATCTTCACCAACCCAGAATATTAGATCTGCATTTTGAAGCATTTTTGCGTGTGAAGGTTTCATTGCAAATCCGTGCGGAGATGCATATCCATCAACTATTAGATCAGGTTTAGCAATACCGTCCATTAAATAACTGGCTAATGAATGAATTGGTTTAATAGATGCAACTACTTTTATTTCAGCGTTTGCTGGTGTAAAGAATGTTAGAATTGATAATATTGAGAATATAAGTGGTATTTTTTTAATATTTTTCATAATAAGTAATTTAATTGGTTGTTATAATATAACAGTATGTAATAATATAACATTTACAAGTCAAGCAATTTATGAGTTTAGAAAATAGTACATTAGTAAAATTAAATAACGCTGGTTTTAAACAAAATGATAAATGGCTAGTGGAAGGTGTTTCATTAACTGTTGAAAAAGGTAAAATCGTCACTCTTATTGGTCCTAATGGTTCTGGAAAAAGCACTACAGCTAAAATTGCATTAGGAATTTACAAAAACATAGAAGGAACTGTAGAAAAATATACTAACAAAGTTGGATATGTTCCTCAAAAAATCTCAATTGATTGGACACTACCATTAAGAGTATATGATTTTATGCTTTTAACAGAAGACATAAAAGATGAAGCAATTGATGAAGCTCTTACGCTTACAGGTGTTATGCATCTTAAAAATAAAAATCTAGGGAATTTATCAGGAGGTGAATTTCAGAGAGTTTTAATAGCTAGAGCTATTTCAAAAAAACCTGAATTATTAGTCTTAGATGAACCTGTTCAAGGTGTTGATTACACAGGAGAGATTGCATTATATGAACTTATTAAAAAAATTTCAGATACTTTAAATTGTGGAATTTTATTAATTTCTCACGATCTACATACAGTCATGACTGCAACAGATCATGTTGTTTGTTTAAATGGTCATGTATGTTGTTCCGGAACACCAATGGATGTTGCAAAAAATAACGAGTACAAAACTCTTTTTGGGGAACAGGCTTCTCAAATTCTTTCTGTATATGAACACAAACATGATCATGTGCATTCAGAAGAAGGTATAAAGAAAAATTAATATGTTAGATGATTTTTTTGTTAGAGCCTTAATTGCAGGCTTAGGTATTGCCTTAGTAACAGGACCACTTGGATGTTTTGTTGTTTGGAGAAGATTATCTTATTTTGGTGATACTTTATCACATTCGGCTTTATTAGGCGTCACGATGGCTTATTCTTTTGAACTTAATATTGCGCTATCTGTGTTTATAATTTCATCCGTAATCGCACTGATATTAATTCAGCTACAAAAAAAAACTAATTTACCAGGGGACGCTTTGCTTGGTTTATTGGCTCATTCTTCATTAGCAGTTGGATTAGTGGTTATTGGATTTCTTACTTTTATTCGTTTTGATATTATGGGTCTTTTATTTGGAGATATCTTAGCTGTAACAACAAATGATATATTTATTATATGGACTGGTGGAGCAGTAATTTTAACAGTTCTTAAATTGATTTGGAAACCATTGTTTGCATCTACAGTTAATTACGAATTAGCTGAGGCTGAAGGATTAAATCCTGATAGAGCAAAAGCAATATTTACTATTCTGATGGCTGCTGTAATAGCCATATCAATTAAAATGGTTGGATTATTATTGATTACTGGAATGTTAATTATACCAGCTGCAATGGCTAGAAACATATCAGACAGTCCTCAAAAGATGGTTTTATTTTCTGTAATTGGTGGTCTTTTATCAGTTTTATTAGGGTTATTTTCTTCATTAGAATTTAACACATCATCTGGTCCTTCAATAATTATGGCCGCTTTAGTATTATTTATACTCTCTTTACTTAATATTAAACAATCGATTAAATTGAAAAACTGATAACTAATTGATAAGAATTTAAAGATGCAAAAAATACATAACCTTTCCAAAAATCAAAAAATTATTTTTGATCTTATTGATAAATCTGGTGGGCCTATGAAAGCTTATTCAATTTTATTTAATGTTCAAAAAAAAGGAATTAAAGCGCCTTTACAAGTTTACAGAGCGTTAGATAAATTGGTTGAAATTGGAAAAATTCATAAGATCGAAAGTAGAAATGCTTTTATTGCTTGTCAAAATTCTAGCTGTCAGGTTTCAAAAGCAACCGCATTTTCAATTTGTGAAAGTTGTGAGAACGTATCTGAAATAAGTAATTCAAAACTTTCAAAATATTTATCTAATTTTTCAGACAATTCAGGAATGAAATATAGCAAATATAATTTAGAATTTTTTGGTTTATGCAAGAAATGTAAATCAAAATAATGAGCACTGTATCCTTAACTTTAGACGAAATATTTGAACTAGCTAAAAAAACTCTTTTAGCTAACGGTTGTGATGATCAAACAGCATCAATACTATCAGACTTGATCAGAAATGCTGAACGAGATGGCTCGGTATCACATGGTCTATTTAGACTACCAGCATATGTCACTGGATTAAAAAGTGGAAAGATTAATGGAAAAGGAAAACCAGAAGTAAAAAAAATATCTACATCAGTAATTAAAGTTGAAGGAAATAATTGTTTAGCACCCGTTGTATTAAATAAAGGATTACCTGAATTAGCAAAAGCTACAAAAGAAAATGGTGTTGCCGTATTAGCAATAAATAATTCACATCATATGGCTGCTATGTGGCCTGAAACAGAAAAGTTAGCAGAGGAAGGTTTAGTTGCATTTGCTTGTACATCTTACAAGCCTGCAGTTGCACCTGCTGGTGCTATTAAACCATTATTTGGAACGAACCCAATTTCATTTGCTTGGCCACGTCCAGGTAAAACACCAGTTGTTTATGATATGGCAACTGCTTCAATGGCAATGGGAGAAGTTCAGGTTGCTAAAAGAGAAGGGCACAAAGTTCCACTTGGCACTGGTTTAACTAAAGATGGTAAAGAAACAACTGATCCAGGTGAAATTGCTGATGGTGGAGTTTTATTACCCTTTGGTGGTTACAAAGGATCTGCAATTGCAATGATGGTAGAATTAATGGCAGGAGCATTAGTTGGAGATAATTTTAGTTTTGAAACAGCTGAAAAAGATAATAATGATGGTGGCCCTCCAAGTGGTGGTGAATTCATACTTGCTATTAACCCAGATAAAACCTCAGGAACTAATTGGCAAAAACATGCTGAGGAATTTTTTGAAAAAATGAAATCAATGGGTGAAGTAAGATTACCTGGAGAAAGACGTCATAAGAATAGAATGGATACTGGTCCAAGAAATATTAATGAAGAATTAGTAAATAAAATTAAATCTTTAAGCTAAATTAATCTCAATAGGTGTGTGATCAGAAGGCTTTTCTCTTCCACGTGGATCTTTATTAATATTAATATCTTTAATTTGATCAATTATAGAATTTGAAACTAAAAAATGATCAATCCTCATACCATTATTTTTTTGCCATGCACCTCTCATATAATCCCAAAATGTATATCCTTCTTTTTCTTCATGAAAATGTCTGTAGACATCGCTGAACCCAAGATTAATCATTTCTCTAAATTTTTTTCTTATTTCAAGTCGGTATAAAGCATCATCCTCAAAACTTTTAACATTATAAACATCTTCTGCTGACGGGATTATATTAAAATCACCAGCTAAAATAATATTTGAATTTTTTTTAGATAAAGTTTTTAATTGTTTTATTAATTGATTAAGCCAATCTTTTTTATAATCATATTTTTCTGTATCTACAGGATTTCCATTAGGGGTGTAAATATTAATTAATTGTATATTTTTTTTCTTATGTTCAAATTCAGCTGAGATTATTCTTGATTGTTTTAATTTATCTTTGATTAAATCTGTTTTAATATTTTTTAATTTATTTTTTGATATAATTGCTACACCATTATAACTTTTTTGACCAAAGACATGACTTTCATAGTCCATAGATGAAAATTCATCGTATGGAAAATTAACATCTTCAGTTTTGATTTCCTGCATCATTAAAATATCAGGTTTATATTTTAATAAATAGCTTTTGATATTATCAATTCTTGCTCTTACCGAGTTTACATTCCAAGATGAAATGAGCATTAAAGTGAGAAGGAAACTCCACAACCACATGAAGATTTGGTTTGCGGATTAGATATCTTGAATTGTTCACCAATTAGTTCAGAAACATAATCAACTTCAGACCCTTTAAGCAAATCAGCTGAAGTTTTATCAATTAAAATATTTTGATAATTTAAATCATCATCTTGTTTTGATTTATCAAATGTAAATTCATATTGAAAACCAGAACATCCTCCACCTTTGATAGCGATTCTGAAGAATGATCCTTTGTCTTTTTTTGCTAACAAATTATCTATTTGTTTTAACGCTTTATCCGTAAATTTAATTTCTTTAATCATGCCTGAACACTGATATTACTAATATAATACTTAATTATTTAAATTAAAGGATGAAAAAAGACACTTTGTTAGGCGTATTTAAAAGTAAGGGTAGACTTAATAAAGAAGCTAATTCAAAATATAGATCTCCTTTTCAACGAGACAGGGATCGTATAATTCACAGCGCATCATTTAGAAGATTAAAGCACAAAACCCAAGTATTTGTTAACACAGAAGGGGATCATTTCAGAACAAGGATTACTCATTCCATAGAAGTTGCTCAAATAGCAAGATCAATTGCAAAATACCTTAAATTAAACGAAGATTTAGCTGAAACCTTGAGTCTTGCTCATGATTTAGGTCACACCCCATTTGGTCATGCAGGAGAGGATGCTCTAGATGAATGTATGGAAAACTATGGAGGTTTCGATCATAATCTTCAGACACTAAGAATCGTAATGTTTTTAGAGAATAAATATTTCAAATTTGCTGGACTAAATTTAACTCTTGAAACTTTGGAAGGACTTTTAAAACATAACGGACCAGTAGATGATCTAAGCATGATCAACAAACTTATTGGATCAAAAGTTTTCAAAAACAAGATTTATTTTAATACTTATCCATCATTAGAAGCTCAAATATCAGCTATATCAGATGATATTGCATATAATAATCATGATATTCAGGATGGAATTAAAGCAAATCTATTTAAACTTGAAGAATTAGTTGAATTAGATTTTTTTAAAGACATTTATCAAAAATATAAAAATAAAATTAATAAAAAAAATTATAAAATTGCTATTTATCAAATCATCAGAGACTCTATTGATATTATGATTAGAGATTTGCTAAGTAATACAGAAAAAAATATTAAAAAATTAAAAATTAAGTCATTAAAAGATGTGTCAAAATCAAATCAATTAATAGTTTCTTTTTCAGATAAAATACAAAATTCAGAGCAAGAAATCAGATCATTTTTAAGACATAGAATGTATGACAATAAATCGGTGCTTAATAAGAATCAAAGAGGTAAAATGATAATTAAGAAATTATTTAAAATAATTAAATCAAACCCAAGAAAATTTCTTACTAAAGAGCAATTGACTAAAGACAAATATAGAGCTATTTCAGATTTTATATCTGGTATGACGGATAGATACGCAATTAACCTTTATAACGATAATAAATGAATATTTTTGAATTATATTTAGATAAAATAAAATCAATTATTGTTGAACTTAGTAAAAAAAATCAACTTATCGTTCCAGAAAGTTTCAATGGTATTAATGCGGAAATACCGCCTCCAAAATTTAATTGTGATATTTCAACTAATGTTGCAATGGTTTTATCCAAACTAAACAAAACTTCTCCAATAGAATTGGCAGAAAAACTTGCACCAGAAATCAAAAATAGCGATGATCAAATAGACAATATATCCGTTGCCAAACCTGGTTTCATAAATATTAAATTTAAGCAATCTTTTTGGTCAAACTTTATTAAAGAAATTATTGATAACGCTGAAACATTTGGAATTAATGAGAAAGAGAAAAAAAATAATTACTTAGTCGAATTCGTATCAGCTAATCCCACAGGACCCTTGCATGTTGGTCACTGTAGAGGAGCTATTTTAGGCGATGTTATTTCTAATGTGTTAATATTTAATAAGCACAACGTTACAAAAGAGTATTATGTTAATGATTATGGTAATCAAATTATAAATTTTACAAAATCAGTATATTTTAGAATTAGAGAAATAAAGTTTAACGAAACTTTTTCTCAAGATAATCCTGATTTGTATCCAGGGGATTATTTAATCGATTTTGCGAAAAATATAGTTTCAAATAATTCAGATCTAAATTTTGATAATTATGATCAAATAAGCGATAAGTTAACAGCTTTATCTATAGAACAAGCTCTACTTTTAATTAAAAAAAACCTTAAGAGCTTAGGAATTAACCACGATAATTTTGTTAGTGAAAAAAGCATTGTTTTAAACAAAGAAGTAGAAAGTGTAATAAAATTTTTAGAAAAGAATAATTTTGTATACAGAGGAAAAATTAACGCTCCAGCAGGAGAAGACAATAAAAACTGGGTAGAACGAGAACAGTTACTTTTTAAATCTACTGATTTTGGTGATGATAAAGATAGAGCGTTGCAAAAATCAGATGGAGCTTGGACTTATTTTGCAAGTGATGTTGCTTATCATAAAAATAAAGTAGATCGTAAATTTGATTATTTAATAAATATTCTTGGTGCAGATCATGCTGGCTATATCAAAAGAATCTCATCCTCAGTTGAAGCTTTATCAGGAAAAAAAGATAAATTGATTTGTAAAATTAGTCAGCTTGTAAAATTAATTAAAGATAACAAACCATTTAAAATGTCTAAAAGAAAGGGTGACTACATTACCGTTGATGATTTAATTGAAGAAGTTGGAAAAGATGCAACTAGATTTATCATGCTCAACAGAAGTAGTGATGTGGAATTAGATTTTGATTTTGATGCTGTAAAAGAAAAATCGAAAGATAATCCATTGTATTACGTTCAATATTGTTATGCCAGAATTTCATCTGTCTTTAGACATATTGATAAAGATTTAAATTCAAAAATTGAATTAGATGATTTTAGTTTTGAATACTCAAATGATGAGATCAAAATTTTAAAAAAGATTTCAGAATGGCCTAAATGTATCGATACAGCTAGTTCAAAATTAGAACCACATAGAATACCTGTTTATTTATATGATCTTGCCTCAGAATTTCACTCCTATTGGAATCTTGGTAAACAAAACCCAGAAAAAAGATTTATTAATGAGCAAAAAACAGTTTCACCGGATAAATTAATTTTTTTAAAAGCAATATCTAATGTTGTAAAATCAGGAATGAATATAGTTGGTGTAGACACACCAGATAAAATGTAATGCTAAAAGAAATTAAGTATTTAATCTTTATTTTTGTAATTGCTTTATTTATTTTTTTGACTGGTAGATATTATTTTTCAGACGAAAATAAAAAAAAATCATACAGATCTTATAAAAAAAATGATGAAAAAATTAAATTATATTCAAAAAATTTACCTGTTTTGGAAAACGACACACAAAATGTAATAGAATACGTTAAGCAAACAAACAAAAAAAAGAAAAAAAAGTTTAATTTTTGGAAACTTTTAGAGAATGATTAAGAATAGAAGAGCCTTTATTGTTGGTTTAAAATCATCAGCATTATCAAACAAAGAGATAGCTTTTTTAAAAAAATATAAACCATGGGGAGTTATTTTATTTTCAAGAAATATTAGCTCAATTGAACAAACTAAAAAATTAACAGATAAAATAAAAAAAATATTTAAAGACAAAAAATACCCAATACTAATTGATCAAGAAGGTGGCCGAGTAAATCGATTAAGTAAAATAATTTCATTTGACAATTTAACTTCAGAATATTTTGGTAATTTATTCACAAAAGATAAGAAAAAATTTAATATTATTTATAAATTATTTATTGATAAGACTTCATATTTGCTCAAATCAATCGGTGTTAATATAAATACTGTTCCTGTTTTAGACCTTCGAGTTAAAGGAGCTAGCAGTATTATTGGTGACAGATCTTTTTCAAAAAATAGAAAAAATATCTCTAAAATTGGAGATATTTGTATTAATTATTTTCATCAAAATTCCATTGGAACTGTGATGAAACATATACCAGGACATGGATTAGCTAAAGTAGATAGTCATAAATTTACACCTGTAGTTAATAAAAGCTTAAATTATTTGAGTAAAAATGATTTTTTTCCATTTAAGAACAAACATAGCTATTTTGCAATGACCGCACATGTAATTTATTGCAGCATTGATAAGTTAAATACAGCTACACACTCTAAAAAAATTATAAATTTAATTAGAAAAAAAATCGGTTTTAAAAACATTTTGATTTCAGATGATTTATCAATGAAAAGTTTAAAAGATGATTTAAAAACTAATACGATTAAAACATTTAGCGCAGGTTGTAATCTTGCTCTTCATTGTAATGGTAAAATGTCTGAAATGAAGGTAGTTGGTCATAATTCACCAAAGGTTAGTAATTTTATCATAAAAAAAACATCTCTATTTTATAAAATTTTAAGTTAATATCTCTGCATGACTATTTCTGATTCTGCATTATTTAATGTTGATATAAACAATTATAATGGCCCTTTAGACGTACTTTTAGATTTAGCAAAAGCTCAAAAGGTAGATCTTGAGGAGATATCAATTACAAAATTAGCAGATCAGTTTCACGATTATATTACAAAAGAACAAGATTTAAATTTAGAAATTGCCTCAGAATATTTAGTTATTGCAACTTGGTTAGCTTATTTAAAATCTAAATTATTACTTCCAGGTACAACAGAAGAGGAATTCAAAGCTCAAGAAGTTGCTGAAAAATTAAAATTACAACTTAAAAAATTAGAATTGATAAGATTGCTTTCTGAACAAATGTTAAAAAGAAAAAGATTAGGAAGAGAAATTCGATCAAGAGGAATGAAGGGAAATATAAGATCTATTTATAGCACAGAATATAATTTAAGTTTATTTGAGCTTCTTAAGTCGTATTCAACAATTATTATGACCAAAGACTTTCAAAAAATGAATATTCCAAAATTACCTGTTTTTACCACAGAGGATGGAATTAAAACAATAAGAGAATTTTTTGGTAAATTAATAGATTGGAAGAAATTAGATGATTTAATTCCTCAAAATTTTAAAAGTAATTCAAAATACAAACGTACGGGTAAAGCAGGAATATTTGCTGGATCTTTAGAGTTAGTTAAAGAGGGAAATTTAACTATGAAACAAGATAAGTTATTTGATGATATTTATGTAAAGGAAAATAATGATTAAAAAAGAAAAGATTACAAAAGATAATATTGTAAAATTTCCATCTAAGTTATCTGATTTAGAAAAAGAAATTGAAGCAGTTATTTTTGCTGCGGCAGAACCATTAGATATTGATACAATTGAAAGCAAAATTACTAAAAAGGGTAGTGTAACCAAGTCTTTAGAAAAGTTACAACAAGAATACACTCAACGTGGTATTAATCTTATTTGTATAAAAGGTAAGTGGTCGTTTAGAACTTCTCCTAACTTGTCTAATATTATGTCACAAGAAAAAACGGTTGAAAAAAAACTTTCTAGAGCCGCTGTGGAGACTTTAGCTATAATTGTTTATCACCAGCCAGTTACTCGAGCTGAGATTGAAGAAATAAGAGGTGTAGCATTTGGCACAAATACTCTAGAAATATTAATGGAACTTAATTGGGTAAAGCCAGGTGGTCGTAAAGATGTACCTGGTAGACCAATTCAGTATGTTACAACTGATGAATTTTTAAGTCATTTCAATCTTCAAAAATTATCTGATTTACCAACAATTGATGAATTGGGAGCAGCTGGTTTAATTGATAGTTCTAGTATCGATAATGCAATTTTTGGAACCGGTAAATTCTACAAAGAAAAACAAGAAGAAAAAAAAGAGGATATTTATTCTAATATTGACGAGATGCTAAGCAGTACTCTAGATACAGAAGAGAAAGATTAACAAAAAAGTAACTTTTAAATTAATCATAAAAAGGTTATAAGTTTTTCATGAGCATAGGAATTTGGCAAATAGCAATCGTAGTTATATTAGTAGTCTTATTATTTGGACGAGGTAAAATCTCTAGTCTGATGGGTGATGTAGCTAAGGGAATTAAAAGTTTCAAAAAAGGAATGGCGTCAGATGTTACTGACGATACAGAGCCAAAAAATATATCCGACGAAAATAAAGACTCAGAAAACAAAGATTAAATCACATGCCTACTATTGGTTGGTTTGAGATATTAATTGTTGTTGGTATTGCAATCGTTGTTCTTGGTCCTAAAGATTTTCCAATCATGTTAAAAAAAGCAGGTTCTTGGATAGGGACTGCAAAAAGATATGTGAGCAATATTCAAAATGAAGTTTCTAATATAGAAATTGATGAAGAAAAAATTGATAAAGAGATAAAAAAAGAAACTAAAAAAGATGAGCAATGAAGAAAATGAAGGTGGATTTGTTAGCCATCTAACAGAACTAAGAAAAAGATTAATACATAGTTTTATATTTCTAATAATCTTTTTTGTTATTTGTTACGTATTTGCAGAACACATATACGGTTTTTTAGTTGATCCATTTGCTCAAGCTGTAAAAGATGATGGGTCTGTTAGAAGGCTTATTTTTACAGCCTTACAGGAAACTTTTTTAACTTATATTAAGGTATCCTTCTTTACAGCTTTCTTTGTGACCTGTCCATTTATTCTAATGCAAATATGGAAATTTATTGCACCGGGTTTATATAAACATGAAAAAGTTGCTATACTTCCATACCTTATATTAACACCAATCCTTTTCTTTTTAGGAGGTATGCTTGTTTACTATTTGATAATGCCCCTAGCTATTAAATTCTTTTTATCATTTGAAAGCACAGGGATGTCTACAAGTTTACCAATTCAATTAGAAGCCAAAGTAAATGAATACTTGTCACTTGTTATGAAATTAATTTTTGCATTTGGAATAAGTTTCCAACTACCTATAGTCTTGAGTTTATTAGCAAGAATAGGCGTTGTGGACAGTCAATTTTTAAAAGAAAGAAGAAAGTATGTAGTTGTAATTATATTTGCTGCGGCTGCATTACTAACACCGCCAGATCCAATTACTCAAATAGGTTTAGCAATTCCATTATTAATTTTATATGAATTATCAATATTTTCAGTAAAATTTATAGAAAATAAAAATTTAGAAAAAACTGATGCATAATTTAAAAGAAATTAGAAAAGATTTTTCAAAATTTGAAAAAGATCTTGAAAAACGTTCAGTTAAAATTGATTTTAATAATTTAAAAAAGCTTGATGAGTTAAATAGAGATTTAATTCAAAAGAAAGAAAACTTAGAAAAAGAAAAAAAAGAAATTTCAAAATCTAAAGATGAAAGTTTATTCATAAAATCTAAAGAAATATCTACAGAATTAGAAAAGATTACTGGGCAACAAAAAAATACTAAAACTGAATTAGATAATATTTTATCAAGTATACCGAATATACCTCATCAAGATGTTCCAAGTGGGAAAGATGAAAACGATAATGTAGAAGTTTTAAAAGCTGGAAAAGTTCCTGAGTTTGACTTTAAACCCAAATCACATTACGAACTTGGTGAAAATTTAGGCATGCTTGATTTTGATCTTGCAACAAAAACGACCGGATCAAGATTTGTGTTTGTAAAAAAAGAGTTAGCATTATTAGAACGAGCATTATCTAATTTTATGTTAGACACCCATATTGTTCAAAATAGCTATCAAGAGATTTCACCTCCATTGATAGCTTCTGACAATACAATGTATGGAACTGGCCAATTACCCAAATTCGAAAACGATCAATTTGAAATAAAATTTGATGAAGGATCTGATAGAAAATTTTTAATTCCTACCGCTGAAGTAATTTTAACAAACATTGTTAAAGATAAAATTGTTGACCAAAAAGATTTACCAATGAGATTTGTTGCCTCAACACCTTGTTTTAGAAAAGAAGCCGGCAGTTATGGAAAAGATACGAAAGGAATGATTAGACAACATCAATTTTATAAAGTTGAGATGGTTAGTATTGTTGAAAAAGAAAATTGTCTTGAAGAATTGGAGCGAATGACGAACTGTGCAACAAATATTCTGGATAAATTAGAGTTACCTTATAGAAAAATAATTTTATGCTCTGGGGATATGGGTTTCAGTGCAGAAAAAACATATGATATTGAAGTGTGGTTGCCATCAGAAAACAAGTATCGTGAAATATCATCATGCTCTTCTTGTTCAACATTCCAGGCACAAAGAATGAAATCAAGATATAAAAATAAAAACAATGAAACTGTTTTTGTTGGAACATTGAATGGAAGTGGTTTGGCTGTGGGTAGAACTTTAATTGCTGTACTAGAAAACTATCAACAAAAAGATGGTTCGATTATTATTCCTAAGGTACTGCGACCGTATATGAATAATTTGGAATTGATTTCAGCTAAATAAAGTTGTTTTAATCACATAGATAGTATAAGTATTCACATAATTTAGAAGGAGATTTATGGAAGGCTCAGGAATAGGACAATTTATACCGTTAATTTTAATATTTGTTATTTTTTATTTTTTCTTAATCAGACCACAGCAAAAAAAAGTTAAAGAACACAAAGCAATGGTTGAAAGTCTTAAGAGAGGTGACAAGGTTGTTACTTCTGGTGGAATTACAGGTACAGTAGAGAGACTTATAGACAACGATAAAGTTGAAGTAGAAATTGCTGAAAACGTAAAGGTTGAAATAGTTAAATCAACTGGTATTCAAAGTCTTGTTAATACAAATACTCAAGAAGTTAAAAAATAATTATTTTTAGTTAAGTGCTTTATTTCTCTAAGTTAAGAATTTTATTTATAACTCTATTTTCAGTTTTATTTATTTTAATTGCCTCATCAAATCTTTTTAAATTTGATGATAATTTTTTTAATAAAAAAATTAATCTAGGATTAGACCTTCAGGGTGGATCATATCTATTACTTGAAATTGATAATGAACCTGTAATTGAACAAAAACTACAAAACCTAACAACAACTATCAGAAATTACTTCAAAGAAAAAAATATTAAAATAAATAATATAAAGATAGAAAATCAAAATATTTTTTTTAATGTAACAAATAATGACAAGCAATCTGTCTTGGAAGTTTTTCAGGACGAAAATAGTGACCTTAACCCTTATTACCCAAGATTTAAATCACATCAGTTAGAAATTGAAGATACAGGTTTAAATTTTAAAGTTAATTTTTCAAGACAGGGTTTAATTAAACTTAAAACTTCTTCTCAAGATCAAGCTATAGAAATAGTTAGAAGAAGGGTAGATGAGGTTGGAACTAATGAGCCCAATATACTTAAAAGAGGTAATAACCGAATTTTAGTTGAGCTTCCTGGATTAGATGATCCAACGAGAATTAAATCATTGCTTGGCCAAACTGCAAACCTTACTTTTCGATTTGTAACAAATGATGAAAATGATCGTTTTGGTGTTGAAAAATTAAAATTTGAAAATGGACTAGAAGAAGCCACCGTCAGTAAAAGAATTATAATAAGTGGTGAGAATTTACTTGATGCTCAACCGAAAATGGACACTCAAGCTAATCAAACAATTGTTTCATTTACTTTAGATAGAGTAGGTGCAAAAAGGTTTGGTAAGGCAACTTCAACTGGTATTGGAAAGCAATTAGCAATTGTTTTAGACGGTAAAATTATTAGTGCACCTGTAGTTAGAGACACGATTGCTAGTGGATCTGGTCAGATAAGTGGTGGCTTCACTTTTCAAACAGCAACTGATCTATCTTTATTATTAAGATCAGGAGCATTGCCAGCTCCATTAGAAATAATTGAAGAAAGAACAGTGGGACCAGATCTTGGACAAGATTCAATTAACGCAGGTATGATTGCCTTAGCAATAGGTTTTACCTTGGTGATAATTTTTATGTTTGTAAAATATAAAATTTTTGGATTAATTACTAATGTAACTCTAATAGTTAATTTGTTTATTCTTTTGGGTGTTTTAACTTTATTTGAAGCTACTTTAACATTGCCTGGTATTGCAGGGATTATTCTAACTGTAGGTATGGCCGTTGATGCAAATGTTTTAATTTTTGAGAGGATTAAAGAAGAACTTAAAGACGAGACTAATAATATTTTGGCTTTTGATGGTGGTTATACAAAGTCTAGAACTGCAATTTTAGATGCCAATATTACTACATTATTAGCTGCAATTATTTTATTTTTCATGGGTTCAGGTCCTGTCAAAGGTTTCGCTGTAACCTTAGGGGTTGGAATATTTACAACACTATTTTCAGTCTACTTCATAGCAAGATTGTTCACTAGTATTTATGTATCAAGAAATAAAAATAAGGAAAAATTAATCTAATGATTGCATTTAATAAATATTATAATCATTTTAATTTACTATCATCACTTTTGATTGTTGTTTCTTTATTATTGTTAATATTTAAAGGACTTAATTTTGGTATAGACTTCAAAGGTGGTACATTAATTGAATTAAGAGCTTCAGACTCAAAAATAAATGTTAGTTCATTAAGAGACAGATTTAATCAAATGAATCTAGGAGATGTTTCCGTTAAGAAATTTGGTAATGATACAGATTTTTTAGTTAAATTTGAAAACAAAGATAATAAAAAGAATATTATTGATGAAATTAAAGCTAATTTAGATAAATCTTTTGGAAATAACTATGATTTTAGAAGAGTAGAGAATGTTGGACCAAAGGTAAGTGCTGAATTATTAAAATCAGGCGTAATAGCAATATCTTTGTCTTTAGCATTAATGTTAATTTATATTTGGATAAGATTTGAATGGCAATTTAGTTTGGGTGCAATTTTAGCATTATTCCATGATGTAATCGTAACTCTAGGAGTTTTTTCATTATTTAGTTTAGAAATAAATTTGTCAATTATAGCAGCAGTGTTAACAATAGTTGGATACTCTATGAATGATACTGTTGTAATTTTTGACCGTGTTAGAGAAAATCTTCGAAAATATTCTGATATTAAGATTTTTGAATTAACAAATATTTCAATTAATGAAACGTTATCAAGAACTATAATAACATCTGCAACTACTTTACTTGCTTTATTAGCAATTTATTTTTTTGGTGGTGAAATATTAAAAGGGTTTTCATTAGCAATGATACTTGGTGTTGTTTTTGGAACCTATTCATCCATTTATATAGCTAATACTGTTTTGGTTAGACTAAGAGTTTCTCAAAAAACTGTTCTAAGAGAAGACGAAAAAAAATAATTTAATACAAGTTTTGAGCTATTACCATTGTAAGCAACATTGGTAATGATAATAGAGTATTTGTTCTTGAGAAAAGCATTGCAGTTTTAGCTGACTTTGCCTTAGTGTCAGGATCACTTTCAACTATTCCTAAAGCTCTTTTTTGATTTGGCCAAATAACAAACCACACGTTAAATGCCATTATAATTCCTAGCCACATTCCAATACCTATAGCTGTATGCTTAGGTACTCCTGAACCTATACTTAGAGTCATTGCATCATGAAGATACCCATTTAGAAGCGCAAGAATTAATCCAGAAAGAACAGTCAAAGCAGCAGCCCATCTAAAATAAAATAATGCAGCTGGAGCAATTACTTTGCCTATTGCTGGTTTTTGTTCATCAGGAATTTTCCCCATATTAGGTATCTGAACAAAATTAAAATACCACAATAATCCAATCCACATAATTGCAACAATTACATGTATGTATCTAAACAACCAGCTCCAGAATAATGTATCAAAAGCTATCCCACCATTTAAGTAAAACAATCCTAGAAACAACAAAATTGCTATTGCTAATGATGTGTGAACAGTTTTTGATAATGAAGATAACAAATTACTCATGATTCCTTATAACTATACACTAATTTTAGAAAATTTTAAGTTCTTAAATTTAAGCTAAAAGAGGTTTTAAAAATTGACCTGTATAACTATCTTTTACTTTGCATACTTCTTCAGGTTTTCCCTCGGCGACAATATTACCACCCTTCACACCACCTTCAGGACCCATATCCACAATGTAGTCAGCAGTTTTTATTACATCTAAATTGTGCTCAATTACAACCACTGTATTTCCAAGTTTTACAAATGTATGAAGTATCTCTAAAAGTTTTTTAATATCATGTTGATGTAAACCTGTGGTTGGTTCATCTAAAATATACATAGTTCTTCCTGTTGATCTTTTTGAAAGTTCTTTTGCAAGCTTAATTCGCTGTGCTTCACCTCCTGATAGCGTAGTTGCTTGCTGACCAATTTTTATATAACCTAATCCAACTTTTTTAAGAGTTAACAATTTTGTTTTTATATTAGATATATTTTCAAAATACTCACACCCCTCATCAACTGACATATCTAATACATCTGCAATACTTTTGCCTTTAAATTTGATTTCCAAAGTTTCTCTATTGTACCTGGTACCCTTACATTCATCACATTGTATATAAACATCAGGTAAAAAATGCATTTCATATGTGATTACACCATCACCCTCACAAGCCTCACATCTACCTCCTTTAACATTGAAAGAAAATCTTCCTGGTTTATATCCTCTTGTTTTCGACTCTGGTAGGCTTGTAAACCAATCTCTAATAGGTCCAAAGGCCCCTGTATATGTTGCTGGATTTGATCTAGGTGTTCTACCAATAGGAGATTGGTCAATATCAATTATTTTATCAATTAATTCTACGCCCTTATAACCTTTAAATGATTTAGGAGTTTTTCTTGCTTTATTATTTAAAGTTAAATTTAAAGCATGAAACAATGTTTGCAATATTAAGGTAGATTTTCCACTTCCAGAAACACCAGTAACACAGGTAAAGGTTCCAGTTGGAATTTTAAGATTAACATTATTTAAATTATTTCCACTTGCACCATTGATTTCTACAAATCTTCCATTTTTAGCTAAACGTCTAGTTTTAGGAATTTCAATTGTTTTTTTATTTGCAAGATATTGACCTGTAATACTATTTTTATCTTTTTTAATTTCATCATATGATCCTTGAGCGGTTATCTCACCGCCATTACTTCCAGCTTCAGGACCTAAATCAATAATATGATCTGCATTTTCCATTGTCTCAGTGTCGTGCTCTACAACAATAACAGTATTACCTAGATCTCGTAATCTTTTTAGTGCATTAATCAGTTTAACATTATCTTTTTGATGTAATCCAATTGAAGGCTCGTCCAAAACATATAATACCCCTGTTAAACCAGATCCAATTTGTGAAGCCAATCTTATTCTTTGAGCTTCACCACCTGACAAAGTTCCAGATTCTCTTGATAGTGTTAAATAATCTAAACCTACATTAAGTAGAAAGTTTAATCTTTCGTTGATTTCTTTTAGAACATGTTCTGCTATTTTAAATTGTCTTTTATCAAGATTATTTTCTAAATCTTTAAACCATTCTGCTGCATCCAAAATAGATTTTTTTGTTACTTCACTAATATTGAGATCATTAATTTTAACACATAAAGCTTCTTCTTTTAATCTATCACCATTACAAGCTTCACAGGCAGTATCAGATTGATATTCAGCAATGGCTTCTCTTTTCCATTCACTATCAGACTCTAAAAATCTTCTTTCAAGATTATTAATTACTCCTTCAAACGTTTTTTTGTAAGAATATTTTTCGTATCCATCGTCGTAATTAAATTTAATCTCATCTTCATCTGAACCATAAAGAATAATATCTTTTATTTTTTTAGGTAATTTTTTCCATTTTTCATTTAAAGAAAAACCATAATGTTTTGCTAAGGATGCTAAAGTTTGAGCATAATACAATGTAGTTGATTTTGACCAAGGTTCAATTGCTCCATCGGCTAAACTTTTTCTTTCATCTGGGACAACTAAATTAGGATCAACATTTAATTTCATTCCAATTCCCTCACACTCTTCACACGCTCCATAGGGGCTATTAAATGAAAAAAGTCTTGGCTCAATTTCCTCAATTGTAAAACCACTTTCAGGGCATGCAAACTTTGTAGAGTAAATTAACTTTTCAAGTTTTCTAAATTTTTCAGGAAGTGTTTCATCCTCATATTCGACAAACACTAAACCGCTAGCTAAATTTACAGCTGTTTCAATACTTTCGGCTAATCTGTTTCCAAGTTTTGAATTTAAAACTATTCTATCGACTAAGACTGAAATATCATGTTTAAGTTTTTTATCTAGATTGGGTGATTTTTCTATATCATATAAAACATTATCAATTTTAATTTTTCTAAATCCTCTTCTCTTGTAGCTTAAAATATCTTTTTTATATTCACCTTTACGACCTCTTACCACTGGAGCGTAAATATATATTGTTGATTTTTTTGGTAATTTTTTAACTAAATCTACTATTTGAGTAATTGTTTGTGAGGTTATAGGTTTACCTGTAAATGGTGAGTAGGGGATTCCTGCCCTAGCGTATAATACCCTCATGTAATCATAAATTTCTGTTACGGTTGCAACAGTAGATCTCGGGTTTTTTGAGGTATTTTTTTGTTCTATTGCAATAGCTGGACTTAATCCTTCTATTAAATCAACATTTGGTTTTTTCATTTTATCTAAAAATTGACGTGCATAGGCAGATAAACTTTCTACATACCTTCTCTGACCTTCTGCATAGATAGTATCAAAAGCTAAAGATGATTTTCCAGACCCAGACAGACCCGTTATGACCACAAATTTGTCTTTTGGAATCTCTACAGTAACATTCTTCAAATTATGTTCTTTTGCGCCCTTAATAACTATCTTTTTCATCATAATTTTAGTTGCTTTGAGTTAATAAAATTAATATTCAGAAGAATTGTGATATAATTCTAATTAACTAATTTAACAAATATTAAATATTATGGCTGGAAGTTTAAATAAAGTATTATTAATTGGTCGTTTGGGCGCAGATCCTGAGATTAAGCAAATGGTAAATGGTAAAAGTGTAGCCAGATTAAGCCTTGCAACAAGTCAATCCTGGAAAGATAAAAACACAGGTGAAAGAAAAGAAAAAACCGAGTGGCACCGTATAGTTGTATTTAACGAAGGTTTAGTAAATGTTGTTCAACAATACTTAAAAAAAGGAGCTCAAGTTTATGTTGAGGGACAACTTACAACAAGAAAATGGAAAGATGAACAATCGGGACAAGACAAATATTCAACTGAAATAGTTATACAAGGATATAATTCTTCACTTACAATGTTGGGTGGGGGAAATTCTGGTAGTGGAATTCAAAATGACACAACTCAACAAAATAACATTGAGGATTCTTCACAAGTGTCAGATATGGATGATGAAATTCCATTTTAACTTCTATGAAAAATACTGAAGAGTTTAAAGATAAAAATATAAAATTAATCTCAATGCATGATGAGATGAGCTCATCATATCTTTCTTATGCAATGAGTGTAATTGTAAGTCGTGCACTTCCTGATGTAAGAGATGGATTAAAACCTGTACATAGAAGAATTTTGTATGCAATGTACAAAGGTGGATACGATTGGTCTAAACAATTTAGAAAATCTGCAAGAATAGTTGGTGATGTTATTGGTAAATATCACCCTCATGGTGATCAGTCTGTCTATGATGCTTTGGTAAGAATGGTACAAGATTTCTCTATGAGCCTACCTTTGATTCAAGGGCAAGGAAATTTTGGTTCTATAGATGGTGATCCTGCTGCAGCAATGAGATATACCGAAACTCGCTTGTCAAAAGTTTCTCAATATTTAATTGATGATATTGAAAAAAATACAATTTCTTTCAAAAGCAATTATGATGAAACTGAGAAAGAGCCTAGTGTTTTACCAGCACAGTTTCCAAATTTATTAGTAAATGGAGCCGGCGGTATTGCTGTTGGTATGGCAACAAGTATACCTCCTCACAATTTAGGTGAAATTATTGATGGTACTTTGGCCTTAATAGATAATAAAGATATTAAAATTAGAGAGTTAATGAAATATATACCTGGTCCAGATTTTCCAACTGGTGGTGTAATTATAGGTAAAGATATAATTAAACAAGGGTATAACAATGGAAGAGGGTCCTTTAAGATAAGAGGTGAAATCTCAATTGAACAGCAAAAAAATGGTCGTGAAAGACTGGTAATAACTTCAATACCGTATCAAGTTAACAAATCTGTTTTAAATGAAAGGATTGCTCAGTTAGTAAGAGAAAAAAAGATAGAAGGTATAAGAGATATTCGAGACGAATCGAACAGAGAAGGTATTAGGGTAGCAATAGATTTAAGAAACGGTGTAGAACCAGAAACTATAAAGAGACAATTATATAAAAATACTCAAATAGAGAGTTCTTTTGGTTTTAATACTTTAGCTATTGTTGAGGGAAAACCTCAAACATGTACTTTAAAAGATTTTTTATCTAATTTTTTAACTTTTAGAGAAGATGTAGTTATTAAGAAAACTAAATTTGATCTTCAAAAAGCTGAAGAACGAGCACATATATTAATCGGATTATCAGTGTCAGTTGAAAATCTAGATAAAATAATAAAAATTATTCGATCATCTAAAACGCCCGATGATGCTAAAATATCAATTTTAAAAACTAAATGGAAAATAAATAAATCACAAAAATTAATTTCTTTAGTAGAGGGAAAAAAAGGTAAAAACCTTTATACTTTATCTGAACCACAAGTTTTAGCTATATTAGAATTAAGACTTCAAAAATTAACTGCTTTAGGAATAAATGAGATAGAGGTTGAAATTAAAAAATTAGCTGAATTAATCACTAAATATAAAAAGATTATTTCATCAAAAAAAGAACTTCTAAAAGTAATCAGCGAAGAACTAAAAAATATCAAAGAGAAATTTGCCATACCAAGAAGAACTAAAATTATAGATGCTGTTTTAAATTATGATATTGAGGAAACTATCCAAAAACAATCGGTAATAATTACAGTTACATTGCAAGGATACATAAAAAGAGGTTCTTTAGATGGAGTAAAAAAACAAAAAAGAGGTGGCAAAGGAAAATCAGGCATAACAACTAGAGATCAAGACTCTGTTGTGCAAACACTATCAGTAAATACTCATACTTCAGTTCTCTTCTTTTCTACTGAGGGTTTAGTTTACAAGATTAAAGCATGGAAAATCCCAGAGGGCTCATCATCATCTAAAGGTAAGTCTTTATTTAATATTTTACCTTTAAAGAGCCACCAAGCAATAAGCTCAATTATGCCAATGCCAGAAGATGAAACTGATTTAAAAAATTATCAAATTATATTTGCTACAGCACAGGGAAAAGTAAGAAAAAATAGTTTAGAAGATTTTTCATCAATTAATGCATCTGGAAAAATTGCAATGAAATTAGATAATAATGATAAAATTGTAGGTGTTAAAATTTGCAAAGATGATCAAGATGTAATTTTAAGCACAAAATTTGGGAAATGTATTAGATTTGAAGCTAAGAAACTAAGAGTTTTTAAAGGCAGATCCTCTAAAGGAATTAAAGGAATAGAGTTAGCATCAAATGATCAAATAGTATCTTTATCAGTTATTGATAATGATAAAATTAACAAAAATGCAAAAAAATCAAAAGATGAAAAATCTGAATTAAAAGCAAAAGAGAAATTTGTATTATCAATAAGTGAGAATGGTTATGGTAAAAAGACCTCTCATACAGATTACAGAGTTACAAACAGAGGTGGAAAAGGTATTATAGGAATAGTAAATTCACCAAGAAATGGAAATATTACTTCATCCTTTCCTGTTTTTGAAGGTGATGAAATTTTAATTTCTACGAATAAAGGTAGGGTTATAAGAGTTGCTGTTAAAGAAATTAGAACTGCAGGCAGAAACACTCAAGGAGTTAGAATAATTAAGTTATCAGGAGAAGAAAAAGTTGTTTCAGCTATTAAAATTGATGATAATTTAATTTAATGAGTAAAATTGCAATTTATCCTGGAACATTTGATCCAATTACTTTTGGACATATAGATGTAATAAAAAAATCATTAAAATTATTCGATAAAATAGTTGTAGGTGTTTCTGATGAAAGTAATAAAAGTTATCTATTCAGCTCTGATGAAAGAATAGAAATAGTTAATGAAGCTTTATTTAAAGATCTAAAATTAAATAGAAATAAAATAAAAGTAGTTTCTTTTGGCTCTTTAACTACTGATTTATGTAAAAAATATAAATCAAACATTATTTTAAGAGGATTAAGAGCTGTATCTGATTTTGAATATGAATTTCAATTAGCCGGTATGAATAGAAAATTGAATCAAAATATAGAAACAATTTTTTTAATGTCTGATTTAGAAAATCAAATCATTTCATCAAGATTTGTAAAAGAAATTGTTAAATTAAAAGGTGACATAAAAAAATTTACTACAAAAAGTACAATTAAATCATTAAAAGATAAGTATGACTAAAATTTTTATTAAAATACTAATTTTGTTTTTTTTAATTACCAATCAATCAATAGCTAAGGAGAATATTATGATATTAAAATTAAAAGATGGTGATGTTAAAATCGAATTGTTTGAAGATGTGGCGCCAAATCATGTTAAAAGAATTAAGGAATTAGCAAATAGTGGTAAATACGATAATGTTGTTTTTCACAGAGTTATAGATGGATTTATGGCTCAAACAGGAGATGTAAAGTTTGGTAATTCAGAGTCTAAAGATTTTGATCTTAGAAGAGCAGGTATGGGTGGTTCAGACTTTCCAGATTTGAAGCAAGAATTTAATAGTTTACCGCATGATAGAGGAACTTTATCAATGGCAAGATCTCAAGACCCAGATAGTGCAAACAGTCAATTTTTTATTTGTTTTCAACCAGCTCCATTTTTAGATCGACAATACACAGTATTTGGAAAAGTAATCGAGGGAATGGAATTTGTTGATAAAATAAAAAGAGGCGATCAAAATAATAATGGTGCTGTAACTGATCCTGATAAAATTATTACTTTTAAATCACAATAAATTTTAATGGCATTAAAAAAATTTGCCTTTAATGTTTTAAAAAAAGATAAGTCTGCTAGGTGTGGTTTAATTGAAACACATCGTGGCAATATACAAACCCCAGCTTTTATGCCTGTTGGAACACAGGCAACTGTAAAAGCTTGCACAATTGATGATATAAAAAAAACAGGTTCTGAAATAATACTTTCAAATACTTACCATTTAATGATACGTCCTGGCGTTGAAAGAATTCAATCAGCTGGTGGTCTACATACTTTTATGAATTGTGATTTGCCTATATTGACAGACTCAGGTGGTTTTCAAGTAATGTCTTTATCAAAATTAAATAAGATAGATAGAGAGAAGGGTGCTATATTTAATTCTCATGTTGATGGAAAAAAATTTTATTTAAGCCCAGAAGAAAGTATCAGAATTCAACTAGGTTTAAATTCTGATATAGTAATGATCATGGATGAATGTCCAAAAAAAACAGATGATTATCAACTAATAAAAAAATCTATGGATCTCTCTCTTTATTGGGCTGAAAGGTCAAAAAAAGCATTTGGTAATAATCCTCATAAAGCTTTATTTGGTATTGTTCAGGGTGGTTTGTTCAAAGATCTAAGGCTCAAGTCGTTAAAAGAACTAATGAAAATTGGTTTTGATGGATATGCGATTGGTGGTTTAGCTGTTGGAGAAACTCAAAATGAAATGTTTTCAACCTTAGATGATATTAAAGAATTTTTACCGAATGAAAAACCTCATTATTTAATGGGTGTCGGAACGCCATCTGACATATTGGGTGCGGTAAAAAGAGGTGTAGATATGTTTGATTGTGTTCTACCAACAAGATCTGGAAGAACAGGTTTGGCTTTTACTTGGCAAGGAAGAATCAACATAAAAAATAATAAATACCGAACTGACAATACCCCTCTAGACCCTGATTGTGACAATTTAAATTTAAATAGGTATTCAAAAAACTATTTAAATCACTTATTTAATACAAATGAAATCTTAGCATCTATGTTGCTTAGTCTTCATAATATTAATTTTTATCAAGAATTAATGGCTTCAATTAGAAATAATATCAAGGAAGGCACTTTCGACCAATTTCATGATAATTACATTAATAAGTTGTAACATTGATATATTTTTTAGTTCAAATTGACATTTGAAAAAATAGAATAATTCTGTATATAACAACTATTCAATTTGAATAATTTGGGGGCCCTTAGCTCAGTTGGTAGAGCAATTCCCTTTTAAGGAATGGGTCGATGGTTCGAGTCCATCAGGGCTCACCATTAATTGTATTAGCTAATATCTAATGGAGGATAATCTAAAATTACTCCATTCATTTTTTCATTTAGTTCTTTTATTCTATTATCCGATGAAGGATGAGTACTCATGAATTCAGGTGGTTCCTTACCCTTATTTAGTTCTTTCATTCTTTCCCATATCTTAACAGTTTCTCTTATATCATAACCTGATAAAGAAGAAAAAATCATACCCAAATAATCAGCTTCACTCTCTTGTTTTCTGTTGAAAGGATTAAGTAAACCTAATTGTGTTATCAAACCAACTGTGTTCATTCCTGTTGTTCTATTGACCTGTGATAATTTTCCTCCACTAAAAATATCTATCAACTGTGTTCCTGTATTAACAAGCGTTGCTCGACTTGCTCTTTCTACAGAGTGTTTTGCAACAGCATGAGCTATTTCATGACCCATCACAGCAGCTAAACCATTAGTATTTTTAGTTGCGTCTAGGATACCTGTATAAACAGCTATTTTGCCCCCAGGCATACACCATGCATTTCTAACTTTTTTCCTATCAATTAATATATACTCCCATTCAAAATTTATAGTAGGGTCTTCTAATCCAGCTCTATAAAAGTATTCAGAAATTGAGTTTTCCATTCTTTTACCTATTTCTTTTATTTCATTAAGAGTTTTTTTATCATCACTCATCTTTTCTTTTTCTTTTATTTTTTCATATATCTGAGCTGCTTGAGCATTTAGTTTTGCCTCAGAGACAATTTTTAATTGTTTTCTTTCAGTAATTGGTGCTGAAGTACAAGATGATAACAATAAACTGCCACATCCACAGCCCATATAAGATAAGAATTTTCTTCTATTCATAATTTAAAAATTTGATAATACTAGATTAACATGAATCTTAATAATAAAATATTAATAGTATTATTTATTATTACAATATTGTTTGTTGTTTACGCAAGTTACAGTTAATTTTATGGCAAAAAAAAATAACAAAAAATCTTTATCATTAACTCTCAGAAACTATTTTATTACTGGTGTTGTTGTTTTAATTCCGATAGGTTTTACTTTATATTTAACTAAAATATTAATAGGAATATCTTCAAACTTAATTCCAAAAAATATTAATCCAAATAGTTATTTACCTTTTAATATTCCTGGCGTTGAAATTGTAATTTCAATTTTACTTATAACTTTCGTAGGTGGCTTATCTTTATCATTTTTTGGAAGAAGAATTCTAAAATTAATTGATGATTTATTTAAAAGAATTCCTTTTTTAAGAACTGTTTATTCAGCAATTGTTCAAATGACTGAAACTTTTTCAAAAAAAGATGACGGTAAAAAGAGTGTCGTTTTGATTGAATATCCCAGAAAAGGGGTTTGGGCCGTTGGATTTGCTACAAAAGAAAACAAAGGAGAGATGGCAAAAAAAACAGGAAAAAATTTAATTAATGTTTTTGTTCCAACCACACCAAACCCAACAAGTGGTTTCTTATTAATGTTCCCAGTAGAAGATGTTATATATTTAAATATGTCTTTTGAAGAAGCTTCTAAATTTATAGTGTCAGCGGGTACCTCAACAAAAAAATCTTAAGCAATATCATTTATTATATCAGCTCTATCATATAATTTTATCAAGGGTTTAAATTTTCCTATATCTTCATTGGATTTTTCTATTCTTTTCATTTCTTTTTCAGCTAAATTGAAAAGATCACTATTATGAATTGGATCTGCTAATTTAAAATTTTTAATTCCACTTTGCTTAAAACCCAAAATATCCCCGAAACCTCTTAATTTCATGTCTTCTTCAGATATTAGAAAGCCATCATTTGAATCTTTTAAAATTTTAATTCTTTTTTTTGCGTTATCACTTAAATTAGCTTTAAACATAAGAATACAAGTGGATTCTTTATCACCACGACCAACTCTACCCCTTAATTGATGAAGCTGAGAAAGTCCAAATTTATTTGCATTCTCTATTACAATTACGTTAGCATTAGGAAAATCAATTCCAACTTCAATTATTGTTGTCGAAACAAGAATCTTAAATTTGTTATTTAAAAAATTATTAAGAATTATATTTTTTTCCTCTAAATTTGTTTTACCATGAAGTAAAGAAACTTGATTAGGAAATTTTTTTTTTAGATATTCAAATTTTTTTACAGCAGATGAATGATCTAATTTTTTTGATTCTTCAATTAAAGGACAGACCCAAAATATCTGATTACCTAATTTAATTTCTTTATTTATAAATTTTAAAACATCATCAATTTTTTCTTCTAATTTACTGTATGTTTTTATTGGTTTTCTATTTTTTGGTTTTTCACGGATTATAGAAATATCCATATCGCCATAAATCGTCATTGTTAAAGTTCTTGGTATTGGTGTTGCTGTCATTAAAAGAACATCGCAATCTACTCCACCTTTGTCAGATAGTCTCTTTCTCTGATTAACACCAAATTTATGCTGCTCGTCTATAATTATTAATCCCAATTTTCTAAATATAACTTTTTTTTGAAAAATTGCGTGCGTTCCAAAAATTATATCAATTTTATTATTTTCTAAATTTTTAAGTATTTCTTTTTTTATCCTGTATTCTGACTTACCTGAAATTAACTCTGAATTAATTTTTTTAGGAAATATTTTTTTTGCTAGATTAAAATGTTGTCTTGCAAGAATTTCTGTAGGTGCCATAATCGCAACTTGGAAACCTGAATTTATAGTATTTAGTGCAGCTAATAGAGATACGATTGTTTTTCCACTACCAACATCCCCCTGTAAGAGTCTAAACATTTTGTTTGAAGAGCTTAAATCTTTGTTTATGTCATCTAATGCTTTTTTCTGATCATTTGTTAGTAAAAAATCTAAATTTTTAATTAATGAATTTTGTTTATTTACATTAATTATTTTATTTTTTTTCTTAATTCTTTTTATTTTTTTTCTAATCTCTGAATTAACTAGAAATGTTGAAAATATTTCATCATAAGCAAGCCTTTGATAAAAATTTGATCTATAGTTTCCAATATTTCCAGGTTTATGTAATTCTTTAATTGATTTATTCCAACTTATGTTTTGAAATTTCAACATAACATTTTTAGAGTGCCACTCACTAAAATCTGGTAAATTAGCAATAATTTGATTTAAAATTTTATTATATATTTTTTCAGATATACCATCAGTTAAAGAGTACTTATTATGAACCTGTTTAATTAATGCAGAATCCTCTGATATGTACTTGGGATTTGTAATTTGGTATTTATTTCTAAAATGTCCAATTTTACCACTTACAGTTATTTCTTTTCCTAATGGAAGTATTTTTTTTATATATCCTTCAAAACTATTGAAAAAAACACAATCTATTTCGCCTGTCTCATCTGTGCATAAAACTCTGTTAGGTAATTGCCTTATGCGTGGGAAGTTATATTTTTGTGGAATTACAGTTATGGTTTGTATCTCACCAATTTTTAAATCTTTTATTTTTGATGATAAGCTTCTATCTGTATAAGATTTTGGAAGTTTCCATAGTAAATCAAATAAATTATTAATATTTTTCTTCTTTAATAAATTTTTTGTTTTAGTTCCTACACCTTTTAAAGAACTTAGGTCTGACAATAAATATTGATAATTTGTTTTATTATTCACTAACAACTAATATATTCTAATTATTATGATCAACATAGATGAATTAAAAAAAAAAATTATATATCGATCAAATTATAGGGGCACAAAAGAAATGGATAATCTTTTAGGTGCATTTACAAAAAAATATATAAATAATTTAAATGAAAATGAACTTCTTGATTTAGAAAAACTGCTTAATATTGACGACACTAATTTGTATAATTTTTATAATGGTTTTAAAACCGATATTAAATTTGAAAATAACAACATTAATTTATTATTTAAAAATTTCGACTATTCACAAAAATGATGGCGGAGAGACTGGGATTCGAACCCAGGAAAGAGTTGCCCCTTTGCCGGTTTTCAAGACCGGTGCTTTCAACCGCTCAGCCATCTCTCCGTGAGCAAGGTTTTATAATTATAATTATTTAATTCAACCATAAAATAGTCTAATAAACTTATTAATTATAAGCACCATGGTTTCCTATGAATAAAGAATTTAATAAAGGCTTATTACTTGCTGGGTTTGGATCTTTTTGGTGGGGATTTTTTGGTGTAATTTATTTTAAATATATTGCTTATATTGGGCATATCGAATTAGTAGTTCATAGATGTTTATGGACAGCCTTTACATTAATTCTTACTACTTTTTTTTTCTCTAAATGGAATATTTTTTTTAAAATTTTACAAAATAAATCAAATTTATTTTATTTATTTATTTCAGGTTTTTTAATTTTTATAAATTGGGGTGTATGGATATATGCTATAGCCACAAATAGAATTATAGATGCAAGTTTTGGATATTTTATAATGCCTATTTTAAGCGTCATGCTTGGTTATCTCTTTTTTAAAGAAACACTTAATAAAAAAAGACTTTTTTCAATCCTGTTAGTTATTCTATCTATTCTTTTTTTAATAATAGTAAGTATTAAATCATTACCCTGGGTTGGTTTAGTTGTTGCTTTAAGTTGGGGGTTTTATAATTTAGTAAGAAAAAAAATTAATGTAGACACTGATGTTGGTCTTTTAATTGAGAGTTTATTTATATTGCCATTTGCTTTGATTGCTTTTTATTTAATAGCAAATAAAGGGTATAATGATTTTAGACTCTCTGATCCACCAATGATGCTATTCATTTTTCTTGCAGGACCAATGACAGTTATACCTTTATTTTTATATGTTAGGGGAGTTGAGCTATGCGGTTTAGGACCAACAGGAATGATATTTTATATAACTCCAACATTTCAGTTTTTATTAGGATATTTTTATTATAACGAGCCTTTTTCAATAACAAAATTAGTTAGTTTTATTTTTATTTGGATTGCTGTAATTATATATTTAAAGGATTTAAATGAAACTAATTAATTTTTTTTTATTTTTTATTTTAATTTCTATCAATTACTCATTAGCAGATATCAATAAAGAATTTGAAAATTGGAAATTAAATTTTAAAAAAATAGCTTTAGAAAATGACATTTCAGAACAAACGTTTGATAGAGTTATGTCTGATACTAAATTTTTATCAGATGTAATAAAATATGATAGATATCAACCTGAATTTTATGAAGATACTAAAACTTATATCTCTAAAAGAACATCATCAAAAAAAGTTTCCTTAGGTAAAAAATTCTATGAAAAAAATTCAAAGTTAATAAATTCTGTTGAAAATGAGTTTAGTATAGAGAGAGAATTACTATTAGCTTTAATGGGAATAGAAACTAATTTTGGAACCTATGTTGGTAAAATGGATATTTTATCTTCTTTAGCAACCTTAAGCTTTGATAAAAGAAGATCAGAATTTTTTACAAATGAATTATTGACACTTTTGCGATTAATAGAAAATGAACAAATAGATTACAAAACATTATATGGATCTTGGGCAGGAGCTTTTGGGTTTTTTCAATTTATGCCTTCAACAATGAAAAATTATGCAATCGACCATGATGGCAACGGATATATAGACCTAAAAAATAATAATGATGCTTATGCTTCAGCATCAAACTATTTAAATCAAATTGGTTGGAAAAGTGAGAATCCTTGTTTTTATAGAATTGATTTATCAGAAAATATACCAAGTAAATATTTGAACATTTCTGCAAAAAAACTTCATGATAAAAAAAAATTAAAATATTTTAGAAAATTTATTAAAAATAATGATCAAATAGACAACAAGTACAATGCTTTAAAGGTAGCCATTATAACTCCAGATAAAGATATCATACCTGATGCAGAAACTTTAAATCCAGCTTATATCGTATTTGATAACTATGAGATAATATTAAAATGGAATAGATCATTACGATTTGCTTTAGCCGTTTGTACATTAAAAGATAAATTTAAAAATGAACTTTAAAAAAATCATATTAATTATTTCTTTACTTTTTTTATCTGCATGTAATCAATTTGATCAAAATAATAAAAACTTAGTTTATATTAGCGATCAAAAGTATAGTAATACTGGATTTGCTTTAATTTATGATGAAGAATTAAAAAAAGAAAAAAAAATATCTAAAAAAATTGATAATAGATCTCTTTTAATTTTTCATAATAAAATTAAAAAAAATTCATTTGTTAAAATTACCAATCCTGTTAATGACAAGTCAATTATAGCAGAAGTAATCTCTAATAATGTTAAATTCTCATCTTTTTACAACTCTGTAATTACTCAACGAATTGCTGAGGAGTTATCACTTAACCCTAAAGAACCTTATATTGATCTTATTTTAATCTCAAAAAGTTCAACATTTGTAGCTAAAAAAGCCAAGACTTTTGATGAAGAGAAAAGTGTAGCCGAAAAAGCTCCTGTTGACGGAATTACCATAGATAATCTAGGTAAAGAAAAAAATAAAGAAATCAAAATAAAAAAACATAAATTTTTATATTCAATAAAAATTGCAGATTTTTATTACAGAGACTCAGCAGAAAATATGATTGATAGAATAAAAGATGAGACAAATATAAAAAAATCTGTAATTAAGAAATTATCTAAAACTAAATATAGGGTATTATTAGGTCCATTTAATGATATAAAAAAACTAGAAAAATCATTTAATGAAATAAAAGTATTAAATTTTGAAAATATAGAGATATTAAAAGATGTTTAGAATATTATTAATTGTAATTTTTTTAAGTTTTTCATTGGTAAATGTTTCAAAAGCTAATTTTGATGTAAAAGCAAGAACTGCTATATTACAAGATTATCATTCTGGAGAAATTCTATATGAAAAAGAGCCAGATATTTCAATTTATCCAGCTTCTATGACAAAAATAATGACGGCAATTCTTGCTTTTGATCTAATAAAATCAGGCGATCTTAGTTTAGATGAAAAATTTATAATATCAGAGAGAGCTTGGAGATTATCTACATCTGGATATTCATCGATGTTTATAATGGTAGGTGATCAGGTCTCTGTAGAAAATTTATTAAGAGGTATTATCGTTGCTTCTGGTAATGATGCATGTATTGCATTAGCTGAAGGTATAGCAGGTACTGAAGAAGAATTTGCAATTTTAATGACTGCTAAAGCAAAAGAATTAGGGATGGATAATACAAACTTTTCTAATTCATCAGGAATAAATGACCCCGACAATTACTCAACTGTTAGAGATATTTTAAAAATGTCTAGATATTTAATTAAAGAACATCCTGAATTTTACAAAATGTTTGCTGAAAAAGAATTTACGTGGGATAGAACAGGGGGTGATCCAATAACACAAGGAAATAGAAATCCTTTGCTTTATAAAAATCTTGGAGCAGATGGAATAAAGACTGGTTATTTAGCTGTTGAAAAATATTCTTTAGCATCATCAATAGATAGAAATGGCAGAAGATTGATTGCTGTTGGAAGTGGTTTTAATTCAAAAAATGCTAGATCCAAAGAGAGTACAAAATTACTTACATTTGGACTTACCAACTATGATCTTGTAGAAATAGCTAAAGCCAATAAACCATTACACAAAATTGATGTTTGGTTGGGAAAAGAGAATAGTGTGGAGTCATATACAAAGGAAGATATTTATAAAACAATCAAAAAAGCGAAAAAAAAACTTTTAAAAGTTGTTGTTAAGTATGATGGACCAGTCGAAGCACCAATTAAAAAAGATCAAAAAATAGCCACTCTAAGAGTTGTTTATGATCAAGAACTTGTTGGTGAATATGATTTACTTTCATCGAAAGAAATTAAAAAAGTAAATTTTCTTACAAGATTAATAAAATCAATAAATTATTTAATTTGGGGTGATGTCTAAAAAACCCATCATTGTTTTTGAGGGTATAGAGGGTAGTGGCAAAAGTCATCATATAAATAAAGTATCTAAATATTTAGATAAAAAGAAAATTAATTATATAAAGATAAGAGAACCAGGTGGAAGTCTTAATTCAGAAAAAATAAGAAGATTGATTTTAAATAAAAAATCTAATTTTAACATATATACTGATTTACTTTTATATTTAGCAGCTCGTAGTGAAAACATAAATCTTATAAAAAAATCATACAAAAAAAAAATTATTTTGATTGATAGATTCATAGATTCAACTATTGCTTATCAGCATTATGGTATGGGTGTTGATTTAAAAATTATAAACCTCATAAATAAATTTCTATTAAAAAAAATTAAGATCAACTTTACTTTTCTTAATGTTGTAAATAAAAAAAATCTATTTCAAAGATTAAAAAATAGAAAATCTTTAAATAGATATGATCAGTTTGATATGAATTTTTATAATAAAGTTCAAAAAGGTTTTTTAAAATTAGCTAAATCGAATAAAAAATCTTACAAAATGATTGATTCTAATTTAGATATAAAAAAAAATGAAGATTTAATAATAAATCAAATTAAAAAATTAATTAAATGAATTTAAATCCCTTAACTCAAATAAATTTATTTGAGCACAAAGAAATTTTTAATCAATTATACAAATTATCTAAAAACGATATTTTGCCTAATAAAATTCTTTTATCTGGTGAAAAAGGTATTGGTAAATCGACATTAGCATATCATTTAATCAATTTTGTATTGTCGGAAAATGAAGAACATCCCTATGATTATGAAAATAATATAATTAATCCAGATAATAAGTCATACAAACTTATACTAAATAAATCTAACCCAAATTTTTACTTAATTGATGTATTAAAAGAAAAGAAAAATATTGATATAAATCAAATTAGAGAATTGATAATAAATCTAAACAAATCCTCATTTAATAATAAAAAAAGATTTGTTTTAATTGATAATATTGAATTATTAAACTTAAATTCTATTAATTCTTTATTAAAAATTTTAGAGGAACCTAATGAAAATATAAATTTTATTTTAATTAATAACAATAAAAGAGTGCTACCAACTCTTAAATCCAGATGTTTAAATTTCAAAGTTTTTTTAACAAAAGATCAGTCTATTAGAATTGTTAATCAATTACTAAACGATGACATAAATACTATTATCAATAATAAATTATTTGATTATTATGCAACTCCTGGAAAATTATTTAAATTAATCAAGTTATCTGAAGAATATGAATTAGATCTTGTTAATTTTGATTTAAAAACAACGCTAACAACCATAATTAAAAATAAAATTTATAAAAAAGATAAATCAATTATTGAAATCATTTATTCTTTTATTGAACTTTATTTTAGAAACAATATATCTTTTGAAAATATTAGTTTACTAAAGTCATACCATTATTTTTTAGAAAAAATTAATAATACTAGAACTTATAATTTAGATGAGGAAACATTGTTTATGGAATTTGAGGATAAAATACTAAATGGATAAAACTTTTTATATTACTACACCAATATATTACCCTTCAGCTAAGCCTCATATGGGTCATGCTTATTCAAGTATTATCTCAGATTTTTTTGCAAGATTTAAAATAATTGATGATTATCAGGTTCATTTTCTTACTGGTACAGACGAACATGGATTAAAAATTCAAAGATCTGCGGAAAAAGCTGGAAAGGAGCCTCTAGTATTTTGTGATCAAATTAGTCAAACCTTTAGAGATCTTTCGGATATTTTGAATTTATCAAATACTGATTTTATAAGAACTACAGAAGCTAGACATAAAAAAACAGTTCAACATCTTTGGAATGAACTTGAGAAAAATGACGATATATATTTATCAAACTATTCTGGATGGTATTCAGTATCAGATGAAGCTTTTTATAACGAAGACGAAATTGAGGAATTAGATGGAAAAAAAATTTCTATATCATCAAAATCTCCTGTTGAATGGATTGAAGAAGAATCTTATTTTTTTAGACTTTCAAAGTGGGAAAAACCTTTATTAGACTATTATGAAGCTAATCCAGATTTTATTGCTCCACAATCTAGGAAAAATGAAGTTTTTAGTTTTGTAAAAAGTGGTCTTAAAGATCTTTCAGTAAGTAGAAAAAGTTTTTCGTGGGGCATACCTGTTCCAAATAATAAAAACCACGTGATATATGTTTGGCTCGATGCTTTAACAAATTATTTAAGTGCATTAAATTATCCTAATACAAATGATGATTTGTTTAAAAAATTTTGGCCAGCCTCAATACATTTAATTGGAAAAGATATACTCAGATTTCATGCTGTGTATTGGCCTGCCTTTTTATTAGCAGCAAAAATTGATTTACCAAAAAGAGTTTACGGGCATGGATGGATATTATCAGGGGAAGAAAAAATGTCTAAATCTAAAGGAAATATTCTTGATCCACTTGAAATAATTAAAGAGTATGGTCTAGATCCTTTAAGATACTACTTAATTAAAGAAGTTTCTTTTGGGAATGATGGAAATATATCTCAAGAAAGATTAGAGGATTGTATTAATAGTGATTTAGCTAACAATTATGGGAATTTATGTCAGCGTGTAACTGCTTTTGCAATAAAAAATTGTAATGGAAAAATTCCATTTGAAATTAAATTTCATGATGAAGATTTATTAATACTAAATAAGTATAAAGATAATTTGGATAATATTAGATCTCAAATTGACAATCAAAATATTAATTTTTATATTGATTATATTGTAAATTCACTATTTGAGGCAAACAAATATTTTAATGATCAAGAACCATGGAAAAAGAAAGACGATATAATTAGATTAAATACTATTGTTTACACTACTTTAGAAATTGTTAGAAAAATAAGTTTTTTACTATATCCAATTATTCCTGAATCGTCTTTAAAGGCATTAAAGATTTTTGACATTGAAGAAAAAGATATAAAATTAGATACAGTTTCAAATAATGATTATTTAACAAAAGGTAATAATATAAATAAAATAGACATACTTTTTAAAAAAATAGAAAAAAAAAATGATTGATTCACATTGCCATCTAGATCATGAACCATTATTAAGTGACTTGTCTAATGTAATACAAAGATCAAAAGAAGTGGGTATAGAAAAATTATTAACTATTTCAACTTCGTTTGAAAGTTTTTCTAGAGTAAAAGATTTAATTAATAAAGATGAGATGATCTATGGTACTATTGGTATTCATCCTCATGAAAGCTCCACTGATATTATCACCTCAAAGCAGATCATTGAAAATCTAAATGAAAACTCAAAAATTATTGGTATTGGAGAGACTGGGTTAGATTTTTATTATAATAATAGTGAAAAAGATAAGCAGATAGCAAGTTTTGAAGAACATATAGATGCATCAATAAAAACCAATATTCCATTAATTGTTCATTCAAGAGATGCGGAAAAAGAAACTTTTGAGATTTTAAATGAATATAAAAATGAAAACCTTAAAATTTTGATGCATTGTTTTACTGGGTCTAAAGAATTCTCAGAAAAACTAATGACTTTAAATTCATTCTTTTCAGCAAGTGGCATAATTACTTTTAAAAACTCATTGGATTTACAAGATACGTTCAAATCTATTTCAATGGATAATATCTTGATTGAGACTGATAGTCCGTTCTTAGCACCCGTTCCTAAAAGAGGAAAAAAAAATGAACCATCATTCATTGATTTTACTGCTGCAAAATTAGCTGAAATTAAAAATATATCCAAAGAAGATCTTATCAAAAAAACTACAGATAACTTTAATAAATTATTTTTTAATTGAAATTAATGCAATTTATTATTTTAGGCTGTGGTAGTTCAATGGGTGTACCAAGACCAGATGGTTTCTTTGGAAATTGTGATCCTAATAATAAAAAAAATTATAGAACAAGATGTTCAGCTTTAATAAAAACCACAGATGAAAATATTCTTATAGATACATCTCCTGACTTACGACAACAACTTTTAAGACATAAAATAAAAAAAATTAATAAAGTATTATATTCTCATATGCATGGTGATCAAACTCATGGAATAAATGATTTGAGATCTTTTTATATTAACAGCAGAAAACAACTTGATGTTTATGCTGATAAATATACTTATAAATATCTTAATTCTACATTTTCTTATATTTTTAAGAGTTATTCAAAAGAGTACCCTGCAACGCTAAAACTTAACAAACTACCAAAAAAAATATTTACAAAAAATAATAATAGAAAAATTTGTATTCAATCAATTATGGTTGAACACGGCAAAGTAAAATCAAATTGCTTTATTATTAATAAAAAATTAGCATATATTAGTGATGTAAGTAAAATTTATAACAATGATCATAAATATTTTAAAAATCTACAATATTTAATCATTGATTGTTTGTGGTACAATTTTCATCCATCACACTTTAATTTAGAAACCTCACTAGCTGTAATTAAAAAATTTAAACCCAAAAAAGCTATTCTTACAAACTTGTCACCAGTACTAGATTATAAAGCGCTTAAAAAAATAATACCAAAAAATGTTATTCCTGCACATGATGGATTAACAATAAACTTATAAGATATTTTCTATAGCTTTAATTATTTTTTTTGAAGTTGGTTTTGTAAATGACGCGAATGTGTCTTGAACTTTACCTTCTTTATTAATCAGAATTTTATGAAAGTTCCACTTCGGTTCCGCTGATTTACCATGATTTTCTTTTGCCCATTTAAAAAGTTCATGAGCATTTTTGCCTTTTACCTCGGTTAATGTTGTTAGAGGGAAGTTAATATTAAAATTAACCTCACAAAATTCTTTAATATCTGGATTGTTATTTTTTTCTTGATTAAACGAATTAGATGGCACACCCAGAACAATTAAACCTTTTTCTTTGTATAAATCCCACAATTCCTGCAATTCATCATATTGTTTTGTAAATCCACAATAGCTAGCTGTATTTACAACTAAAAAAATTTTATTTTTATAATCTTCAAAATTTATTGTTTCACCTGTTATACTTTCTATACTAAAATCATAAAACTTTTTTTCATAATTTGCTGTTGCTGAGGATTTAAATATAAACATAAGTATAGAAAATAGAAAAATTGCTTTTCTCATTTGTTAGGTTTGTTTGGTGTAAGTAATATTAAAAAATAACCAAATAAAGTTGATAACAACGATCCAGTTAATACACCAATTTTTACACCATCCATATATTGCATGTTTTCAACAAAAGCTAAATTTCCAACAAATAAACTCATTGTGAAACCAATTCCAGTGAGAACTCCTACACCATAAAAATTGTACCAACTTGTATCGTTCGGCATTTGAGCTACTTTCAATTTAATAGATACATAAGAGAACACAAAAACACCTAATTGTTTACCAAGGAATAATCCTAATACGATACCAAGAGGAACCTTATCAAGTAACGAAGAGAATGATAAACCTTCTAGAGATACTCCGGCATTTGCAAATGCAAATAATGGCATTATACCGAAAGCAACATACGGACTAATCGCATGCTCTATTTTTATTAATAAAGAAAAATCTTTTTCTTTTTTTCTATGAGGAATAGTCATTGCTAACAAAACTCCTGCAATAGTAGCATGGATCCCTGAATTATGAGTGAAATCCCAAAGTAAGAGACCGACAACTAAATAAGGTAAGAACTTTTTAATATTTAATTTGTTAATCAATAACAAAACAATAAAAGCTAGTAACATTAAAGTTAAATATTTAATGCTTAAATCACCAGAGTAGAAAAGGGCAATAATTACTATAGCTCCCAAATCATCAATTATAGCCAATGCTGTTAAAAATACTTTTAATGATAAAGGAACTCTTTTTCCTAACAAAGATAAAACTCCTAAAGAAAAAGCTATATCAGTAGCTGAAGGGATTGCCCATCCATTCAAAGTTTCGCTATCACCAAGGTTGATAAAAACATAAAATAATGCTGGTACTAGCATTCCCCCTACAGCAGCTATAATAGGTAAAAGAGCTTGTTTAATATTGGAAAGCTCACCTTGTAAAAATTCTCTTTTAATTTCTAAAGTAACGAAGAAAAAGAAAATTGCCATTAAGGCATCATTGATCCAATGTAATACTGATAATTTTAATCCAAAATTGTTAATACCTATGAATAAATATTTATTTAGAGTGGAAAAATACAAATCTGCAAGCCCAGAATTACTTATAAATAATGCAATTATTGCAGCAAATAATAATACAAGACCACTTGCAGCTTCTAATTTAAAGAACCATCTAAAAGTTTTAGATAAATAATTGATCATAAAAAAATTATATTAGGTCTATAATAAATAGTTTTATATCTTGCAATGTTTCAAAAAGGTTAAATAAAATAATTTCTATTCCAGGAAACACGTTAATAAGTGGAGTTTTTAGGGTATCAAGCAAGATAATTAATGCTACAAAAGATATGATAGATACTATCAAATAAGAAAAAAACTTACTTCCCTTACTTTCTGTTTTTTTGAATATCGTTGTTTTTTTTTGCTTTTCTGAATTTTTTTCTTTTTTATTATTATTTATTTCAGTTTTAATTATTTCTTCTGGTTGTTTTTTTTCTTCTATTTTCTCCTCTTTATTTTCAATTTTTGTTTCAATGTCTTCACTGATAACTTCTTGTTTTAACTCTAATATTTCATTATTATTTTCTTCAATTTTATAAAACCAAACATGATTACATGATCCGCATTGCAAATCTCTACCTTCATCTGGTATTAAAGAATTAACAATTTTGAATTGCTTGTTACAATTTGGACAAGTAATTATCATGCTTCGTTATATACCAGATTTTATTCAAATTTCTTTTAATTTTGGTATCTTTATACATTGAAATTATCAATAACTGCTGTATTAGTACTCGGATCGGAGTGTAGCGCAGCCTGGTAGCGCATCTGGTTTGGGACCAGAGGGTCGCAGGTTCGAATCCTGCCACTCCGACCATCAATTATGAAAAAAGCAATTATTTATATTCCCAATAAAAATCCAATGCAATCTGGATTAGCAAAAAATAATAAATGGATTTTAGAATTTAAAACTAATGACCCTACAACAAATCCTCTTATGGGATGGGAGAGTTCTTCTGATACTTATTCAGAATTAAAATTAGAGTTTCCCTCAAAGGAACAGGCAATAGATTATGCTAAAAAGAAAAAAATTGATTTTGAATTAATTGAACCAAGAAAAAGAAAAACTGTTAAGAAATCATATGCAGATAATTTTTTGAAATAATTAATGTTTAGATTCTTCACTCAAAAGAATTGGTTTATTTGGTCCTGGTTAGGTTCAGCTATCATTTTATCATCCCTCTGGATACAAGTTAAAATAGACGTTAAAATAAATGAATGGTTTGGTGAATTTTATGATATGATTCAAAAAGCTTTAGGTGCACCAAACTCAATTACAATTGAAGAATATTGGGCGAGCTTACTCTCATTTATAACATTAGCTGCAATGTACGTTGGTGTAGCTGTAGTAGTAAGTTTTTTTACTTCTCACTATTTGTTTAGGTGGAGAACAGCAATGGTTGAATGGTACCACAGTGTGTATGACAAAGCTCGAAAAATAGAAGGAGCCGCACAAAGAGTACAAGAAGATACAATAAAATTTTCAAGAATAATGGAGTCACTAGGAACAAGTTTAATTGAAGCATTAATGATCCTAATCGAGTTTATGCCTATATTATTTGGTTTAAGTATTGGAATACCTATTTTCTTTTTTGGTGATTGGGATTATGGTTTAATTGTTGGTGCATTAATTTGGTCAGTGGGAGGAACAATTTTTTTAATTTTACTTGGTCTTATTTTAAGACTAGTTGGTGTTGAATATGATCTTCAAAAGAAGGAAGCGGCTTATAGAAAAATACTTGTAATTGCAGAAGATGATGGAACTGTAAGACCAAAAACTATTGAAGAATTATTTGACGGAGTAA